>JBJMGR010000409.1:0-5653 GCA_045807805.1 Pyrinomonadaceae bacterium | reverse complement strand
AGCTTCGTGAACGCCTCCGCGATTTCGAGCACCGAGGCTACGCCCGAAGCGTTGTCAATCGCGCCGTTGAAAATCTGGTCGCCCTGAGCCTTGTCGTCGCGGCCCAGGTGATCCCAGTGCGCCGTGTAGACGACGTACTCGTTCTTGAGCGTCGGCTCAGTGCCTTCGAGCTTCGCGATGACGTTCTGCGAGTCAATCGTGCGCAGAGTGTTCTTGACGTGGAACGTGGCCTTCGCGTTCAAGGCGACCGGCTTGAACTCCTTCGTCGTCGCGGCCTTATGTAGAGCGTCGAAGTCCTGACCCGAGGCGGCGAAAAGCTCCTTCGCGCGGTCTAAGGTTATCCAGGACTCGACGCCGACGCGAGAGGCGTTCTTGTCGGCCGAGACGATGTCGAAGTTCTCGCGCCCCCAACTGTCCGCGACGACCTTGAAGCCGTAACCGGCCGGGCCTTCCTCGTGGACTATGATGCAGGCGGCCGCGCCGCGGCGCGAAGCCTCCTCGTACTTGTAAGTCCAGCGGCCGTAGTAGGTCATCGCGTCGCCCTTGAAGACGTTCGGGTCGAGCTTCGAGGGGTTCGAGGGGTCGGGCACGGCCGGGTCGTTGATGAGCATGACGATGGTCTTGCCTTTAACGTCGAGCCCCTTGTAGTCGTCCCAACCGTACTCGGGCGCCGAGACGCCGTAGCCGACGAAGACTATGTCCGAGTCGTCAACGTTGACCTGCTCTTCGTAGCGGCGCGAGACGGCGACGTAGTCCTTGAGGTTCTCAAGGTGCATCTCCTTGCCGCCAGCCTTGAAGGTCGCGTCGGGCTCGGAGCGGAAGCCCGCGAGCGGAACCTTCTGGACGTACGTGCCGTCGGGGTTGCCGGGCTTGAGGCCGAGGCGCTGGAACTGCTCGGTGATGTACTTGACCGAAAGCTCCTCGCCTTTCGTGCCGGGGCCGCGCCCCTCGAACTCGTCCGAGGAGAGCGTCTTGATGTGGCGCAGGATGTCGTCGGACGTGACGGAGTCGAGCGCGGGCTTCAATTCGGCCGGGAAGCTCGCGGCCTGCGTTGCGGGCGTTGGACTCGCGGCCGCCTGGTTGTTGTTCGTCGGGACGGTCGTGCAAGCGCTTGCGGCGAAGAGCGCCGCGAAGAGCGCGAGCGCGGCGAAAAGGCGTCTGTTCATAATGGAAGTTTTGCCTCGCTTTACCTTGGAAGAGAAGGGGAGCGCCTGAGAGTTTCGCCGCCGCGCGCGGGCGTTGTCAAACGCGCGGCCGCGCCTGTCGGAGTACAAGCCGCACACGCCGAGCGATACACAGTTACATCGGGGCGCGTGTGAGTTACAATCGCCTTCGCTACGAAGATGCGGCCCGAACCCCGGCCGCGACCGCAGGTAAGCTCAGCCCGGCGCCCCCCCCGACGGCGCGCGCCAAAGTTCTCCGAAGATATGAAGCCCCCAAAAATTTTCAAGAGCCTCAAGCCGCTCGTCCTCGCGGCGCTCCTTCTCTCCATCGCCGCTCCCGCTTCTCATGCGCAGCGGCGTCGCACACGCGCACACTCGCGCTCGACGCAGCGAACGCGCCCTGTCGCGCCGCGCAACGTCCCCGCGCAGGCACAGCCTGCGCAGCCGTCATCCGCCCCGTCGGCGTCGCAGCCCGTCATAAACGCTGACGAGCGCCCGCCCGCGAGCAACGCCGTCGCGCCGCGCGCGCCGGACGCGGACGAGCAGCGCCGCGCGCCCGAGTCGGACAGCACGCTTGAAGAGTTGGTCGGGGCAGACACATACGGCGCTTACGCCGAGCTACGCCACATCGGCACACTCGCACAGGCTTCGGAGTTGAAGACGGCGGTCGCGGGGATGAAGCTCATGGGCGAGACGGAGACGAAGCCCGTGACAGACCTCATCGCGTTCATCACGGAGAACTACGAGCCGTTGGCCGAGACGCGCGCCGTGATGCTCTTCATGGCCGCGCGCCCGCGCGTGCCCGAGGCGCTGCTCGCGTTGGAGTTCCCGACGGCACGGGACGCCGCGGCCTTCGAGCCGAAGTACAGGCAGTTTGCCGAAGCGCAGTTGAAGGCTTACATGTCTGTGAAGGGGCCGAAGGATTCGTCCGAGCATCATCCGCCGCAGCAGGGCGCGCGCGCGCAGAAGCCAGAGGCGAAGGCGGCCGCGCCCGACTACACAATCAGGCGCGTGGGCCGACTCATCATCTCTTCGGAAGGGGCTCTCTCGCTCAAGCGACTTCGCGGCGAAGAGACGGCTCCCGCGCTCGCCGACAGCGCGCGCTTTCAGTCCGCGCGCACGCGCTTCGCCTCAGACTCGCTCTTCGTCTACGTGGACACGGGCGTGACGATTCAGGGCTTCACGAGACTCTCGCAGACGGACGGCACGCAGGGCGGCGTGACGCCGGGGCCGACGGTCACGATGAAGAGTGAGACGACGACAGAGGTGGCCGTCATAGCGCCCGCGGAGTTACAGACGGCGAGGGAAGTGACGCCGACGCCCGAGCCGACGCCGGAGGAGATTTCCACTTCCGAAGAGGACGAGGGCGAAGGTAGCGGCGAGGGTGCCGTCGCAATACCCTCGACGATTGAGATTGTGAAGCCTTCGGAAGAGCAGATAGCAGTCTCAGGGATGGGCAATGTGATGCGAAGCCTTTGGGGCGGCATGCCGCGCATACCCGGCGCGTTCGCGCTCGGCGTGCGGCTCGACGGCGGCACGCTCGCGCTTCGTCTCGCGGTCGAGAACAGCCCCGACGGGCGCGTCAACGTCCTCCCGTTCTTTCCGAACTTCATCGCGGGGCCGCCCGTCACGGCCGAGGCCGCCGAGGTAGCGCCCGCCGACGCGGACATCTTCTTCACAACCTCGCTCGACTGGGAGCAGCTCTACACCTCTACGCTCGGCACGGCCTCGCTCGGCCCGCTCGCCTCCTACAGCGTCGCCGGGGTGATGATGGGCGACGCCGGAGGACCGACGGCCGTAGACGCCGACGCACCGAAGCCGCCGACGCCCGACGAGGCCGTCGCGGCGATTGAGAAACTCTTCGGCTTCAAGTTCAAGGAAGACCTCATACCCTCGCTCGGCAACGAGGTCGCCTTCAGCATGCCACTCGACGCGAACGACCTCGGCCTGATGCCGGGGCGACGCCGCTCGCGCAAGAAGGAGGAGGAGAAGGAGTCGGAGGCTGGCCCGGTCGTCATCGTCACGCTCAAGGACGCCGATAAGGTTCAGAAGATTCTGCCGCGCGTCCTCGTCGCGCTCGGCGTCGTCCCATTCGGCGACCGGGCCGCGCAGACCGAGAGACGCGAGGGCTTCGATATACACACGCCGGGCGGCCTCTCCTACACCTTCATCAACCGCTTCCTCGTTATGGGCGAGGATGCGAAGGCCGTGCGCCACGTCGTTGACTCCTACGCCGCGCGCCGCACGCTCGCCGCAACGGACTCTTACCGCGACTCGACAGGCTGGCAGGCTCCGCAGAAGCTCGTGCAGGCATTCATCTCCGACGCCTTGATGCGCTCGACCGTGGAGGAGACGAAGCGACGCTCGGGCGCGAGCACAGACCCTTTAGTTCGCACGCTGCTCGCGCAACTTGAAGTGCCGCCCGAGGCGGCCTCCTTCGAGACGACGAACGAGGGCGACGCAGTCATACACGAGATGCGCGTCCCCGTCTCGATGCTACAAGCCTACGCGCTCGCCCTCATGGTCGGCGCGCGCGACGCGCCAGTGCTCTCGGGCGAGACGATGGCAACCTACACGCTCTACGAGATACAGAACGCCGAGGAGACCTTCAAGGACGAGAAGAAGAAGGAGCGCTTCGGCACGCTCGAAGAACTCGTCGCCGAGAAGATTCTCGACAAGGGCTTTGCCGAAGGCATGGGCTACCGGATAGAGGTCAACGCCTCGGGCGAGAAGTTCGGCGTGACGGCCACGCCGAAGGAGTACGGCAAGTCGGGCCGCCTCTCCTTCTTCCTCGACGAGACGGGCACGATGCGCGCCGCAGACCACAAGGGCAAGCCCGCCGACGCGTCCGACCCGCCGGTTGATTAGTGAGCAGTGAGCGTTGAGCAGTGAGCAGTTTAAGACTGCACGCGCTCGACGCCCACCGTGGGTACACGACTGCTCACTGCTTACTGCTTACTGCTTACTTCACTTATGAAAAGTCTTCAAGAGCGATACGCGCCGCACAACGCATGCTTCGGCTGCGGCCCCTCGAACGAGAAGGGCCTGCGCATACGGAGCCTCCCCTCGGACGACGGCGAGGAGGTCGTCTGCGACTGGCAACCCGAGCCGCATCACGAGTCGTTCCCCGGCATGCTCAGCGGCGGCATCGCGGGCACGCTGCTCGACTGCCACTCGAACTGGACGGCCGCATACCACCTCATGCGAAAGGGCGGTCTCGAAAGCCCGCCCTGCACGGTCACCGCCGACTACTCCGTCAAACTCCACAGGCCCACGCCGACCGACGCGCCTTTACACATCTCCGCGCGCGTCGTCGAGTCCAGAGAAGACCGCGCCATCGTCGAAGCCACAATCAACGCCGGAGGCAAAGTCACGGCCACCTGCCGTGGAACCTTCGTCGCCGTCAAGCCCGGCCACCCCGCATACCACCGCTGGTGACGAGGAAAGACAGTCACGCCCGCGCAGCTCGAAGCCGTCATCGCGCACGAACTCGCACACGTGCGGCGCTACGACTATCTCGTCAACCTTTTGCAGACGGCGGCCGAGACTCTGCTCTTCTACCATCCGGCCGTCTGGTGGGTATCGCGGCGCGCGCGCGACGAGCGCGAGTACGCGTGCGACGACGCGGCCGTCCTTTGCGTGGGCGACGTACTGCTCTACGCGCGCTCGCTCGCCGCGCTCGAACAACTGCGCGCGAGAAATTTTATAGAGACGACGGCGCTCGCCGTCGCGGCCGACGGGGGATCGCTTATGAGACGAATACGGAGATTAGTGAAGCTCGAATCGGACTCACTCGACACGAGGGCTCTCGCGCGCACACCGCTCGCGGCCGTCGTGGTACTCACGCTGAGTGCGTGTGTGGCGTTCGTGGCGTCGAGCGCCTTCACACGCGTCGGGCGCGCGTCCGCGCCGTCCGCGCCGAGCGGCGAGCATAGAGAGGTCGCGGTCACGTTCGTGAACTTCCCCGGCAACATCTACGACGCGCGGCTGCTCGCGAACAAGTCGCGTAAGCTCCTGCGCTCGCTCGACGCGAACGGCGCGCGAGCGCTCGCCTTCGTCAACGAGGCGCGGCTCTATCGCGAAGGCGGCGCGCGGGACGAGGCGCGCGTCGGGGCCTTGCGCGAATGGCTCGCGGCCGGGCACGAGTTGGGCAACGAGACTGCGAACCACATGAGCCTCTACGGAACTTCAGTCGAGGAGTTCGAGGCGAACGTGGTGCGCGGCGACCAGCTTCTGTCGAAGCTCTCGGCCGAGCGCGGCCTGAAGGTGCGTTACTTCAGCTATCCGTATCTGAACACGGGGCCGAACCCGGAGGCGAAGTCGGCGGTCGAGAAGTTCCTGCGCGAGCGCGGCTATCAGATTCACCCCGTCACCGTCGATAACATGGACTGGCTCTTCAGCCGCGCCTACGCAGAGGCGCTCACGCGCGGCGACGAGGCTGCGGCCCAGTCCATACGCGTCGAGTACGTCGCATACATGGAGCGCATGTT
>JBJMGR010000408.1:0-12493 GCA_045807805.1 Pyrinomonadaceae bacterium | reverse complement strand
TCCGACGACGCGCTCATGGAGAAGTATTTCGAGGCGGGCACTCTTCCTGAAGAGGACATCGTCCCGAACATCAGCAAGGCCATCGCCGCCTCGCGCCTCTGCCCCGTCTTCGTCGTCTCTTCTCTGAACCTTGCGGGACTGCAACAGCTACTCGACGGCATCGTCGACTATGCGCCCGCCCCCGACACGCACACGCAGGAGCACGGCAAGGCGAGCCTCGACGAGGGCGCTGCGGAAGTGACGCGCGGCTATCACGAAGACGAGCCCTTCTCGGCCTACGTCTTCCGCACGGTCGCAGACCCCTTCGCGGGCCGCATCAACGTGATGAAGATTATCAGCGGCAGGGTCAAGTCGGACGCGACCGTGCAGAACACGACGCGCGGCGCGGCCGAGCGTCTCGGCCAGCTACACTCGATGCAGGGCAAGCAGCTCGACAAGATCGACGAGGCGAGCGCGGGCGACATCGTCGCCGTCGTCAAGCTCAAGGAGACGCAGACCGGAGACACCCTCTCGGACAAGAACTCTCCCGTCGTCTACGACCCCATCGAGTACCCCGAGGCCGCCATCTCGTTTGCAATCGAGCCGAAGTCGCGGCAGGACGAGGAGAAGATTTCGGTCGCGCTCCACAAGATTCTCGAAGAAGACCCTTCCTTGCACTTCGACCGCGACGCGCAGACCAAAGAGTTCCTGCTCTCGGGCTCGGGACAGTTGCACATCGAGACCGTCGTCGAGAAGTTGAAGAACCGTTACCACGTCGAGGTCGCTCTGCACCCGCCGAAGGTTCCATACAAGGAGACCATCACGGCGCGCGCGGAGGTGCAGGGCCGACACAAGAAGCAGACGGGCGGGCGCGGGCAGTTCGGCGACTGCAAGGTCGTCTTCGAGCCCTTGCCGCGCGGCGGCGGCTTCATCTTCGAGGATAAGATTTTCGGCGGCTCCGTCCCGCAGCAGTTCCGCCCCGCGATTGAGAAAGGGATCGTGGAGGCCGCTTCGACCGGCGCGATAGCGGGCTACCCGCTCGTGGACTTCAAAGTCACGCTCGTAGACGGCTCGTATCACACGGTTGACTCCGACGAGCATAGTTTTCGTGCCGCCGGGCGAAAGGCTTTCCGCAAC
The DNA here is from genome assembly GCA_045807805.1 of Pyrinomonadaceae bacterium. Taxonomy (GTDB): domain Bacteria; phylum Acidobacteriota; class Blastocatellia; order Pyrinomonadales; family Pyrinomonadaceae; genus QHXN01. Next base: position 11,377 of record JBJMGR010000408.1, on the reverse strand, counting down.
GCGGTCGAGAAGGTGAAGCCGACGATTCTCGAACCGATAATGAACGTCGAGGTCGTCGCGCCCGTCGAGGCGAGCGGCGACATCATGGGCGACTTAAACTCGCGCCGCGGCCGCGTGCAGGGCATGGACATGCGCGGCAAGAATCAGGTCGTGAAGGCGCAGGTTCCGATGTCGGAGATGCTGGACTATCAATCCAAGCTCAACTCCATCACGGCCGCACGCGGCACCTTCCACATGGAGTTCTCGCACTACGACCCAGTCCCCGGCCAGATAGCCCAGAAGATAGTCGAGCAGGCCCGCGCCGAAGGAAGGATAAGGGCCGAAGAGGAAGAGTGAAACTTATGTCGCGCGGGTTGGCTAAGCGTTGGATCACCGCTGACGAGTACGAGCGCATGGGTGAGGCGGGCATCTTTCCACCGGATGTCCGCCTTGAACTCATCGAAGGGGAGATTTTTGAAATGTCGCCCATCGGCAATACCCACGCCGCGTGCGTCAAGTTTCTGAATGCTCTTCTCGGCCGTCTCTTCGGTGGTACTTTCATCGTAGGCGTGCAAGACCCAATCCGTCTTAACGAGTTCTCCGCGCCGCAGCCCGATTTAACTCTGCTCCGCTGGCGAGAAGACTATTACCGTGAACTGACTCCGACGCCTGGGGATGTGCTGCTCCTGATTGAAGTCGCTGACGCAACATTGGCCGTAGACCGCTTGGTTAAGTTTCCGCTCTACGCAAAGGCGGGGATAGGCGAGGCGTGGCTAGTGAACATACCGGACGGTCGGTTGGAGATTTACTCAGACCCTTTGGGCGGAATCTACCGGCGCGCGGAGGTCTTCGGTAGGGGTGCGGAGGCGCGCTCTCACACTGTCGAGGGGCTCGCCGTAAACGTCGCGGAGCTTTTAGGGTAACTCACGCGCACGCCGCGCCGAACATTTCGTTGACTTCCAGACGGATACATATTATAGAGACGCCCTGCCCGATTCTTACCCTCGCTCTAACTTTAGCGGAAGGAGTATGAGAATGAAGAGAATCCTGTCATCCGTTTCGGCCGCGCTCGTCTTCTTCGCGGTTGTGTTCGCGCTGACCCTGCCGACGCGCACCGCAAGCGCCGCCGACATCAACGAGAAGTGCAGCGACTGCCTTCTGAGAACTCAGAAGCAGTACGAGAAGTGTCAGGAACAGTTCGGCTTCGACACTCGTTGCGACGAACAGTTCAACCAGGACATCGTGCACTGCTATCGGAACTTCTGCGAGCAGTGACGCGGAGTGACGCGGGCGGGCGCGATACTTCAGAGCCCCGGCCGCGAGGACTAAGACAGCCACGCCGCCCGAGTGCGCGGGTTTACACGACCGGCGCACTCGGGCGGCGCACGTCTGAGAGATGCGCGTGCGGATGAGTCCCTGTTAACGGGTCGCGGGCTCGTCCAGCTTCGACTCGATTCTCCTGTCCGGTATCAGCCACATCAGCGCCACAAGCACGTAGAGCGCTTCGGAGACCCACTGGTTGACGAAGGCCGACACAATCGCCGCGACGTAGATGAGCGGCGAGAGCTTTCCCTTCACGTCTCTTCCGACGGCCGCCTTGAGCTTCGAGTGCGGCCCCTGCTCGGCGATAATCATTCTCTGTAGGATGTAGTATGCGATGGAGGCGGCGAGCATGACGCCGCCGTAGATGGCCGTGGGCAGCGGCGCGAAATGGTTCTCGCCCATCCAGCCCGTGACGAAGGGCACAAGCGAGAGCCAGAACAGCAGATGCATGTTCGCCCACAGAATACCGCCGTTGACGCGGTCTGTGACGTATAGCATGTGGTGGTGGTTGTTCCAGTAGATTCCGAGGTAGACGAAGCTCAGGATGTAGGTGAAGAAGACGGGGACGACGGGGCGTATCGCCTCCCAGTCCGCGCCGTGCGGAATCTTCAGCTCCAATACCATAATGGTGATTATGATAGCGATGACGCCGTCGCTGAAGGCTTCGAGCCGACCTTTTCTCATCGGCTTAATATGCCTTCAAGTAACGCGTACTGTCCACGACCGGCCCCAAGGGTTCCGCGCGGTGCGAGGCTTCGCGTGCGTGCGGCGTGCGTTGGCGAAGTAGGATTGGAGAACGTATGAAGGACTATTCCGAGAGCGTTGCGCTCGTGACGGGCGCGAACCGTGGCATCGGGCTTGAGGTCGTGCGGCAACTCGCGCGCCTCGGGTTCACTGTGATACTGGGCTCGCGCGACGAGCGTAAGGGCGAAGAGGCGGCGGCGGATTTAACGCGCGACGGATTGAAGGTGCAAGCGGTGCGTCTGGACGTGACCGACGAGAGGAGCGTCGAAGAGTCGAGGCGCTCGGTCGAGGGGCGCTTCGGGAGACTCGACGTGCTCGTGAACAACGCGGCCATACTCTACGACACATGGCAGCGTGCCGAGAACGCGGACTTCCGTATTGTGCGCGAGGCGTTCGAGACGAACACGCTCGGCGCTTGGCGCGTGTCGAAGGCATTCCTTCCGCTCCTGCGCGCGGGCGTGCGCGGGCGCGTCGTGAACGTTTCGAGCGAGAGCGGCTCTCTGGCCTCGATGGGCGGAGGCACGCCCGCCTACAGCGTCTCGAAGGCCGCGCTCAACGCGCTCACGCGCATGCTCGCCGACGAGTTGAGGCGAGACGGTATTCTCGTGAACTCCGTCTGCCCCGGCTGGGTCGCCACGGAGATGGGCGGCCCCAACGCGCCGCGCACGCCCGCCGAAGGCGCGGCCGGTATCGTATGGGCCGCGACGCTCCCCGACGACGGCCCGACCGGCGGCTTCTTCCGCGACGGCGAGCCGCTCCCGTGGTGAGACGTATACGTCCCAACTCTCGCCACAGAGTTTTGCCGAATGCCTCGCCTTTCTATACCCTATCGCGGAGACGGGCGAGTGAGCCGGACGTTATATCGTTTCAATGTAGTGTGCGGGCGGGGTTAGGGGAGATTGATGTGAATATCGTTGGAACCGTCGAAAGTTTATGGCGCTACCCTGTGAAGAGTATGGGCGGCGAGATGCTGGCCGAATCGTTCATGGGATTCTCCGGCGTTTACGGCGACCGCTGCTATGCCTTCAAGAATTCAGGCGCACGCAAAGGTTTTCCTTATCTGAACGCTAATGTACAGCAACGGATGCTGCTCTATCGTCCGAAGTTTCGTTATCCGGAGAGGGCAGCGAGACCGCCGAACTTGATGGAAGCTATGAGTATCGCGCCGGGGGTCACGACGGCGAATGCCGACCCGGAAGAGATGAGGTTAGATGTCTCGACGCCTTCGGGCACGGTTGTCGCCATCGACGATCCGGCGTTGATAGAGATGCTCGGCGAAGGACTACGCGGTGAAAATCATCTCACGCTCGTGCGTTCAGACCGCGCGCTGACCGACTGTCGCCCCGTGTCGCTGATTAGTCTTCAAACCGTAAGGCAGATTGAAGAGGAGGTGGGCAGCACGGTTGATAAGAGGCGCTTCCGGTCTAACATCTATCTCAACCTCACATCGGAACACGGTTTTTCCGAGGACGAGCTAGTCGGACGCAGACTGCGCCTCGGGTCGAAGGCGGTGGTTTCGGTGCTGGAGCGCGACCCGCGCTGTAAGATGATCTCACTCGACCCGGACACAGGCGAACACAACCCGACGGTCTTCCGCAAAGTCGCTCAAGCGCACGAAGCCTTTGCGGGCGTGTATTGCGCCGTTTTAGTTGAAGGGGTTCTATCCGTAGGTGACCCGGTCGAGGTAGTTGATTGATAGCATCGAGGGGCAAGTTAGACTGAATCATTCGGCACGATAGTAGTTATGCCGCCGCCTGAATGGTCGGCGCGCGCCCCTCTCTCACATGCCGCGAAGCTCGAACGCGCCGCGCGCGCTAAACGCTCGAACGGAACGCCGCCGACGCCGCAGACGCCTTCATAGGCGCAAGCAGTACGGGATTGCGTGTGGTAGCGATCTGTCAGAACCGCCCGCGGTAGCGGATGGGTCACAAGCTCCGACGGAGGTAAGCCTGTCGGGACGTGCGACCCGCCCGCTACCGCAGGCGGTTCTGACTGTGTGCTCAGTCGCCGACGAATGAGCCTTTGAAGATTTGCTGGCCCGCGAGCGAAGACTTGAAGCCGTAGAGTATCAGCGCGGTGCCGAGCGCGGCGGCGAAGGCGGAGCTTCCCGCGTACCATGCGGAGAAGTCGGACGTGATGGGATAGAAGCTGAAGAAGAGTATGAAGAACTCCGTGAAGACGAGCGTCAGCATTCCGAAGCGCAGGAGTATGAAGATGGTCGTGGCCGAGATTATCAGCCCGAGCGGGGCGTCAATGATTATATTACTCCCGCCCAGATAGAGCGCCGCGTAGATGAGCCCGAAGAGGACTATCGCCACGCGCTCGTGCCGCGTCACGATGGTCAGCAGCAGCACGAGGAACATGAAGACGGCCGGGAACGTGAGCGAGTTCAGAATCTGCGCGATGAGCAGGTTCGGCACGAACTGAAAACCCAGAAGCCCCCTCATGACCACCTGCGCGGGCGGCGTCGCGGGCATACCCAGCCAGTGCGGGACGAATATCTGCATGCAGCTCAAGAGCGTGAGCGCGCTCCCGAAGAATGCGCCGAGCAGTAGGTCGCGCCCGACGAGCGGGTCGCGCCAGTCGCCCGCGAGCAGACGATTCCACGAGATAATCCGCCCCGGCCAACGCCTCCTCACGAAAGGCTCGACGGCGACGTAGACGAGCCAGAGCAGGCAGCCCACGAGGAGGCTGAAGGAGAGGCTCTCTATGAAGCTTGAGAACTCGCCGTTGAACGAAGGGACGTGGTGCGCGGTGAAGAGCCACGATACGTTCGTCAAAAGAAAGACGAAGCCCGCGAGACGCAGCGCGCCCTTTCGGTCGCCGCGGCCGAGGCGCAGATTGTGGCGCGCGAGCAGCGCCGCGCCGACGAGTACCACTAAGAAGAGTACGATGATGAAGGCTTGCAGAATCCTCTCGGGCGCGGGGAGCGGCGTCTCCTCCTGTCGCATCGGCTGCTTCCAGGGGTTGACGAGTTGGAAGTAGACGGGGAGCCCGCGAAACGACGCGGCTTCGAGGCGCAGCTTCGTGTCGGGCTGGCCGGGGTAAGTCCCCTCCCAGGCGGCCTGCGCGTCGAAGGGATGCGGGGAGACCCATACGGGCGCGACGGGCTTGAAGGTCGAAGGGTCTAGACCGGCTTCGTTGAAGAGGCGCGACCATTCAAACGGCGCGGGCGCGCTCGCCTGAGCGTCAACGACCTGCGGCGGCACGGCCTCGAAGCCGAGCAGCCGCCCGCGCATGTCGAGCGTGAGCGCGACCATGCCCGAGATTGTGCGCGGCGGGTCAACGGGCGTCACCTCATCGCGATTGAAAGGTTCGAGGTAGCGCGGGCTCTGCCTGTACCAGAAGACAATCCCGGAGGGGTGTCCCGTCTTCAGAGGCTCCCAACGCGCGGGCGAGCGGTCTTCGCGCTGGACGTAAGAGATGTACTCCGCGTTCGGCGCGAAGCCCGACGCGCGATCCGTCGCCGCTGAGTAGCCGAGGCGCGAAGAGATTTCCCAGGCGCGATCCTGTAGAGCCTGCGTCGTCTTCTCAAGCGGCACGTAGCGGTGAAGGTATACGCTGCCCGAGAGCGCGAAGCAGAGTGCAAAGAGCACGAGCGCGCCCGAGAGGAGCGCGACGGCGACGGCGGGCCGCAGACTTCCCTGCTTCGACGCGGCGGCGACCATCTCGGGCGAAGGCGTTTCGCCGGCGGCGAGCGCGGCGGCGAGCGGGTCGCCGCCCGGTAGCGCCGCCGCGACTTGCAGTGCGGAGGCGGGCCTCTCCCTCGGGTCTGTCGCGATGCAGCGCTCTATGACGCGCTCGACGACCGGGTCTAAGTCCTTCACGTAGTGCGAGGGGCTTTCGGGAAGTGACTCGCTCTTGCGCAGGCGCAGCAGGTCGTTGAGCGTGCTCGCGGAGAAAGCCTTGTGGCCCGTGAAGAGTTCGTAGATGACGAGGCCGAGCGAGTATATGTCGCTCCCCGCCGTCAGCTCATTGCCTTTGAGCTGTTCGGGCGACATATACTCGGGCGTGCCTTCGAGCGCAGCGCCTTCGCCGAACTCTTCGACCAACCCCGCGAGCCCGAAGTCCGTGATGCGTACGTTGCCGTTCTCGTCGATCATCACGTTCGAGGGCTTGAGGTCGCGGTGCAGCACGCCCGCGTCGTGCGCGGCGGCGAGTCCCGCGCAGACCTGCCGCGCAATCTCGACGGCCTTGTCCACGGGGAGACGGCCGAAGCGCTTCAGCACGGACGAAAGCTCCTCGCCGCGTATGTACTCCATCGAGAGGAAGTGTAGGCCGTCGAACTCGCCGATGTCGTAGACGCGGCAGACGTTGCGGTGAGAAATCTGCCGCGCGACCCTCACCTCGCGGTGGAAGCGCGCGAGCGCCGCGCCGTCGAACGAGAGCGACTCGGGCAAAAACTTGAGCGCGACGGGCTGCTCCAACTTCAGGTCTTCGGCGCGGTAGACCTCGCCCATGCCGCCGCGGCCGAGGAGACCGACGACGCGGTATCGGTCGTTGAGAATCGTCCCGGCGACGAAGCGCGCGCGGTCGAGCGAGTCTGTGGTCGAGTGTATGCCGGTCTGTCTGGAGGGCGCGGGAGTCCTGCGGGTCGGCCCCGAAGGGCTTGAGATGCGGCGTCCCGAATCCGGCTTCGAGTCTTCGGGGAGAATACGCGTCTTCGCGTCAACCTCTTCGAGCCCCGCGCCGCAACTAGGGCACGAAGGGCTCTCTTCGGCAATCTCTGATGTGCATTCCGGACACTTCATGGCGCGGCGAATTGTACCATTCAAGATACGAGGCAGGCCGTCGGAAAGTTTGCGGCGGCCCGACTCGTCGCGCACGAATCGTCGAGTAGTCAGGACGAGTTAATCGATATAATAGACAGCAATAGAACATCGGACAGTGAGAGGAACGCGGATGACATTCGCAGACAGAAGACTTGCACGCGTGGCTTTATCCCTCGCGTTGATGCTCGGGGCTTTAATCATCCTCCCGACTCTGTTCCCGCACAGTGCGTTCGGACAGGCGGGCAGTAGATCGGCCGCTCAGACGGGTGCGACTGCCGCCGACGCGGGGCAGAGTGTCGCGGTCGAGCGGGGTGAATCGGACGGGCTGAAGGTCTTCGCGTTACGCCTGCGTCCGGGGCAGGACTTGCGGAAGGAGTTGGAAAGATTCACGAAGGAGCGAGGCTTGCGGGCGGGCTTCATCATCACGACGGTCGGGAGCTTACAGAAGGCCAGCCTGCGACTCGCGGACAAGAGTGAAGCGACCAGCTTCGATGGGAAGTTCGAGATCGTATCGCTGGTCGGGACGCTCGCGCGGGACGGCGTGCACCTGCACATCTCCATCTCCGACGGCACGGGCAGAACCGTCGGCGGCCACCTTGTCGAAGGTTGTCAGATTTACACGACGGCCGAGATAGTGATCGGCGAAGTCTCGGGGATGGTCTTCAGCAGGGAGACGGACAAGGCGACCGGCTACAAGGAACTCACCATTCGCCAACAGAGGCGGCTACGAAAAAGACGATGACAGACGGCGTCGCGCGCTATACGCGCGCGACTGCTTCCACGCAGACGCCGGTCTCTACTCCGCGCCGGAGACGCGTTTGAACTGGCCCGTCTGCTCTACGTCCTCCGCGTGCTCGGCGGAGGTCTGTGACTCGTCGCGCGCGCCCGATTTTTCGGCGCGCCCGATGTTGAGGGCGGAGCGTATGAGCGCGAGGTGCGAGAAGCCCTGCGGGTAGTTGCCGAGCAGGTCGCCCGTGGAAGGGTCTATCTCTTCGGAGAGATGGCCGAGGTCGCTCGCGTAGCCGACGACGCGCTCGAAAAGTTCGCGCGCCTCTTCAACGCGTCCCTGCAACGCGAGGTTGTCGACGAGCCAGAAGCTGCATAGTGCGAAGGCCGCCTCGCCGCCGGGAAGTCCGTCGTCGTTGAGGTAACGGTAGACGAGCCCACGCGAGGTGAGCCGCTCGCGTATGCGTTCGACGGTCGAGCGCACGCGCGCGTCCGTGGGCGGGAGAAAGCCCGTCTGCGGGATGATGAGCGCGCTCGCGTCCAGAGCCTTGCCGCCGAAGTATTGTGTGAAGGCGCCCGTCTCCTCGTCGTAACCCTCTTCGAGAATCGCGCGCCGTATCTCTGCGCGCGCGCCCTTCCAGCCTTCAACCTCCGCGCCGTCGAACGTGCCGCGCGCTAAGCGAACGGCGCGGTCGAGCGCGACCCAACAGAGCAGCTTCGAGTATAGAAAGTGGCGCGGCTCGTCGCGCAGCTCCCATATTCCCTGGTCGGGCTCGCGCCAGCCCTCAACCGTGCGGTCGGCCATGTACTTCACCTCGTCCCACCATTCCTCGCGCAACGGCCGACGCGTGCGCTCGTGATAGAGATGGATGGAGTCGAGCACTTCGCCGTAAACGTCGAGCTGCGTCTGACGGAAGGCCGCGTTGCCGACGCGCACGGGGCGCGAGCCGCGGTAGCCTTCGAGGTGTCCGAGCGTGCGCTCCGGAAGGAACGCGCGGCCGTCGAGCGAGTACATGACCTGCACGTGGCCGCGCCGCTCGACGCGCAGGCGGTCGAGCCAGCCGAAGAAGTCTTCGGCCTCCTCGCTGTAGCCGAGCAGCAGGAGCGTGTAGAGGATCAGCGAAGAGTCGCGCAGCCATGTGAAGCGATAGTCCCAGTTTCGCGCGCCGCCTATCTCTTCGGGGAGCGAGGTCGTGGGCGCGGCGACGAGCGCGCCCGACGGCTCGTAGGTCAGGAGCTTGAGCGTCAGGGCGCTTCGGCGCACGTGCTCGCTGTATGGCCCCTCGTAGCGGCACGTGTGCCACCAGCGTCTCCAGTAGTCGAGCGTGCGCCGCAACTCTTCGTCATACCCGGAGCCGCGCGGCTTCACGTCGTCCGCGTGTGCGCCCTCGAAGTAGTCGAGCGCGACCCACGCGCGCTCGCCCTCCTTCAACGTGAAGCGGCCGACGAGCGCGCCCGTGGAGTCCGGGCGCATCCGCGCGGGAGAACTCAACGTGACGGCTTCGCGGCCGGCCGTCGCGATTGCGCCGCCCTCGCACGCGTCGAGCCGCGTCGCGGCGAGCGCGAAGTCGAAGGTCGGACGGAAGGAGACCTCCAACTCGACCGCGCCCGAGATGCCTTCGACGAGGCGTAGTATTCGCCGACTCGTCGCGATGTCTTCGCCGCGCCTGTCGCGTTCGCGCTCGACGACGGGCATGAAGTCGGTCACGCGCACGCGGCCCCGCGCGGTCGCGAACTCCGTCTGAAGGACGTTCGAGGCGCTGACGTATGAGCGTGTCGTTTTGAAATCGGCGGCGGGGCGCAGTTGCGTGTAACCGCCCTTGTCGGCGTCCAGCAGGCGGCAGAAGACGGCGGCGCTGTCGAAGCGCGGCCAGCAGCACCAGTCTATCGAGCCATCCGTCGAGACGAGCGCGGCCGTGTGTGAGTCGCCGATGAGTGCGTAGTCGCGCACGGGCCTGTAGCCCCTCTCCGCGCCGCGCGACATCGTACGCCCCCTCGTCTTCATCGTGGATTAATTATCACAACTCCGGGCCGATTCGGTCATTGATTTTCTGTCACGGGCTGACATAAATCGAAAGTTCCAGGTTGCAAGTTCAAAGTTAAAGGCGGCGGGCGCCTTCTTAACTTTGAACTTGCAACCTGGAACTTTCAACTTTGAACTTGCAACTTGGAACTTATCAGCTCCTCGTTTATCTGACTCTGTAGATAGCGCCGCCGGGCGCGTGCCAGTCCTGGCGCGCGAGCCTGTAGCAGACGCAGGTGTAGCCGTGGTAGCAGGCGTCGCGCTCGAAGCTCATCCCGAGGCGCTCCATCACGCGGCGCGAGCGCCAGTTATCGGGGCGTGTCAAGGCGGCGATTGAGTCGCAGCCTAGCGTCTCGAAGCCGTAGCGGAGCGCGGCCGACCCGGCCTCGGTTGCAATCCCCTTGCCCCACTCCTCGCGCGCGAGCAGGTAGACCACCTCGACGCCCACCTCCTCGACGCTGTTCCCGAGCCCGCAATAGCCTATGAGCCCGCCGCCGTCCTTCTTCTCAAGCGCCCAGCGGCCGTAGCCGCGCTGCTCGAAGACCTCGACGATCTTCGAGAGGTTGGCGAGCGTCTCGTCGCGCGTGAAGGGGAGGCCGTCGCCGATGTGGCGCATCACCTCCGGGTCTCTGGCGATGCGCCAGAGGCCGTCGAGGTCTTCGAGCGTGAAGGGGCGCAGACGCAGACGCGCCGTCTCGACCTCGGCGTGTCGCGTGCGCGCGTGCGTCCCTTTGTTCGTTAGTACAGCCGCCATATGATCCCTTCATGCCGCGAGCACGCTCGCGACCTCCACGCGAGCCTGTACGAGACGCGCGAAGTCGGACTTGAACAGCAGTTCGAGCGCGGCGGACGGGCCCACGGCCTTCGAGAAGAGGTAGCCCTGCCCGAAGTCGCAGCCGAGGTCGCGCAACTGCGTGAGCTGCGCGACGGTCTCGACGCCCTCGGCTATGACGTTCATGCCGAGGCTGCGCGCGAGCGTGACGATGGTGCGGACTATCTCCGCGTTCTCAGTGTTGTCCGTCATCTGCGTGACGAAGGAGCGGTCAACCTTCAAGGTGTCAATCGGGAAGCTGTGCAGGTAGGAGAGCGAAGAGTAGCCCGTGCCGAAATCGTCAATCGAGAGCCCGACGCCGAGGTTTCTGAGCTGCGTGAGCATGCCGATGGCCGTGTCTATGTTCTCCATGACCATGCTCTCCGTGATTTCGAGCTTGAGGTTCGACGCGGACAGCCCCGTCTCGCGCAGCACCGAGGAGACCTGATCGATGAGGTCTGCCTGCGAGAACTGGCGGGATGAGAGGTTGACGCTGACCGTCACCTCCTCGTCAATCAGGTAGCGCTTCTGCCACTCGCGCATCTGCCGACACGCCTCGGCCAGAACCCACTGCCCCAACGGGATGATGAGGCCCGTCTCCTCCGCGACCGTGATGAACTCGCCCGGCATGACGAGCCCGCGCTCCGGGTGACGCCAGCGCACGAGCGCCTCGAAGCTCGAAACCTTGCCGGTCTCCAAAGAGACGATAGGCTGGTAGTTGAGGAAGAACTCGCGGCGCTGTAGGGCGCGGCGGAGGTCTGTCTCCAACTGCAAGAGTTCCATAGCGCGGTCGTGCATCGCCTTGTCAAATACGACGTGGCGCTTCTTGCCCTGCATCTTCGCGCGGTACATGGCGGTGTCGGCGTCGCGCAGGAGGTCTTCGGCGCGCTCATAGCCCGTGGTAGAGAGCGCGATGCCGATTGAGGCGGTCGTGAAGACTTCGTGGCCGCCGATGTTGAAGGGCTGCGTGACGGCCTCCTGCACGCGGCGCGCGACCTC
>JBJMGR010000407.1:0-14246 GCA_045807805.1 Pyrinomonadaceae bacterium | reverse complement strand
CAGGCCGTGACGCCAGGGGCCCTCTCGCCTTAAGGCACTTCAAATACGGTAAAGTTGGTAGTGGCTCAATCAGAGGAGAGAGCCAGTGACTTGTTGTAATCATGCGGGAAGAGGCGCAGACACAGCTCGTGCATCGTGTCGGACTTCGAGAACGATAAACTCTTCCTGACAAAGCGGCCGAGCCTTTGCCGCAGCGTGAGGTTCCACCGCTCGACGTGCGCGGTGAGTCCCGACTCTTTGCCCGCGGCTGTGTGCTGCTCCGAGGGGATGACGAGTTGATATGCCTCCCGGAAGTCGGTGAGGCAGTGGCCGCGGCGGTAGGCCGAAGGGATCGCCGCCCACAGTCTCTGACAGGTCGCGCGCGAGCGGTCGCCGATGGCGTAAGCGACGACTTGGCGCGTGGCCCGGCACAACGCGATCCAAATCCACCGCTTGTCCGCTCTTTTCAAGACGAACGACCAGAGTTCGTTGAGTTCGAGGGCGACCGCCTCCTCGGGGTCAGGCTCCGCCAGCGTCTCTTGCAACTCAGGCAGCGCCGCCTCTTTTTTTGAGCCAAGCGGTGACGGTGTTGCGCGAGACGCCGAAGGTGCGGGAGAGTCCGCGCAAGGAACTGCGCTCGTGGTAGGCGCGAAGGATTTGCTCACGCTCTTCTTCCGTGTAGCCGTTGACCTTGCGGGACATCACGGCTCATCCGCCCGCAGCCGGAGCAGAGGTAGCGCTGCTTGCCATTTTGCGTTAGGCCATTGCGGAGGAGTTGGTCTGAGCCGCAGTGGTAGCAATTTGAGTTTGACCATGCGAGAGAGTGTCTATCGTCTCTCTCGCAATTGAACCACTACCATGATTCATAGTTGGGGCGGCCGCCTCGCTTTGCAGGGCAGGGTATAGATACTACTGCCCGAACCTCTTCCGGTATTCGATGGAGTCGAGGAACGCCTTCACCATCTCGGCCTGGATGTAGTTACCTTTGAACTGATTCAGTTTGTCCGACCAGAACTGCCAGCCGGAAAAGTCGCGGTCGGGCGGGTCGTCCGGATTGCGCCTCAGATACCCGAAGTACTGCATCAGCACGAACGCCTTGTTGAACTCCGCCCTCGACAGGTCGGGGTCTTCCGCCACCGCGCGCAGGACTTGCGCGCGCGTCTTAACGCCGGACGACAAGTCGCTAACGAGTTGGTTGCGCTCCGCCGTTGACAACGCCCCGCCGGCGTTAGCGTTGAGGGCGTCGACGAAGTCCGCGGCCGACATAGTCGAAGGGTACCGGGCGGTGAACTGGGGGCGAGAGACGAACTCCGCAGCGAAGATGTTTTTGTTGGCCTCAAGCTGCCGCTGCCAGTCGCCGACGTTGACCTGTACGCCCCGGCTGATGGCCTGCGTGTCGGTGAGGAATTCGCGCAGCCGCACGGGGACGGGGCTGCCCGCCTGATTGCCGTAGGCCGCCTTGTAGAAGCGGTAGACGAGGTAGCCGGTCTCCTGAAACTCTATCGAGAGGAAGAAGGCCGCCGAGACGTTGACGCGCTTCACCTCGCGGCACTGAGAGTCCGCGCCGCACTTCTCTATCTCATTCATCCAGAACTGAAGGCCGGCGGGGTCTGGGTCGCGGTTGAGGAACTCGCGGTAATGCTGCCTGACATAGAACAGCGGGTCTTCGAGCGGATTGCCGACCGAGGTCACAGGGGCGACATCGTCGCTGTCGATGGTTACGGTCGCAGTCGAGACCGGGCCGAGGCTCATGCCGGAGGGGTTACTCAGCCCGATGGTGAATCGCTCCGGCGATTCGACGAAGGCGTCGTCGGTGACGAAGACCGCGACGGTCTTGCTCGTCTCGCCCGGCGCGTAGCGCAGGGTGCCGGATGCGGCGATGTAGTCCGAACGGTCTGAGGCCGAGCCGTTGCTGGTTGAGTAGTCCACGGCGGCCGCCCCGGAGGCGTCGCCCGAGCGCACGACGCTGACGGTCACGCTCCCGTCGCCCTCGGAGGCCGGGCTGTCGGCCGCGGCGAATTGGACGGTCGGCATCGAGGTGGTGTTAAGTAACACGCCTACGTTCGCGAAGATGGAGCCGGAGTCGGTGCCGTAGTTACGCTGGTTGGCGATGACGAGGTCGGGCGTCCCGTCGGCGTTAACGTCGCCGACCGCGGCGAAATCGGGGCTGCCCTGCACCCGCTCCAACGTCAGCGCGTTCGCGGCCGTGAAGGTGCCGTCCCCGTCGCCGTAGTAGGGCTTGATCTCTTGGGGGTCGCCGGAGACATTGAAAGTAGCCGCCACAAGGTCGAGTTTGCCGTCCCGGTTAAAGTCGCCGGCTGAAAGGACGCTGACCTGGTGCCCGACGATGACCCTCTCTTCCAACTTGATGAAACCCCCATCGCCCTTTCCGAGAAGTATGAAGGCGTAGCTCGGGAATACGTCATTCGCGGCGTTGACCATGACGGCGACATCAGGCTTTCCGTCGCCGTTGAAGTCACCCTGCGTGAGCACCGAAGGGTTCCCGCCCACCTCAAAGTCGAGGGGCATGCCGAAGTTCCCGCCTCCCGAGCCGAGGAGGACGGTGACGGAGTTGATCTTGTCAGCCACTAGGAGGTCTGGTCTGCCGTCACCGTTGAAATCGTCCGTCGTCACGTGGGCCGGCTGGAACTTAAGATTGGAGTTGAGGGCGGGGCGGAAGGCCCCGGCCCCGGCATTCAGGAACAGACTCAGCGTGTGCGGCGCGTCGGGCAGTTGGTTTGAAGCGCAGACGACCGCCAGGTCAGTTCTACCGTCGCCGTCGAAGTCCCTGGCCGTCAGGGAGACGGGCGTGTTGATAACGGCATAGCCGACCGGCGTTTGAAAGGTGCCGTCCCCATTCCCGAAGAAGACGCGGGCGTCATGATCCTTCAGCCCCACGCTCGCAAGGTCTAGTCTGCCGTCGCCGTTGAAATCAGCCGCCACGACTTCCAGCGGGAGTGTCCCGCTCCCGGCCGTCGGCTGAGCCTGGAATGTGCCGTCGCCGTTACCTATCAGCACACCCACGCCGTTGTCAGTATCTCCGAAGGCCACGTCTAACTTGCCGTCGCCGTCGAAGTCGCCGAGCGACAGCCCCCCGTGGACTTTACCGATTTTGTTGACGAGGAGCCGGACATCAAAGTCGGCCCTCACGTTTGAGGAGATGCCGCTGAAACCGCGGCTGACCGGGGGCGGCGTAATGATTGGCGTGAACAGACTGTTCGAGGGATTCGGCGAGAGCGTCACGGAATAAGTACCGCCGACGGGCACACCGAAGAAAGAGTAACGGCCTTCCGTAAAGGTGTCCGCCAGGGAAGTTCGAGAACCGCTCAGAATGAGGCGCAGGCCGGGCAGCCCCGCCCCCGTGACCGCGTCACGCACGACGCCGCTGATGACGACGGAGGGGAACTGGCCGGTGAAGTTTGCCGTCCGGTCGGAGGAGAGGTTATTGAAGGTTGTAGAGAGCGGGGAGAAAGCGGCCCCTTGCAGCGTCGGCGTCACACTGTAGCTGCCGCCCCCTGCTAAAGACTGGAACGAGTAGGTGCCGTTCCCGTCCGTAATCGCAGTCGCCGACGAGGTGCCGTCAAGTGAAACAGTCACTCCCAGGATGCCCGCGCCCAGACCGTCCTTAATCACGCCCTGTACGGTGAATCGCCGGACAGTGCCGACGAAGTCGGCGGTGGCGCCCGAAGTAAGATTGTCGAAACTACGGCTCGGTGGCGAGAAGGTGTAATTACTCCTGGACGGGGTGATTGTGAAACTGTCCCCGTCTCGGAGACCCCCGAAGGAGTAGCTGCCGTCCGCCCCCGTGGCCGAGATGGTAGTGGTGTTTCCGGGGCCGGTAAGCGTCATCGTCACGCCCGAGATAGGTGCGCCCGCCTCGTCGGAAACCTTCCCGCTGATAGTTTGCGCGGCGGCGTACTTGAGCACCCTGACCGAGCCGCCTAAAGACAGAGCCTGGGCGACATCCGGCGCCAAGCCGCCCATCGCCAGCACGCAGACACCGAGACGGGCGAGCCACAGAGTAAGGGCGCTTCGTGCGGGGAACATTGTCATTCTCGAAGTCATCAGCAATACGCGAGGCGTGTTTACGCCTCTTCATTCGTCGTTACAATTGTAGTGATGCGCTCACCCTAATGTGAGCCACTACCAATGAAAAAAGTGATTACATTTGTGAGAGGCGTCACACGCCACGTCAGGAAGGGCGGGGCAGTAACTTACCTGCCCCATGAGTGTCCCACTTGGGCCGCCCGAATTATACGGGCGGAGAATAGTCTGTCAAAGACTATTGCGTAACCTACGATCCTTTGGCGATGTGGCCTTCGCTCGTCGAGAACTGGCTCAAGGAGATCGGCATTCTGTAGTCACTTGCCGCCGGTCTTCTTTCTCTTCGTGGAGAGGAGCACAATTCCCGAATCTTTCCAGCCGTAGGTTTCAGTTGCGATTTGACTGAAACAGCAGTGTGCATCGCGTTCGGCCCATTCGGGGCGTGTGAAGAGGATTTGATTCCCCTTCAATTCCGCACCCGAGTTCTCCTCGCAGCGCGTCCAGATTTGCTTGGCGGAGCCATCTCGATATGCGAAAACATACGCCGCCAGATAATCGTTTGAGGAGCCCGAGGTCTGACCCTTGACGATGACAAAAGCCTCTTCGTTTCCGTCGCCGTCGAAGTCGACATACTTTACCGAACCGAAATTGGCGTAGTTCAATTCATCGCCGTGCTGCTGATGCCCCTTGCTCAAAACGAGCCTGTCCTCCATCACGCCGAGAAACTTATGCTCGCCGGCGCAGTTGTCGCCGTAATCGAAATTCCTGAAGTCAACTTTCCGAATTTCCGAAGCCTGAGGGGTCTCCGCCGCATTCGACAAGATGTCTCTCAGCGAAGAGTTATCCGAGAGGTAGTGGATGTTACTAATCTTCCAGTTGTGCGCGGCGTCCTGCTCAACCCGAAATAGAATCCGCTCGGCCTTGCCCATATTCTTGAAGCTGACCTCGACATCAGCGACTTTCAGATTACCGTCGCCGTAAGAGGGCTGCCCGACTTTGAAGGCGGTGATTCTCGTATCCTGCGCGTGGTAAAGCGGGTCGAAATCAATAGCCCCGACTCCGCCTCCCTCCTTCGATGCGACCGCGTCTTTCCAGATCAAATCGGCCAGGTCCTTCGTAAAATACCTGCCGACCAGCGCGCGGCTCTTTGTCTGGAAAAATGGCCCCGAGCCTGCGACGTGCACTCTGTACAGGTTCCTGACGACTGCGTCAGGCCCGACCGCCTTTATCTTTGACTGCGCATGCCCGGCGCATTCTAAAGAGATGAATAGCAACACTACGAGGAAGATTTTTTTCATGAAAGGAAAGTAGCAGGCAAGGCGTGCGAGCACAAAGGCTTCAGATGCGAATCGGTAGTGGAAAGACGGACGACTGCCACTCATGAAGAGGGCCGAGTGTTTGGCCTTGTTGGATTGCGCTATTGATAGTCCTTCTTCCTACAGTTGGGCACTAAGTCGTAGCCGAGGTAATAGTAGAAGTGCCACCTTCTCTTTCCCATCAGCGGCCTTCCAGTCCAGACCGTCAGGTGATTCCCCTCCGTGCTCGTGCAGAGGCGGAAGTATTCGGCCCGGCCGTCTCCGTCAAGGTCGCCGCTGGCGACCCCATGCTTTATTGAAACTGCTCCCGCGGAGCCTACGACGGCGATTGCCGGGGGTAGCGGCTCTCCCTCTTTCAAAGCCCGCTTGTCTCCAGCGAGCTTTATCCAGTAGAAGGACGTACTAGGGTCGGAGGCTTCAGGATTGCGTGAGCAATTGGCATCCGCCTTTCTCTCGACGTTGGCTTTAAACACGCGCTGCGGCTTATCCGTTAGGATAAAACTCAACTCGGCCCCGTCAGCCAAGTGCGAGTTTGAAATATTCAGACACAATCTCCCCTCGGCGTTTGCGTCAACCACTCCCACCTGAGAATCGAAGTTGAATCGTTCGCCACCTGCCGCTAAACAACCGACGCAGGTAATCAGCATTGCAAGAATGAGTTTCATTGTCCTTCTCCTACAGAAACAGCATAACAATTGCGGCTACCCGCATAATACAGCAAGCAGCTTGCGGCGCGCTTGCCCGGTTACTCTGTTTCGATTAATCGGTCGAGGCACGAAATTGGATAACTCAAACGGAGAGTTAGTGTATTCTTGGCCGCACGGGAAGAATAATTCTATGACCTTTATCAAGCGAATCATTGTAGTCGCTTCGGCGGCACTCCTCTTTGCAGGGGTCGCGGAGTGGCTTATACCACGTGTCAGTGCGCGGCGGCAGGGCGCGGTGCGCGCCTACTCCGGTCTGCGCTGGCGGCTGCTCGGCCCGTTCCGGGGCGGGCGAGTCAACGGCGTGTCGGGCGTCCGCGCGGAGCCAGACACTTTCTATTTCGGCTCGGTCGGCGGCGGCGTTTGGAAGACTACGAACTCCGGGCGCACCTGGACGCCCGTCTTCGACTCGCAGCCCGTCGCCTCAATCGGCGCGGTCGCCGTCGCGCCGACGAACCCGCGGATCGTATACGTCGGCACGGGCGAGGCAGACATGCGCTCGCAGATATCCTACGGCGACGGGATGTACCGCTCGACGGACGCGGGCGCGACGTGGACGCACCTCGGACTCGACGGCACGCGGCAGGTAAGCCGCGTCCTCGTTGACCCGCGCAACGCCGACGTGGTCTTCGTCGCCGCGCTCGGCCACGCGTACGGCGCGAACCCCGAGCGGGGCGTCTACCGCACGCGCGACGGCGGACGGACGTGGCAGAAAGTCCTCTTCAAGAGTACGGACGTGGGCGCGGCAGACCTCGCCCTCGACCCGGCGGACTCGAATGTCGTCTACGCGTCTTTGTGGAACACGCGTCGGCCGCCTTGGAGCATCTATCCGCCTTCGTACGGGCCGGGCGCGGGCGTCTTCAAATCGACGGACGGCGGCGATACCTGGAAGCAGTTGACGAACGGACTCCCGACTGAAGGTTTAGGCCGCGTCGGGCTCGCCGTCGCGCCGACGAACCGCAAACGCGTCTACGCAATCGTTGACGCGAAGGCGGGCGGACTCTACCGCTCGGACGACGCGGGCGCGACGTGGAGCCTCGTCTCGAACGAGGCTCGCACGTGGGGGCGCGGCTGGTACTTCTGCAAGGTGACGGTTGACCCGAAGAACGCCGACGCGGTCTACGTCTCCAACACTTCCGTGTATCGTTCGACGGACGCGGGCAAGACTTGGACGGCAATCAAGGGCGCGCCCGGCGGCGACGACTATCATCAGCTATGGATTAACCCGGACGACCCGAGGCGCATGATACTCGGGAGCGACCAGGGCGCGGTGGTGACGTTGGACGGCGCGCGCACCTGGAGCAGTTGGTACAACCAGCCGACGGCGGAGCTTTATCACGTCGCCACCGACGGACGCTTCCCCTACTGGGTAACGGGCTCGCAGCAGGACAGCGGCTCGGTCGGCGTCCCATCGCGCAGCAGCTTCGCGGAAATCTCCGCGCACGACTGGCGGCCCGTCTGCGCGGGCGGCGAGAGTGATTACACCGCGCCCGACCCGCTCCACCCCGAGATACTCTTCGGCGGGCGCGTCACGCGCTGCAACGTCACGACGGGCGAGATAGTCAACGTCTCACCCGAACGAATGTTGCCCGCGAACACCGCGCGCCACACGTGGACGCTGCCCCTGGTCTTCTCGCAGGCAGACCCGCACGCGCTCTACTTCTCAGACCAATTCCTCTTCAAGACGACGAACGGCGGCGAGAGTTGGACGCAGATAAGTCCAGACCTCACGCGCGAAGACCCCGGCACGCCGCCGAACCTCGACGCGGCGACGGCCGCCGACGCGCCCGAAGGGAAGCGGCGCGGAGTCATCTATACCATCGCTCCTTCGCCGCTTCGCGCGCAGACCATCTGGGCCGGGACGGACGACGGGTTGATACACAGGACTGATGACGACGGGAAGACCTGGACGAACGTCACGCCGCCGGAGCTTACGGCGTGGAGTAAGGTCGTGATGATGGACGCCTCGCACTTCGACGTGGGTGAGGCATACGCGGCGATTGATCGTCATCGCCTCGAAGACTACGAGCCGCACGCTTACCGCACCCGCGACGGCGGCAAGACTTGGCAGACGATCACGAACGGCCTTCCCGCCGGAGTCTACTTGCAGACGATAAAGGAAGACCCGAAGAGGCGCGGCCTCCTCTTCGCGGGGACGGAGCTTGGCGTCTTCGTCTCCTTCGACGACGGCGACCGTTGGCAGTCGCTTCAGCTAAACCTGCCGCCCGTCTCCGTGCGCGACCTCGTCATACACGACGACGACCTTGTAGTCGGCACGCACGGGCGCGGCTTCTGGGTCATGGACGACATCGAGCCGCTGCGTCAGTCGAGCGAAGCGGTCTTTAGCTCCGACGCGTTCCTCTTCCGACCCGCCGACGCTTTTATCACGCCGCCCTACAGCGAGAACGGCACGCCGCAGCCGCGCGACGAACCGCTCGCAGAGAATCCTCCTTACGGCGCGGCCATAGATTATTACTTAAAGTCGAACGCTTCGGGGCCGGTCACGCTTGAGATTCTGAGCCCCGCGGGCGAGACTGTTCGCGTCTACTCAAGCGAGGAGAAGCCGACGCCCGTTGACCCGAACAAGCTCGACATCCCCGCCTCCTGGGTTCCGACGCCCGAGACTTTATCGAGCGCGGCCGGGATGCATCGCTGGTACTGGAACTTCCGCCCGGCCCCGCCCGCGGATAGTAACCAACGCGGCGGCGCGGCCGTCTTCGGTGGTCGCGGCGTGCTGCCCGTGCTTCCCGGCGGCTACACGGTAAAGCTCACCGTCGGAGGCCGCAGCTACACGCAGCCCCTACACTTGAGCCCAGACCCTCGGACGAATTAAGGGGAGACTTATGGCCGAAGCGCACGCGGCCGATAAACAGGAGCAGCAGGGGCACGCGGGCGGCGGCGACCACCGTGCCGCAGTCCTCGCGGGTTTCCTCGGCTGGACGCTCGACGCCTTCGACTTCTTCCTCGTCGTCTTCACACTAACGGCGATAGCGCGCGAGTTCCATAAGTCGGACGCGGAGCTTGCGCTGACTCTCACCATCACGCTCGCCTTCCGCCCCGTCGGAGCGTTCATCTTCGGGCTGCTGGCCGACCGCTACGGGCGGCGTTTGCCGTTGATGATAGACCTCGTCTTCTACTCAATCGTCGAAGTGCTCTCAGGGCTCGCGCCGAACTACACGACGTTCCTCATACTGCGCGCGCTCTTCGGCATAGGGATGGGCGGCGAGTGGGGCGTCGGCGCATCGCTCGCGATGGAGAAGGTGCCGCCGCGTCTGCGCGGAGTGCTCTCGGGGCTTTTGCAGGAGGGCTACGCGGTCGGCTACCTGCTCGCGGCCGTCTGCTACTTCTTCATCTTCCCGCGTTGGGGCTGGCGTCCGCTCTTCTTCATAGGAGGCTTGCCCGCGCTCTTGACGCTCTACGTGCGTTTCGGCGTGAAGGAGTCGGAGGTGTGGGTGCGCACGCGCCACGCGACGTGGGGCGAGTTGGGTCGCAGCATCGCCTCGCACTGGCGGACGTTTCTCTATCTCACGCTGCTGATGGCGATGATGAACTTCGCCTCGCACGGGACGCAGGACATGTTCCCGACATTCCTACAGCGCGACTGGGGCTTCTCGCCGCAGGCACGTTCCGCCATCACGGCCGTCTCGATGGTCGGTGCGATAACGGGCGGGATTCTCTTCGGCCTGCTCTCCGACCGTTGGGGACGACGGCGCGCGATGATTCTCGCCTTCGTGCTCGCTATCGTGGTAATTCCGCTCTGGGCGTTTGCCCCTACGCTCGGGCTGCTCGTGGCGGGCGCGTTCCTAATGCAGTTCATGGTGCAGGGCGCTTGGGGCGTCATTCCCGCTCACATCACGGAGCTTTCGCCCGACTCGGTGCGCGGCTTCCTGCCCGGCTTCGCATACCAGTGCGGCGTGCTCATCGCGGGCAGCGTCGCCTACATCGAAGCCGTCTTCGCCGAGCGCACGACGTACGCGCGCGCGATGGCGCTCGTGGCCTTCGTAGTCTTCACGGTCGCCGCCGTGGTGGCGGGACTCGGGCGCGAGCGCCGCGGCATCACCTTCGGCTCCAGCACGAGTTAGAGACCTCGACGTGAGGAATGATGACGGAAGGCCCGCACGGTATTAACCATGCGGGCCTTCCGTTTACCACCTTCTCCCTTCAGCTTACTGACAGGTCGGGAGCCTGAAGGAGGCGATGCGAGTGCTCCAGTTGAACGTGCCGCTCGCCTTCAGGTACTCGGTCGTGTACCAGTAGGTGCAGTCGTCCACCGGGTCAACCGTGAGGGCACTATAGTCGCCCCAACGGCTGAGCGTCGCCGTCTGCGAGCCTCCGCCCGCGATGATGCTCGACTCCGCGCCGAGCGTACCGGCCGCGTCGCCCGGCGCGCGCGTCGCGAACCTTATCGAAGGCGAGAGCGATGCCCCGGAGACGCTGTAGCCGACGGCGATGTTTCCGACCTTGTCCATCGCTATCGAGCCCATCCAGCGGCTGTCCGAGTCTACGGCGTACGTCCCCTGCTGGAACAGACTCGGTGTGGTGCCGGTAATCCGCAGCTCGTACCAGCGGATACCAGACAGCGGGCCGGTGCCGGGATTGACCGAGTGATTTAGCGCTAACGCCTCGTGGCCGTCGGCGAAGCGACGATACGCGAGGCGATACATCAAGCGGTCTGCGAGCGAGTCGAGCTTCTGCGTCGTGCCGCCTTGCGGGATGCAGGTGCCCCCGGCGCAAGCCTCACTGAACGCCGCGACCGAGATGGTGCTCGGCCCCGTTATCGTCGAGCTTGAGGGCGTCGTCCAGTCGGTGTGCATCTTCCAGACGTTGAGCGAGTTCGAGCCGAAATTGACGAAGTACTCGGGCGCGCCCGCCGGCGGTGCCGTGTGGCCGTCGATGTCGGCGGGGAGCACGCCGCCGAAGCTGGAACTTAACTGGAAGCACTGCTCCGTGGCGGCCGCGCCCGTCAGCATCTTTGCGCGGTCGTAGGCGCAGAGTCGCGCGCCGGTGAACGTGTTACCCGAGAACATGTTGTAGGTCGCGTAGTAGCCGTCGGCCCACACGCCGAACTTCGGATAGTCGTTAAAGTTCGGTTGCTTGAAGGCGTAGACGTTGTAAGCGCCGGTCGCGTCCGAAGTCTGCGAGACGGCGATGCATTCGTAGAAGCCCTTCGTCGTGCCGTTGGTGACGGCGAACTGCGTCAGCACCCATCGGTCGTTCGCCTTGTCGTACTGCACGACGGGGTCGCCGTCGTTCGTGACCGCGCACTGGTGCGTCGCGCCGAGCGCCGTGAACAACTGATTGCCGTTCGTCGGCCCCGCGAGGCGCGCGCCGGTCGTCTTGCTGTAGACGGCGAAAGCCTCGTTGACCCACTGGACGTACTGCGTCGCGCCGATTGCGCCGTTGGTGTCGGGCGGCGCGGCGTTCGGCGTGTAGCCGCCGCCGTTGCCGAGACCGTCGAAGTTAAGTAACGCGGAGGGCGTCGGCGTCGGCGTCGGGCCGGGTGTCGGAGTCGGAGTCGGCGTCGGCGTTCCCGTCGTGGCGTTGAGCGCGAAGTCGTCAACGACGAATGAGGTCTGAAGCGACGCATCCTCCGTGCCCGTCAGGTAGACCCTGACGGTCTGCCCCTGGAACGACGAAACGTCGAAGGACTTCTGCGTGTAGCCCGTCACCTTGTTCAGGTTCGAGTAGGTCGCGAGGGTCGAGAGCACCACGTTCGACGAGTTGCGAATCTGCACGGTCAGCTTGTCGAAGGCCGTCGTCGTGGTGGTCTCGGCCGTGTCTATGTGGAGCCAGAAGGTGAGCGACGCGGTCGCGCCCGACGGTATCGCCACCTGCTGGTAGAGCGTGTCGGTGTGCGTCGTGCCGTAGCCGTTCATCCAAGCCTTCCAAGCGCCCGCGTGGGGCGCTTCGCTCGCGGAGCTATCTATCACGCCCGCCGTCGGAACCCAGGGTGCGGGGCTTGCCGACCCGTTCTCGAATCCGGGGTTGCCGAGGAGTTGCGTGGTGGCGTTGGGCGTCGGAGCGTCGGCCGAGGGCGAGTCGGAGGCGGACACCATGAGGGGCTGCATCGAAGTGTCGGGGACTGCGGACTGGACGACCGGGTCAATCGTGTAGCCGAGGCGCGTCAGACCGTCGGGGTTGAATCGCGGCTCATACTCCTTATCGGGCACCATGTGTTTGCCCTTGTCCTTACCCCTTACCATATTTTTGACGCGGGCCGAGACGCCGCGCTCGCCGAACTGTACCTCGGCCCCCGACTGTACAGTCTCTCGCGAGCCCTGTTGCGGGGCGGCCGCGGGCTGTGACCTTTTACCGCTGACGGAAGCGGGCAGTAAGGCGCCCGCACAGAGAGTTGTGACAATGAACAAGGCGAAGACTTTCCTCATTTTCCCTCCAGGCTATTTGGTTGTTGTTCGAGAAGGCTTGCCGGGAGGGGCATCCTTCGGGTGTCGGGCGAATCGGGGCCGAACTATAAAGCCGTCAATCTACTATTAACGCTAGTAACAGAGAGCAGACGCAGTTGAGGCGAATTAACGCCGACGACTTTGCGCGCTTCCTGTTGAATGATTGACGCCCTTCCGAAGGCAGACGGAAAGGGGATTCATGTCACTATGAAGCCGGGCAGCCCGCAGAGTGTACCTTAAAAGGGAGGGAATGTAGAAGCCGTGCGGAGCATGTTGCGGCTCTATCTGAAACGGCGACTCCGGATGAGCCCGTAGCAAGGCCCGCACGCGCTCGGGACGGACGCGGCCGGGCTCGTGTTAATCGGATAGCAAGATGGCTGACTTCGACGTGCACGGCCTGTGTTACCTCAGGGCCACTGAATGACCCTCTTCGATTTTGCGGAGGCGGGCGGCGTGGACACTGGAAGGGAGCCCTCAGGCGCGCGTCGTACAGGCGGACGTTCTATCGCGTCCGTTGCGCGGCGGGTCGTGACAGCCTCCCGCTTTGCGTGCGTGTTGGACGTTACGGACGGCCCTTTGCGCTCGGGACGTTCCGAAGGCTTCTCGACGGTCGTTAACCTCGCGCTCGGTGTCTCCGTCGAGTGTCCAACGTGGCCCGACGGAGTGTCGGGCGTCGGGCCACGTTTCGGAATGGATAGGTCGCGGGCTGTCTTGCCGGGTCTCGCGTCGGGGTCAACGACAATGTTGGTCGCGTCGTTAACGGGGTCGGTCTCGGGCGCGGGGCTTGGGGTGAGTCGTGACTCGGACGCTACGGCATCCGGCTGCGGGGCGGGAACTACAGTCGCGCCCGCGGCTTCGGTTGAAACATCTTCCGCGACGGCCGCGGCCGTCGGCATCTCAACCGGCCGCGCGGACTTTATCAAGTAGATGCCTGCGGTCAGGCCCGCGGCAACCGACAGGATGAGCGCGACTATCATGACGGGCCAAGAGGGTCGCCCGATTCTCGGGCGGAGGGTGACGGCCGTGTGACCCACGCTTCCGGGGACGAGCGTCACCTCCTCATGCTCATCCTGTCGGTTGTCAGCCGCGCCCTTCGCGACAAATTTCTTGACGGGCTCTAGGGATGTGACGGCGGTTTGAGATGAGACCGGCGCATCGCCCACATCCGACAGAGGGACGACGGCGCTGAAGTCACCCTCAAGCGGGAACAGGACGGGCGCGCCGGACTCTTCATCGAGTGGCATGCTACTTTAAAACCTCCACGCGGTCGCCGGGCCGCATGAGCGGGTCGGGCGTCTTCCCGGCGTTGATCTCCGCGACGCTGTAGCGCGTCGAAGCGAGTCGCCCGTTGGTGTCCTGCCGCGTGACTGTCACGAACGTCGCGCCCTGCGACGAAACAATACCGCCCGCGGCCATGATGGTCTGCGTCAGCGTGAGGCCGCTGCTGAATCGCTTCTGCCCCGGCTGACGAACCGCGCCCGAGACGTATACGTACTGCTCCGGCCGCTGCGACACCGTGATGACATCACCGGGTCTCACGAGCATCTTCGAGGCGCTCGCGTCCGAGATGTCTACGGCCGTAGTGCGCCCTGTGGCGCGTGAGACGACGAGCGCCTGCCCCGCGCCGGGAAGCGGTTGCGCGTACGCGATGATGACGTAGAGCGGCACGCCTTCGCGCTGCAAGACCTTCGTGCCCGCCTCCTTCACCATGCCGCTCACGATGATCGCGTGGCTCGCGTAGTCGCGCACGCCGACGGCTATCTCGGGGTCTGCGCCGACGGCCCTCAGCTTCAACTGTG
>JBJMGR010000406.1:0-18468 GCA_045807805.1 Pyrinomonadaceae bacterium | reverse complement strand
GACCTGTCGGAACAGGTCGTCGCGCCTCTTCTTCCACGTCTCGACCTTCTTGGCGGAGGACAACTTCTTGTCCTCGGGCTTCTCGAAACTCTCGATGCTCTTCTCGAACTCGGTCGTCGAAGGGCGGCGCGCCTCGTAGAATTCCGGGCGGGTGACGGTCGCGGCGCCCGAACTCGGGACGTAGGCCGTCACGCCGCTACCGCGCGGGCCGCGCCCCTTCTTCTGCTGTTCCGCGATGCCCGACGCGGTCACGGAGGCCGACGTGTCGTGGAGAAGGAACCTGCCCGAGATGGGCGTCGCCAAGGGCGTGCCCGTCGGAGCACCGGCCTTCTTGAGGATGGATTCGATGTTAGTCTTCTCGGCCGGAGTCAAAGACTTCCCCGCGTTGTCGGCGACGCCGCCGATAAGCCGCCAAGTCCCTTCGCTGACGGTGGGCAGGTTGATGCCCTGTTTCTTGAGTCGCGCGTTCTCTTCATCCGACACGGGCACCAGATCGACCGGGATGGCCTCCTGCCTGCGAAGCGTCCGCCTGTCCGGGCGGACAGGCCCGGCGGGCGCGCCATAGGCGACGCGGCTCGCCGTCTCGTCCGCCTCGTGCTCGGCCCGATGCCCCGGCTCGCCGATCTCGATGCCGGTCGTCATCGCGGCGGGCGACGACGACTGCTGCACTACGTGAGTCAGCTCGTGCGCCAGCAACCTTCGACCGTCGCTCGTGCCGACGGAGTGCCGCCCCGCGCCGAGCACCACGTCGCTCCCGACCGTGTAAGCGAGCGCCCCCACGGCCCGCGCCGACTCGGCGGCTTTCGCGTCCGTGTGCAGTCTGACGTGGCTGAAGTCGTGGCCGAAGCGCGACTCCATGAAGGAGCGCGTCTGAAGGTCGAGCGGGCTGCCCGAAGAGCGCAGCACTTCGCGCACCAGTGGCGGTGCCTCCGCGCCTCCGCCCGAATTGTTGACGGCGGCACGCCGCAACTCGCCCGAGTGCTTTCGCTCGCACGCGCCGCACTCGCCTCCGCCCGCGGTGCTCTTGCCGCAGGCGCACTTGCGTCGCAGGATGCCGCCGCGCGCGCGCGTGTCGATTGGCGGCGCGGCGTGTGCGTCTTGCGAGGTGGCTTGCGCTGTCTGTCTGTCGCTCATAAGTTCATCCGACGGGTCTTTCAACAGGAGCGGCGAAGTGGCGGCCTCCCTTTCATCTGCCTAAAAAGAATTGCCTGATTCGCTGCCCGATGCCGGGCGAGCTTGTGGGTGTGGTGGCCGTCGGCGGCGTGACCGCCCCGCCGCCGCCCGTCCCGCCGGATGAGGGCAGGGTCGCCGTCGCCGACCCGACGGCGATAGAGGGCGCGTGCGAGTTCGCCCAGGGGTCGGTTCGTATGCGGAAGTGTCGCGCGCGCCCTGCGTTCTCAAGGCAGCACAGGTCTGTGTCTGAGGCTCCCGGCAGGCCGATGCCCTTGCCGGGATCCCAGTTGTAGCAATCGAACGCCTGCACCGTCCAATCGACGAAGGTGATCTCGAAGTTGTTACCGCCGAGCGCGCGCGCCGTGACGTGAACCTTCGAGCAGAGCGTGTAGCCGCCGACGGCGTACCCGAGGTCATCCTGTATTATGCCGAAGGCCGAAGCCGTGTCCGTCCAGACCATCTCGACCGCTGGCCCGCCCGGCACGAGCGCGCCGCTCTCAAGCCTGCGCCGCGCGCCTTCGAGGAATCTAGTCCGGTGGCGCATGAGCGCGCTCTGGGTCGCCGAGTGCGAAGAGAAGACAGCGGTCGGCATCACGAGTTCCGTGCCCGTGTTGTCGAGGTAGTGGAGCATGTTCCTCGAAGCGTTCGGGCCTTGCGCGGCGAGCGAGACCGCGCGGCTGTGGCCGTTGTTCCACAGCGTGTTTATGTCAGCCGGGGTCGGATACCTGCTGGCGCACGTGGCCGCGACGGTCTGGCACGAGGCTGCGGCGTTGTTGCACTCGTTCACGACGTGGTCGATGGCGCAGTCGAGGCGCTGTAGCTGCGCTGCTCCGCGCGCGAGCGGCGTGAACCGTACGGGAGGTGCGCCGCCAGCGTCGCGGCTCATCACCGAGTCGGCGACGGTGTTGGCCTCCCGCTCCCATTGCGTGTCGGGCTCGCCGACGGTCAGTCCCTGAAGCGAAGTCGCGCCGCGTCCCTGCTGCAAGACGTGAGTCAGCTCGTGCGCGAGCATGCTTCTGCCCGACTGCGTGTGCGGGGCGTACTGCCCTTCGCGGAAGACGACGTGACTGCCGACCGTGTATGCGAGCGCGCCCACGTCGCGCGCGGAGGCGGCGGCAGGGGCGTCCGTGTGAACCCTCACGCCGCCGAAGTCGTGCCCGAAGCGCGACTCCATGAAGGAGCGCGCGCCTGTGTCGAGCGGCTGGCCCGAAGAGTTGAGCACTTCGCGGACTGAGTCGGGGACGGCCCCGGCGTCGCGGCCCGAGCCGGACGCGCTGCGCTGTAGCAACCCCTTCTTGCGCCCGCACCCTTCGCACTCGCCGCCGCCCGTGTGCTTCCCGCAGCCGCACTTTCTTTGCAGCACGCCTTCGCCTACGGGCGGAGCCGCGACGTTCGCCTGCACAGTGGCTTGTGCTGTCAGTTGGTTGCTCATAAGTCGAATCGAAGGGTCGGCTAAGTGGCCGTGAGCTTCGCGATGTTCGAGCCGGGGCCGAGGCCGGGGTGGGCCAACGCTGCCTCATGAATCTTATCCTTCACGGCCTTCTTCATCCCCTTCAACTGCCTCTCGATGTCGTCCTCGTTCAGCCCGTTCAGGTAGAGCGCGGCCTGCGTGTAGTCCTTCTCCTTGAGCCCCGCCTTCGCCATCGAGATTTCGATGTCGCGCTCGGCGTTGGCCGTCTTGGGCGAGATGTTCTGGATGGTCTCGTAGGGGAAGCCCTCCTTGTGCATGCGCACGAGCGAAGAGGTGGGAGCTTGGCCCGTCTTCTTGTTGGTCGCGAGCCCCTTGTAGCCCTTGACGACCTCCTCCTCCGTGTACACGTCGCGCAGCGCCTCGTACATGTTCTTTCCGTCGCGCTTCTCGTAGTGCCACCACTCCTGTTTGTTGTAGGTCTTCTCCCATCCCTTCTGCGCCGGTATGCGCGAAAAGCCTTCGTCCGTGAGCGCCTGCGTCACGTCGATGAATGTCTTGTCATAGACTTTGTTTCCGAACGGGTTGTGTTTGAAGTCGGGCTTGGACTCCTTCGAGAACGTGCGGTCGTACGTGCTCGGCTCGGTCGAAGTCTTTTCGAGGTAGATGTGGAACTGCATACGGTCGCCCGCGGGCTCTTTGACGATGAGCCACTTGTGACTCTGGTTGAGGTCAATCGCGCGGCCGGTCTTGTGCCAGGAGAAGTTGTCCGCGCCGACCTTCTCCGTCTTCGAGGACATGCGGCGCGTGGTGTCGCCGGGCTTCAGAGTCAGGTCAACGCCCGTCTGGTCTTTGACCGCGGTCGAGGCGGTCTGGAAGTCGGTCACGATTGCGTCGCTCGCCTGATGCTTCTCGTCCGGGTCGGTCGAGAGAGCCGTCATCTTGTGCGGAGGCTTCTCCTCGTCCGTCGCGGCCTCGGCGGGGTCGCCGGGCGCGCGCTGAATTGATGTATGCGCGGCGGACGAGAGCACGGCTGCGCCGCCCCCTTCGGCGCGCGTCGGGGAGAGAACGTCTCGCGCGACGCGGTCTGCCTCTGCCTCGTGCGAGGTGTCGGGCGGCGACACGCGCAGGCCGTCGGACGACGGCGCTATCCCGCGCGACTGCTGCAAGACGTGCGTCAACTCGTGCGCGAGCGTGGCGGGGTCGCGCTCGACGTTCGCGCCCGCGAAGACGATGTTGCTGCCGACGGTGAAGGCGCGCGCGTCGAGCGCCTTCGCGGACTCGGCGGCCTTCGCGTCCGTGTGGACTCTCACCTGACTGAAGCTCTGGCCGAAGCGCGACTCCATGAATGAGCGCGTCCGTGGGTCGAGCGGGCGGCCGTTAGAATTCAAGACTTCGTGGACTGAGTCCGGGACGACCGCCGCGTCATGAATCGCGCCCGCGCCCTTCCGCTGTAGCTGAGTACGGCCGCGGCTGCACGCTCCGCACTCACCTCCGCCCGCGTGCTTCCCGCACGCGCACTTGCGCTGCAAGATGCCGCCCGCGACAAGTCCGATCGGGCGGCCCGTGAAGGATTGTGAATCCGCACGCCTGCTCATCCGCCTATCCCTCCGAACAGCGCGCGCGCTATCTGCGTGCCGACCTGACGCGGACTCTCGCCGCCGCTCAGGCGTATGTCGCCCGCCGAGAGTCTGGGGAACGCGCCGCCCGCGAGAAGCTCGTTCGAGACGCCGCGCTCTGTCAGGAGGCGCGAAAGCTCTCGCTCCGCCGCCGCGCGTACGAGCAGGTGCTCGCCGGGCCGGAGCTGAAAGCCTTCGAGCACGAGACGCTCGATGTTGAGGTTTACGTTCAAGCGACGCGCGACCCCCTGCGCGGCTCGCCGTGGCGTAAGTCCGCCTCGTTAATCGGGCGTTCGAGTTTGCGAAGCTCCGTGCGGACGGCGTCGAGCACGACGGGCATCGTCACCGTCCCGCCCGAGCTTGCGGCGAGGAACGACGCGTTGAGCGCGATTGAATGAATGTGTCCGCCCGTCAGGTTCAGACGCGCGAGGCGGTCGAAGTCCAGCTCTTCGGTCGGGGCTTCGTCGGGAAATGCCTTCTCCCAAATCTGCTTTCGCTCGGCGGTCGTCGGCATGGGGAAGTTGACGATGAAGCGGAGCCTTCTCATAAACGCGGCGTCGAGCGCGCTCTTCATGTTCGTCGCGAGAATGGCGAGACCGCCGAACGCCTCCATGCGTTGCAGTAGATAGTTGATCTCGATGTTGGCGTAACGGTCGTGGCTGTCTTTGACTTCCGAGCGCTTGCCGAAGATGGCGTCGGCCTCGTCGAAGAAGAGAATCATGCCGCCATCCTCGGCCGCGTCGAAGAGACGGCGCAGGTTCTTCTCGGTCTCGCCGATGTACTTGCTGACGACGGCCGAGAGGTCTATGCGATAGAGGTTCAGCCGAAGCTCGTTCGCGATGACCTCGGCCGCCATAGTCTTTCCAGTCCCGCTCTGACCCGCGAAGAGCGCGCTGATGCCGAGGCCGCGATTCATCTTCCGACGAAAGCCCCAATCGTCGTAGACGGTCGAGCGCTGACCTATCTGCGCGGCTATCTGTCGGAGCAGGGCAACCTCGGTCGGAGGCAGAACGATGTCGTCCCACGTCGCGACGGGGTCGAGCCGCTGCGCGAGCGCGTCGAGCCGCGGGCGCGTCGCGCGAAGGCACGCGTCCCAAAGCCTGTCGCCCATCGCGGAAGCGTTTTCGTCGTCGTCGCCCGCCTGCACCCGCGCCTCCGTAACGATGCGTCGAATCTCGGCGAGGCTCAGGTTGAACTGTCCCGCGAGCCGACCGGGCGCGTCGCCCGCATCTTCGCCGAGCGCCCCGGCCCACGCGGCCTGCTGCTCGGAAGGCGTCGGGCGCGTCACGTCGAGGGTGACGCTCGCGCGGTCGAGACGCGGCCAAACGTCGCGCGTGTCGAGGAAGAAGACGCCGTCGCTTCGCGTGAGGAAGCGGTTGAGCGCGGGCGGCGCCGACGCCTCACTCTGCCCTTCGGATACTTGCGTGGGCGTCGTGTCAAACGCGTCAATGTAGAGGCTTATGGGGAGCAGAAGGCTCTGCCGCTGCCAGAGGCGCGCGAGCGTCTCAAGCTCGACGGCCTGCGCGGGCAGGAGTCGCACGGGCATGCGGTAGAGGTTGAGCCCGAGCGCGGCTGCGGCGTGCCACGCGACGAGCCGCTTGCTAGGCGAATCAGACCCTAGCAGTTGCACGACGGGCAGACGCTCGGAGCGTGTCGCACCGCCTATCGAGCGCACGACGGTCTCGACCTGCTCGCGCTGCGACGCGGGCAGCTCCATCCCGCCTTCGGGGACTTCGAGGGGGATGAGCAGCGGCGAGAGGCGGTCGTCAATGTAGTTGAGACCCTTGAGATAGTTGACCACCCATTCGTCGGACGAGAGCGGGCTCGTCGTCAGAGGGTTCGCGCCCTGCTGCGTTATCTCTATCATCCGCCAGTAGCGAAGCGGTCGCTCGGGCGAGAGCACGTCCCACGCGGGCTCTTCAAAGAGCGTCATCGCGAGCGCGAACGTCGGGTGCGCTCGCCCCCAACTCCCCTGCGCGAGGTCGCACAGGGGGCCGACGCGCGTATCGAGTTCCGTCGCGGCGCAGAGCAGCAGCAGGTCTCGCTCGAAGCGCGAGAGGCCGAAGCGTTGCGCGAGCAGGACGAGGGCGGGCGGCGTGCTCATCTGCGAAGCGGCCTCTTCCATCGCGCGCTCGGCCTCGTCAATCTGCTCCTGCGAGACGCGCGCGGGCGGGAGCATGAGCACTACGGGCTTCGGCGCGGCCGGGTCTGCGTTGCGCCGGAAGAGGCGTCGGCGCAGAGGCGTCGCGTCGGCCGAGGGCGCGGACGTGTGGCCGAGGCTCGGGGCTTGCGCGCCCGCGTGCGCGGCGCGTTCGAGTCGCAGCCGCAGCCACGCGAGCGCGGCCGAGAGGAACCTCTCGTTGCCCTGTTGCCACTCCGCGAGGTCGTTCATGTAATCGTCACCTTCTGGTCGTTGCGGAAGACGGGCGGAGTGACTGTCCTATCCATGAGCAGGCTGTCAACGCCGTCAACGCGCAGCCGCGCGAACGACTCGACGGGGTCGGGCGACGCGGCGGGCGTCGGGTTGTCGAACTCGAAGTCGAGTGTGTCGGTCGCGGTGTTGAAGGGGTCGGCATGTATCTCGCGACTGCCGAGCAGGAGCGAGGCACGCTGTCCGGGCTGCACGCGCGGGCTGCAAGTGAGCGACATGGAGACGTGTCCGGCAACGTCGCGCGCTTCCGAGTCGGGCATCGCCGAAGTGATGACGGGCGCGCGCATGAATGCGAGCCTGTTCGTCGTGCGCGTGAAGGTTACGCCGGGGTGCGCCGGCTCCTGCGTGCCGACATCGACCGCGACCGTGTAGAAGCCAGCGGGCAAGTTCGCGGGCTCGTCCGGCACGACGACGCTCAACTCCGTCGCGGTCGCGCCCGGCAGCGGCGCGAGCACGCGGTCTGCATCCATGAGTTGATGCCTTATGCGAACGGACACGTCCGCGCCCGAGAGGTTCGCGCCGCGAAGCACCAACGTCTCGCCGGGGAGCAGCGCCGAGGGGTCGGGCGTTTCGACCGACGAGAGTACGGGGAACGGCGACTCGACGGTCGCCGCGCTCGCGATGCCTGAGTCGTCCGCGCTCCCGCGCCCGAGCACGGGGAGCGCGGTGATTGTCGGCCGCGCGCTGTCGATGAGCACGACCGAGACTTCATAAGCGGCGGAGATTCTGAACTGAGTCTGGAACGTCATCCAGAGCTTCGACATCTCTTCGAGATTGAGCGAAAGCGGCGTTATGCGTATGCGCTCTATCTGCGTGTGTAGGTCGCTGTCGGGGAGCGGCCCCGTCGTCGCGTCGCGAATCTGTTCGCGGCCGAGCAGCGGGTGGTCGTGCAGGACGCTCATCACCTCGCCGAGCAGACGGTGGCCGAAAGCGTCGTTGTCGCCCTGCCCGTACGCGGTGACGAGGTATTGCAGGCGCAGCGGGAGCGAAGGCTCGCCCGTCTCGCCGGGCTTCGACGTGCGCGGCGGCGTGTTGCGGAGCGCGGCGTCAATCGCCGTGTTGTAGAGGAAGATGTTCACCTGATCGGCGTTGCCCGTGCGCGCCTTGTCGGGCGGAAGCGTCGTCACATCTACGCCGCCGAAGGCGAGCGCGAGCGCCGTGTCCAGCATCGCGCGCAAGGTCGTCGTGACCGCCGCGATTGCGAGCGCGTTACTCATTCGCGCACCTCCCCGGAGCGGCGGCGCAGGTAGTCGTCGAGACTCATGCGCGGCGCGGCAACCTCCGTGCGGCGCGGCGCTGGCGACGGGCCTTGCGTGGCGCGAACCTCCACGCGCCCGATTGTGACGTTGATGGTGGGCGCGGCCTCAACTGCTCGCGCACCCGACGCGTCGCGAGCCTCTGTCTGTCGCGCGACGCGTCGCGTGGGCTGCGACTCGAACGCGGCGCGCTCCTGCCGTCCCCGCGGCGCGTGCCGCCCCGAGTTTGATTCGGCCTCGTCGTCTCTCGAACGCGCAGCCTCGCGCGTGCGTGCGGGCTCAGTCCGCGCGAACTTGGAAGACTCGTCTGACGCGCGACGCGCGACGCGGGCTTCGATTCGTGACGGAGTCGAAGTCTGTGACGGTCGCATGTCCGACGAAGGCTGCCGCGCTTCGTCAACTTCGTGGCTCGAAGACTCGCGCGATTCGAGCGGCGAAGGCGTGCGGCTTTCGCCGCTCGTGCGAGGGCGTGTCGCGAAGTCGGCGGGGCCGCGCGTCGTAGAGACGGGCCGGACAGGCTTCTCTTCATCAAGGCTCGACTCGGCGGGCGGTCGCGCGGCCCGTTCGTCCGAAGCGCGCACGCTCTCTTCGTCGAATAACGGAACGATGCTCTTCGGTCGAACGGCGGGCGCGTCGCTCTCTTCGCGCGTGCGAGCACGCATAAGCATGTCGGCTACGGCGGTCGGCGAAGGCGCGTCGCGCGCGTCGTCTCGCTTGCTTTCGCGTACGTGCGGCGGCGCGTCGTTCGCGCGCTCCGAAGTCCGCGCGAAGGGTCGCTCCGGGCGCGACGTGAATTGAGACTCGTCGCGCGGTTCTTTAACGTAGACGACGCGTGCGTGCGTCTCGTCCGTCTCGCGTCGAGGCGTGGACGCACGCGCGTCCTCATCTCTGTCTGGCGACGGCGCGGCTTCGCGCGCGGGCGCGGGACGCGTCCCGACTTCGAGGAAGAGTTCGAGCGCGTCCGTGTCCGTGTCTTCAAACTCGCCGGCGCGGCGCGGCGCTTCGGGCGCGAAGGCGTCCGAAGGCGGTTCGTACCGGCCCGAGAGTCGCGGGCGCACTTCCGTCGCTTCGCCGAGTTGGCGTGCAACGAGGCTTTTGAGGAAGTCGCTCATCCGCCGACCATCTCCAGATAGACGTGCCGCCGCCACGGGCTCAACGCGAGAATGTCCTCCTCGCGCCAGCCGTACGCGGAGGCGAGGCTGTGGACTTCGCCGAGCAGGCGATAGGCCCAGGCGTTAATCTCGCTCCAGAAGTATGCGACCACGTCGAAGGTCGCTAAGAATTTGTGGCCGCACGCGGGGCAGTCGAGCGCGAGCCGCACGTCTGCCTGCGGGTCTGCGTCG
Organism: Pyrinomonadaceae bacterium; assembly: GCA_045807805.1. Classification (GTDB taxonomy): domain Bacteria; phylum Acidobacteriota; class Blastocatellia; order Pyrinomonadales; family Pyrinomonadaceae; genus QHXN01. The sequence continues at coordinate 9,238 of JBJMGR010000406.1, read as the reverse complement.
GCCATGCGCGCCTCGACAGCCTCTACGATTGAGTCGGGAAGCTCTTCGGGCGGAACCATCGCGCCCTCGTGCGACGCGCTCGTCACGCAGCGTTCGAGAAGACTCCGGCGCGCCGTGTCTTCGTCCGCGCAACGCGCGACGGCGACGAGGTCGCCGCTGTTCGGAAGTCGGAAGCGTGCCTCGAAGCCTTCGCGCTCGACGGAAAGCTCCGAGGGCATTTCGGTCTCGCCCACGGAGCTGATGTCCGAGCAGTCGAACGCAAGCTCAAGCGACTCGCCGCACGCGTCGCACGTGGCGAGGCTCGACAGGCGCGTCCCGAACGTGCGCTCGCGAAGCGCGATGAGCAACTGATCGCGGCGGCCGACGCCGAGCGCGGAGAGTTCTTCCGCGGACATCTCCGGGCACGCGGCGGCGAGCAGCGCGAGCGCGCGCTCGGGGCTTGAGCGGCCGAGCGCGCGCTCCCACACGCGGAGCATCTTCGAGGCGGACAGAGCTTGCATGGCTACTTAAACCGTGACTCGTCTGAAACGCGAACCGAAACTTCCCTCAAGCACTAAGGCTCTGTGAAGCTCGGCTCGGTCGGCTCTGTCACGTCGTAGTCGCGCTCCCACCCTTCGTTCTCCAACTTGATGTGCTGGATTGCAACGGCGTTGGCGTTCGCGTCGAGGTCTGGAAGCGCCTGGTACTCCGAGACCCAGCAGCGGTAGACCTTGTATGCGATGGCGAGCTGCCCGGCCTCGTTGTAGACCTCGATGGTCAGGTTGCGGCGGAAGTCTTTGAGCGAGACTTCCGCGCCGAGCCCCGAGCCGAAGTTCCAGACCTTGTTGGCCCACTGCTCGAAGTCTACGTCGTGCGTGACGCCGCGCTCTAAGGTGATTGCGTCGTACTCAGTGCGGCCCGGCGACTTGCGGCTCGAACTCGGGTCGCCGCCCTCTCGGTGCTTGACGACCTCGGTCGTGCGCTTGAGGCCAGTCACCTTGCTGATGCCCGCGACGGGGGCGGTGCTGCCCTCGAACTTGATTCGGAATTTGAAGTTCTTGTAAGGGTCGAAACGTTGTGCGTTGACGCTGAACTGGGCCATAAATCCTCCTTAGACCTCGACCTGTCCGGCCATCTGCTGTATGCGGATGATGACGAACTCGGCGGGCTTGAGCGGCGCGAAACCGACGTGGATGTTGACTATCCCGAGATTGATGTGGTTCTGGGTCGTCGTGTCCTTGTCGCACTTCACGAAGTAGGCATCTTTGGCCGCGCTTCCCTGGAAGGCGCCCTGCCTGAAGAGATTCTGCATGAACGCGCCGACGCTCAGGCGTATCTGCGCCCAGAGCGGCTCGTCGTTCGGCTCGAAGACGACCCACTGAGTGCCGCGGTAGAGACTCTCCTCGATGAAGAGCGCGAGACGCCTGACGGGTACGTACTTCCAGTCGTCCGCGAGCACGTCGGCGCCGCGCAGAGTCCTCGCGCCCCAGACGACGCGGCCGATGATCGGGAACGAGCGGAGGCAGTTGACGCCGAGCGGATTGAGCCGTCCGTTCTCAAGGTCGGTCAGCTTCAGGCTCAGTTCGGGCACGCCCGCCAGAGACGCGTCCGTTCCGGCCGGTGCCTTCCACACGCCGCGCTGCACGTCCGTGCGCGCGTAGACTCCCGCGACCGCGCCCGCCGCAGGCATGTCTATCTTGCGGCCGAGCTGCGTCGTGTCCGGGTCTGTGACGCGAAGGTAAGGGAAGTAGAGCGCGGCGTTCTTCGCGCTCTCGCCGCTCAGCGCAAACGAGCCGATGCCCGTGACCGCGCTCTGCACGGTCTCCCACGCGGCGGGCGTGTCTACGACGAGCATCGCGCGACGGCTGTAGCAGAGCGAGAGCGCCTGCGAGAGCACCGCGTTCGAGACTAACAGCGGGTCGCCGTCGGTCGTCGTCACAAGCTCCGTGACGCCGAGCGGCGGGAAGACGAGTATGTTGAAGATCTCCGTCTTCAGGAGTTGATAGATGCCCGTCTTGCTCGCCTCGCTGCCGAGGATGTCGGCGTCGCCGATGGCCGTGCCCGCGTCGCCCGCCGTCCCCTGCGTGTAGGTGTTCGTGACGCCGCCTCCGGGATTCAAGGGGTCTGCGCCGGGTGCCACGGGGTCTGGGTGGGCCGTCGGGCGCGCGTTTATTGCCCCCGTGGAGGTGATGAGCGCGGAGGAGTCGAGCATGCGGTCGAGGCGGCGGTTCGAGTTGGGGTCGAGGCTTATCTTGACGTACTTCTCCTGCTCGCCCGTCGCCATGTCGCGCACGGTCAGGTTGTAGTCCGTGCCCGAGGTGTCGGCGTAGTCCACGCGCGCGCGCAACCGGTTGCCCCACGTGCCGGAGGATGAGGCCGCGAAGGCGACGCCGTTGTCGAGCGTGATGGTGGCGGGGTCGGCGTCGCTGGCCGCGATGCGGACGATGATGGCCTGGCTTCCGCCGTTCTGGTAGTACTGGAAGACGGAGTATGCCATCGGGTTGTCGGCGCCGAGTCGGCCGAAGGTGCGCTCGTAGTCGGCGTAGCTGTTGATGAATACCGGGTCGGAGACGGGGCCGCGCCCTGAGATGCCGACGAAGGCCGTGATAGAGGTCGGGACGCCCGTGATTGTGCGGACGCCGCTGGCGACCTCCTCGATGTAGACGCCGGGATAGGTTGGTGACACTGGCATAGTCGCTCTTTCCTTTCGCAGAAGGCCGCCGGAGGTGTCTGCCTTATTTAGAGTGTCTCGTTCAAGGTGTCTCGGCCGACGCCAAATGGGCGCGGCCGCGTTTCAGAGTTTTACGGGGCGGGGCCGCGAGCGCCGCAACTAACCGGCGGTGTGGCCGTGTCTGTTCGACGCACGCCGCCGTCTTCGTGAAAGCGTCGTCGCCGCTGTCGGTAAGTGTTAAGTGGCGGAATGTGTCAAAGAGTCCGACCGCCGCACGGAAAGGGGCCCGGAGTCGTTGAGTCGAAGTAGCAGACCGCCGTTAGAAGGAGCGTTGAGGTTGAAGGAGCAAGACCGCCTTGGTCGTGAATACTGCCGAGTTATGCCGACAATAGTACCTGCGAGGAAAGGGCTCATTCGGTTAAGAAGAAGTTCGTGACCCGAGCATGGTATTCAGTTTGCCCTTTGCTGTCAACATTCTTTTGTACGCAACCGTATAAATCTTTGTTAGCTGAAATATAAGAGGCCGCACGTCGATTCACGCTTCGACGCGTAATCGACGTGCGGCCCGCGATGCGCGAGGACGGGGTTAAGGGCCACGCTTCACTTGATGCCTTTGCGCGCCATCTGCTCCTTGAGCGCGGAGGCGACGGCCGAGTCGAAGCCCGACTGCCCGCCCGCACTCTTCTTGCGCTCGGCGTTGATGTACTCGTCGCGCTGCTTCGAGAGCGTGACAATCTCTTCGCGCATCTTCTTGCGCTCGGCCAGACGCCGCTCGACCTCCTTCTGCCGCTCTGCGGGCGTCATCTTCTGAAGCTCGTCCGGCAGGTCTTCGGACTTCACGGCTTCGAGCTTCACCGAGCCGTTCTCGATTGACTGAAGAAGGTCGCCGACGTACGCGTCCCTGTTGAGAGCCTTGTTGTATGCGCGCTCGGCCTGCGCCGCGGCGGGCGCGGCGCCCGCGACCTTCGTCTCCGAAACGTCCTGACGCTCCTTAGCATCGCGCCTGTAGCTCGCACCGGCAGCGCCCGCGCCGCCGCCGTAGGCGAGGTAGGTCGAGCCGAGCTTCGTGCCGAGTTCGGAGAGGCGCGCGTCGTAGGGCGTCGTGATTGTCGCCACGCCGCCGTCCTGCGCGATGGCGAAGAAGCGTCCCTCGCCGCGCTGCGCAATCGTCTGCCAGACTTGGCGCGTGCCGTCGTCCGCGCCGCACTGGATAGTGTTGACGGTCATGCCTGTTTTGACTGCCTGCGCGGTCGTCGTGAGCGTGTCCGGCTCCTGCGCGTAGTCTTCGTGCGGGGGCGCGTCGCCGACGAGGAAGACGACCTGCGCGGTGTCGGCCGAAGCCTTCGACCAACCGGCCTTCAACACGCCGTCGGAGAGTCCCTGTCGCACGTCCTCCGGGCCGTCGCCGCCGCCGTCCGCGCGGAAGTCCATGAGCGTCGTGTAGACCTTGTCGAGGTCGTTCGTGACGGGGAGAATCTGCGTGACGTACTGGTCGCCGTGGTCGCGGTATGCGACGAGCCCGACGCGCACCGCCGGGTGAGAGGGCGTCTGCATGACCTCGTTGATGATGCCCCAGATTCTCTGCTTCGCGCCGTCGATGAGCCCGCCCATCGAGCCCGTCGTGTCGAGCACGAAGACCATCTCAAGAGTCTTCCCGCCGTCGGACGGCTTGTCTATCGGCTTGTCAATGACGGGCGGCTCGGGCCGCGGGTCGCTCGCGTAGCTCCGCAACATCGCCGACGCCGCACCGACGCCGACCACGAATGTCAGAACAGCCGTCGTGATTCTGAAAAACAGGCGCTTCATATTCGTCTCCCTTTCCCTCAAAACTTATCTGTCCGTGCCGCCCCCTAACGCGCGAGGCCCGACGCTTTCTGCGGATTGAACGGAAGGTGCGGGAGACTCTTGCAGAAAAAAATCCTCTGCGTCCTTTGCGGCTACTCAGCGCCCTTTGCCGTTTAGAGAATCGAACTTAAACACCAGGGACGCTAAGAATGCGCGAAGGACGCAGAGGTGTTCAGCCGCGGACGAGCGCCTTTCGGTAGGCGCTCGGCGAGATGCCTGTGGACTGTCGGAAGGCTTTCGAGAAGTGACTCGAACTCATGTAGCCGACGCGCGCGCCGACTTCCGTGATGGAGAGGTCTGTCTCGGCGAGCAGGTCGCGCGCGCGCGCGGCGCGCAAAGATGCGAGGTACGCGTGCGGCGTCGCGCCCGTCAGCTTCTTGAAGAGTCGCGAGAAGTGGAAGGGCGAGAGGTGCGCGGCCGAAGCAATCTCTTCGAGCGAAAGCTCGCGGTGCATGTGCGCGTGCATCAACTCGACGGCGAGGCGTATGCGGCGGTCTACGAGCCCCGCGCGCGAAAGCTCCATGTGCTCGGAGCGTCGCACGTTCGCGTAGCGCCGGAGCGTGTGGACGAGCGCGTGCTCGACAATCGCGCCGACAATCAACTCCTGCCCGGCGGCCTCTTCCAAAAGCTCGTCGGCGAGGTCGCGCGCGAGCCGCGCGAGTCTCTCGTCATCCTCTATTGAACGTGCGCGAAACATGACGACCGAGTCCGAGCGCGTGAGTCGCGCGCGCGCCGCCGAGTCAACCACGAAGACCGGCGAGAGGTTGACGACGACGAACTCGGCGCGGCGCGCGCTCGAAGCCTGAAGCGAGTCGCCGGGCGCGGCCAGCAAAGCGCCGCCGCCCTCTATCATCCCGGAGTCAACGCGCACATCACCCGAGTCGTTCGCGGTCTCCGCATCAGACGCGCCCTCGCGCCAGCGCAGTTCGCCTTCGAGCAGAAGCAGCGCGGAGTAGTCCGCGCGTGCCTCGCTAGACCAGCGCAGGCGACGGCCCGCGCGGTAGTGAACCGAGAAGTGCGGCGGGCGCGCGTAGATTCTCTCTGAGGCTTGCTCGGCGGGGCTCATGCTCTTTCAGTAGCCGATGACTTGTCCGGGGCCGCGCCCCAACGTGAAACGGTAGCGCAACTGATTCGGGTCGTCCGTGATGACCGCGCGCAGGTTCATGGCGGCGGCGCGGCGCAGCCAGAAGGGCGAGTTCACGGTCCAGACGATGACCTCGAAGCCACGCGCACGTGCCGCCTCGACCGTGGCCTTGCGAAGCAGAGAGCGGTGCAGAGAGATTTCGTCCGCGCCGCACGCCTCGGCCGCGGCGATTATCTTTGCGGCGGGTATGAACGGGCGCGGCCAGCTTCGCCCGAAGAGCGCGGCCGTGCGAATCTCGGGCGCGAGTCTCTTCACCTCGACGAGCGCGTCATGCTCGAAGCTCTTGACGACGAGGCGCTCCCCGAGTTTGTGCTCGCGTATGAGCCCGACGACGGCGCGCGCAAGCTCCGCGCGGCGCGCGGGCTCCTCGCATTTCATCTCGACGTAAAGGTGTCGCTCGCCGTACTTCTCAAAGACCTCCGCGAGCGTCGGGATGGTCTCCCACTCGAAGCCCTCTACCGCGCGGTCGGGGTTCTTCACGTTGAACCACCCGCCCGCGTAGAACTTCGTCAGCGTCGTCGAGTCGAACTCACCCACCATCCGTTCGAGCTGCGCTGTACGCAGGAGCGACGAGTCGTGTATGACGACCGGCACGCCGTCGCGCGCGAGCCGTACGTCGAACTCGATGCCGTCCGCCTTCCAGATAAAAGCAAGCTCGAAGGAGGCGTGCGTATTCTCGGGCGCGCGGGCGCAGGCCCCACGGTGGCCGATGATGAGTGGGAGCCTTCCCGAACTCTGTCCTCCTCGACTCATTCCGCCTTCTTTCGCGGCGCGCGCTTCGTCGCGGCCTTCGCGGAACTCTTCTTCGCGGAACTTTTGCGCGCCCTCTTCGATGCCGAAGGCGCGGCCTCCGAAGGCTTCGCCTCGCCCCTCAACAAGTTTATCGAGGGCCGCACGCCGCCGCCGCTCGAAGATAAAGAGGTGGTCGCGGGGATGTACTCCGACTTAACCGGTTCGGGCGCGGAGGCCGTCGGATTCGGGGCGTCGAAGTAGAGCGTGGTGAGCGGCGGCAGGTCGACCGAGGCCGAGTATGGAAGGCTGTACCACTCAATCCCTTCGGCCTCAATTGATTCGAGTTTGAGCGCGTCCGTGCCGAAGTAGTAGGACGAGTCCGTGTTGAGTATGAGCCTGTACGTGCCCGCCCACGGCAGGCCGAAGCGGTAGCCCGCGCGCGGCGCGGCGGAGAGGTTGCAGACGCAGACGACGCATTCGCCGTCCTTCGAGAAGCGCATGAAGGCGACGATGTTCTCAAGCGCGTTGTTAACGTCTATCCACTGGAAGCCGCGCGGCTCAACGTCCAGCTCGTGGAGCGCGGGCCGCTCGCGCAAGATTCGGTTGAGGTCTCGGACGAGCGTGTTGACGCCGAGGTGTCCGTCGTGGTCGTCGAGCAGGTGCCAGTCGAGGCTTCGCTCATCGCTCCACTCGCGCCACTGCGCTATCTCGCCGCCCATGAAGAGGAGCTTCTTGCCCGGATGCGCCCACATGTACGCGTAGAGCGCGCGCAGGGAGGAGAGCTTCTGCTCGCGCGTGCCGTGCATCTTGTTGAGCAGCGAGCCCTTCATGTGGACGACCTCGTCGTGCGAGAAGGGGAGTATGAAGTTCTCGCTCCAGGCGTAGGTCAGGCCGAAGGTGAGGTTGTTGTGGAAGTAGCGTCTGACGAACGGGTCGCGCTCGAAATATTTGAGCGTGTCGTGCATCCATCCCATGTTCCATTTGAAGTCGAAGCCGAGCCCGCGCTGATCCGTACCCTTCGTGACGAGCGGCCAGGAGGTTGACTCCTCGGCGATCATCATCACGCCGGGCTGCTCGTGATGCACCACGTCGTTCAGCTCGCGTATGAAGTCGAGGGCTTCGAGGTTCTCGCGCCCGCCGAACCTGTTCGGCACCCAGCGCCCCTGGTCGCGGCTGTAGTCGAGGTAGAGCATCGAGGCGACGGCGTCAACGCGTAGGCCGTCAACGTGGCACTCGCGCAGCCAGAAGAGCGCGTTGGCGATGAGGAAGTTGCGAACTTCGTTGCGGCCGTAGTTGAAGATGAAGGTGCCCCAGTCGGGGTGCTCGCCGAGGCGCGGGTCTGCGTGCTCGTAGAGCGCCGACCCGTCGAAGCGGCCCAGAGCCCACGCGTCCTTCGGGAAGTGCGCGGGAACCCAGTCCATGATGACGCCGATGCCGCGCCGGTGCAGGTGGTCAACGAGAGAACGAAAGTCGTCCGGGTCGCCGAAGCGCGAAGTCGGCGCGTAGTAGTTCGCGACCTGATAGCCCCACGAAGGCTCGTACGGATGACCTTTCAACGGCAGGAATTCGACGTGCGTGAAGCCGAGACGCTCGCAGTAGTCGGCGAGCGCGGGCGCGGTCTCGCGGTACGTGAGCGAGCGGTTGTTCTCTTCGGGTATGCGACGCCACGAGCCGAGATGTACTTCGTAAATGAGCAGAGGGCTTCGCAGGTGGTCTTCGCGCGAGCGCCGCTCCATCCACGCGGTGTCGTTGAACTCATACTTCGACTCGAAGACGATTGAAGAGGTCGCGGGCGGGACTTCGGTGTAGCGCGCGTAGGGGTCGGCCTTTAGAAACGGCAGCGCGTCGTGGCGGTGAATCTCGTACTTGTAGACCGCGCCCGTGCCGAGGTCTGGAACGAATATCTCCCAGACGCCGGACGAGCCCAGGCGGCGCATTTGATGAAGGCGGCCGTCCCACTTGTTGAAGTCGCCGACGACGCTCACGCCCTCCGCGTTCGGTGCCCACACGGCGAAGGAGACTCCTTCGATTGGGCCGAGACGGCGGACGTGCGCGCCGAGTTTTTCGTAGACCTTCCAGTGGCGGCCTTCGCCGAAGAGGTGCTCGTCGAAGTTGCCGAGCGTCGGCATGAAGGCGTATGGGTCGCGGTATGTGAAGACGTTTCCGTCCGGGTAGTAGGCGCGTAGGACGTAAGGGAAGAGCTGCTCGCGGCCTTCGAGAAGTATCTCATAGATGCCGCGCGGGTCGGCCCTCTCCATCTCGCGCGGCGACTCGCCTTCGACTACAAGCTCGACGCGCGCGGCCTCGGGCCTGTAGGCGCGCACCGTCGCGCCGCGAGGCGTGGGGTGAGCGCCGAGGACGGCGTGCGGGTCTGACGCGTGGAGCGCGAACAGCCGCTCGACCTCCGCGCGCACGTCCGCCCCCGAACCACGCGCGCCACTCTCTCCATGCTCGTCCGGCATCCGTCGCTTCTCCTTCAAAGAGTCGGTCAGTCGCTCGCCGTCGTCTCCGAGAGCGTTGTCTCCCCGGCGATGTCGTAGTCTTGCGCGGCGAGCGCCGAGGGGGCGAGGCCGAGCGCGTGTGCGAACTCGCGCAGCTCTTCGGGAGGCTCTACCCATGCGCGCGCAGCCTCATAGATTATCTCCTGCGCGCGTTCGAGGTTCGCTTCGAGCCCTAGCTCGCGGCCGAGGGCGATGAGTTCGCGCGCGGAGCGTACGGCGTCGGCCGAAGGATGTTCGACGACGCGGCGCGCGGCCTCCGTCAAAGTCTGCTCGAAGACGCGCGTGGCGTGCGTGCGGTCTATACGCTGGCCGAGGCGTGCGGCCTCGCGCGCTATCTCGAAGGCGCGCGCGTAGTCTCCCTCGCCG
>JBJMGR010000405.1:0-2902 GCA_045807805.1 Pyrinomonadaceae bacterium | reverse complement strand
GTAGACGGCGCGCTCAGAGCCCGCGAAGAGCAAGCCCTTTCGCACGGGGTCTTCGCGCACGACGTTGACGGGGTCGTCGGGCAGACCTTTGACTATCTCAGTCCAGGTCTTGCCGCCGTCGTGCGTGCGGTAGACGTGCGGGCGGAGGTCGTCGAGGCGGAAGCGGTTGACGGCGGCGTAGGCCGTCTGGTTGTCGAAGTGGCCCGCGTCGATGATGGAGACCTTGCTCCAGGAAGTCAGGCCGGGCGGCGTCACGTTCGTCCAGCTCTTACCGCCGTCGCGCGTGACGTGTATGAGCCCGTCGTCGGTTCCGGCCCAGATGGTACCAACGTCCTTGTGCGAAGGCGCGACGGTGTAGATGACGCCGCGCCGGGGCATCGTCGCCATCTCGGGCTTACTGTAGACGCCGATTGACTGCGGCACGTCGTAGCGTTCGCGCGTCAAGTCGGGGCTGATTACGTCCCAACTATTTCCGCCGTTCGTCGTCTTGAAGAGGACGTTGCCCGCGTAGTAGAGAACGTGCGGGTCAACGGGCGAGAAGAGTACGGGCGCGGTTCGGAGGAAACGATACTTGCCCGTGCGTACGGCCTCGGGCGCAATCTGCGTGGCCTGTCCCGTGCGCTTGTCGAAGCGCGAGAGCTTGCCGCCGTAGATGATATTCGGGTCAAGTGGGTCTGCCGCGACGTAGCCGTACTCTTCGGCTCCGACCGTTCGCCAGTCGCGGAAGGTGATCGCGCCGTTGTCGCCGCGGCTCGTCGTGCCGACCGAGCCGCTCTCCTGCTGGCCACCGTAGACCCAATAGGGAAACTGGTCGTCGGTCGAGACGTGGTAGAACTGCGCGGTCGGCTGGTTGTACCAACTGCTCCAGGTGCGTCCGCCGTTGACCGTGATAGTCGCGCCCTGGTCTGATGCGAGAAGGATGATTGAAGAGTTCTCGGGGTTTATCCAGATGGTGTGGTAGTCGTCGCCGCCGGGCGCGCCCTTCCAAGCCTTGTACGTGTGGCCGCCGTCAACCGAACGGTAGGTAGAAGTGTTCGCGGAGTAGACAACTTCGGGGTCGCGCGGGTCAACTTTGACTTCGGCGAAGTCGCTCCCACGCCCCCAGACGCGAACCTCGTCGTTGACTCTCCGCCAGGTCTCGCCCGCGTCGTCAGAGCGGTAGATGCCGCCCAACTGCGACGAGTCAACGTTCGCGTAGAGGCGGCGCGAATCGCTCGGCGCGACGGCGAACCCGATGCGGCCCAGGCCCTGCTCGAAGGTCGGCAAGCCTTTGGTCAGTTGACGCCAGGTCGTACCGCCGTCCGTTGACTTGAAGAGGCCGCTCGTCGGCCCCTGCCACGCGCCGTTCTCCCAAGGCCCCTGCCGCGCGGCCCAGAGAGTCGCGTAGACGATGCGCGAGTCCTTCGGGTCGAAGGCGAGGCCGATTGCGCCCGTGTTCTCGTCCTTGTATAGAACCTTCTCGAACGTGCGCCCGCCGTCGAGCGAGCGGAAGACTCCGCGCTCGGCGTTCGGCCCGTAGGGGTGGCCGAGCACGGCGACGTAGAGGCGGTCTGCGTTCTTCGGGTCGACGATGATTGCGCCAATCTGCTGTCCGTCGCGAAGCCCGAGGTGTGCCCACGTGCGCCCGCCGTCCGTGGACTTGTACATCCCGTCGCCGGTCGAGAGGTCTGGACGTTGAAGGCCCTCGCCGCTTCCGACGTATATGACTTCGGGCTTCGACGGCGCGACGGCGAGCGCGCCGATTGAGCCAGTCGGCTGGTCGTCGAAGATTGGCGTCCATGTGCGGCCGTAGTCGTCGGTCTTCCACACGCCGCCGTTGTTGACGCCTATGTAGAAGACGTTCGGCAGGCCCGGCACGCCCGACGCGCCCACGGTTCTCCCCGCGCGGAACGGCCCGATCATCCGCCAGCGCATAGACTGGTAGAGCCTCTGGTCGAACTGCTGCGCGAGAGTCGCGGACAGAGAGACGAAGATGAAGGCGAGGCTGAATAGAGCCGACACGGCGCGGCGCGTGCTGGTCAAGTGTTCCCTCCTGTGTTGGTCAGTTTTCAGTTTTCGGTCTTCAGTTTCGAGCTTCGAGATTTCAAATCTGAAAACTCAAAACTCAAAACTGCTACCTGCGGCCGGGCAGCGCGCCGCGTACGAATGCGGCGGCGTCCGATTTGAGTCGCGCAAGCTCGCGCGTGTCTATGTACATCATGTGGCCCGCCTCGTAGTAGGTCGCGGTGACGCTCGGCTGCAAAGAGGGGTCGAGCCCCATGTGTCGGAGCGTGTACTGCGTCGCGAAGTATGGCGTCGCGAGGTCGTAGTAGCCCGAGGCGACGAAGAGCTTCATGTAAGGGTTCTTCGCGAAGGCGCTGCGAAGGGACTCGCTCGTGTCGGCGTAGGTGTTGTCTGAGCCGAAGTCCCATCGGCCGACGCCGCCGCCGAGGATGTAGTATTCGAGGTCTGACTTGAAGCCAAGCTCGCCGCGCACGTAGTTGTTGAAGGTCGCCGTGTAGGGCGGGCGTATGGCCGCCATGCTCGGGTCGAAGTCGGGCGTCTCGGAGGCCGCCGACGCGTCGAGGCCCTTGAACCTGCCGTCGAGCCGGCCGACGGTGCGCCTCTCGTCGCGCAGCAACTCCTTATCGAAGCGCTGAATCTCGATGCGTAGGTCGCTGTTGTCTATGAAGCGCTTGTCTAACCCCGTGTAGCGGTTGAGTCGGTCTATGACCTCCTGACGCTCGGCCGGAGTGAGTCTATCGCCCTTCGCGAGCGCGACCGTGTATTCGTTAGCGGCCCAGCGTTCGACCTCGTCGAGAGTACGGCGCAGGTCGCCTTGCAAGTCCGGCGGGAGCTTCTTGTGATACCACGCGATGGCCGTGTAGGTCGGGAGGAAGAGCACGAAGGGCAGGTCGTTGCC
>JBJMGR010000404.1:0-27438 GCA_045807805.1 Pyrinomonadaceae bacterium | reverse complement strand
TTTCGGACTCGAACGTCGAATGGGGCGACGACGTGCGCGACCTCGCGCTATACTTGCGCGCGCGCGGCGAGACGCGCGTGGGCTCGGCCGAGCTCAACGCGCAGATGCTCGAACTCTACGGCATAGAGGAGCCCGAGGTCTTCGTGCCGCCCGGCGAGACGCCTGAGGAGACGCGCTACGTCGCCGTCGGCGCGAGCCTCCTCAACGGCTCGACCGTGCCCGCGACCTTCGACGACGGGACGCCGCTCACGGAGGAGGAGCGCGTCAACTACTTTGAAGAGTTCCGACACCGCGAGCCCGAGAAAATTTTCGGCGGCTCGATATATCTCTACAGAATGAAAGAGTGAGAGAGAGAATGGATGAAGGATGAACTGATAAGTTGAGAGTTCCAAGTTACAGGTTCAAAGTTAAGAGCACGCGCCTTCAACTTTGAACCTGCAACTTGAAACTTTCAACTTGAGAAGGCAAGCCTTCGGCTCATCTTTCATCGTTAATGTATGACCACTGACCGCACGCTCATCGTCGTGCCGACGTACAACGAGCGCGAGAACGTCGCGCGGCTCGTCGCGCGCCTGCTCGAAGTCGCGCCGCGTGCGGACGTGTGCCTGTTGGACGACGACTCGCCGGACGGCACGGCCGACCTTGCGTGCGAGCTTTTTGGACGAGACACGCGCTTCTCCGTCCTGCGGCGCGCGGGCCGTCCGCGCGGCTACGGCCGGAGCCTCGTGGATGGCTACCGGCGCTGTCTTGAGGCGGGCTACGCGCGGCTCGTGCAGCTCGACGCGGACTTCTCACACGACCCCGCTTCGATACCGGCGCTCGTCGAGGCGAGCGAGCGCGCGGACGTAGTCATAGGCTCGCGCTACTGCGCGGGCGGGTCGGTGGAGAACTGGCCGCTTCGGCGCAGACTCCTCAGCCGCTTCGCGAACCGGTACGTCTGCCGCATCACGGGCCTTCGAGCGCGCGACACGACGAGCGGCTTCCGCTGCTACACGCGACGCGCGCTGCGGTGTCTGCTCGAAGGGCGCGTCGCGGGCGAAGGCTACGCCTTCCTCGTCGAGGCCACATACCACGCGCACCGCGAAGGTCTCTCGATAGAGGAGGTGCCCATCACCTTCACGGATAGGCGCGAGGGTAAGTCGAAGATGTCGCGCGGCGTCATCTTCGAGTCGGTCTTGATGCCCTGGCGTCTGCGCTTCGCCAAAATCAAGAATGAAGGCGGAAGGATGAAGGATGAAGGCGTCGCTGACGAGCACGGCTCGGCTTAAAGGACTGAGGACTGAATGACAGGCAAGCTCTTAACTCAGTCCTCAGTCCTCAGTACTCAGTCTTTAGTCCTCGGCACTATTCCTCCTTTTCCTTGACTCTCCGGCGCGTTTGGCGTAGAAGCGGGAAGGTCTATCTAACACCTTTCCACGGAGTTTCCGTCATGAAGAGACTGATAGCGCTGGCCGCGCTGCTGTGCGCGGCATCGGCCTGCACGACCACGACCGAGAACGCAAACACGGCGGTGAACACGAACGCCAACGCGAACACCAACGCCACGGCGACCCCGACGCCAGCGGGCGTCTCGCAGGCAGACATCGAGGCGAAAGAGCATCAAATCTGGGACGCCATCAAGGCGAAGAACTGGGACGCCTTCGGTGGCATGCTCTCCGACGACTTCGTCTACATCACGGGCGACGGCCAGAGCAGCAAGGCGCAGATGTTGGACACCATCAAGAAGTACGACCTGACGGAATACACGTTCTCCGACGTGCGCTTCGTAAAGGTTGACGACGACCTCGCGATTATCGCCTACACTTCGACCGAGAAGAGTAACTACGACGGCAAGCCGTCGCCCGACAAGCCCCTGCACAACAGCTCCGCGTGGGTGAGGAAGGGCGGCCAGTGGGTCGCATCCCTCCATCAGGAGACCGAGGAGATGAAGATGCCCGGCGGGGCGGGCGGTGCCAACTCCAACGCGGCCGCTGGCGCGAACTCGAACTCGAACATGGGCGCGAACTCGAACGCGTCGAACGTCAACTCCAACTCCAACGCGTCGGCGAGCCCGATGGCGGCCGAGGCATCCAACCCGATAGACAAGGAGAAGAAGGTGTGGGAGGAGTTTAAGGCCAAAGACTACGCGGCCTTCTCGACAGACCTTGCGGACGAGTTCATAGAGGTCGAGCCGACCGGGGTCTACACGAAGGCCGCCTCCATCGATGCTCTCAAGCAGATGGACGCCTCGAAGTACACGCTGAGCGACTGGAAGGAGACGAAGATAGACGCCGACGCGTCCATCGTGACCTACCGCGTCAAGTCGTCGGACGGCAAGGAGGAGGAGTACCACACGACCATCTGGGCCAAGCGCGGCGAGCGTTGGTGGGCGTTCCTACACCAGGGCACTCCCGTAGCCAAGCACTGAGCGGTGAGCAGTGAACGGTAAGCAGTCGTTCTCGTCGAATCTGGCTGCTGACGGCGAATCGAACAAGGCATTCAGGAAGTCGAGCTTCCTGAATGCCTTGTTCTTTCCGCTCACCACCCACCGCCTACTTCTTAACTGCTCACCGCTTACTGCTCACTGCTCACCGCTCACTCTCTTCTCACGCCCAAACGCCCGGAATACTCTCGCCGCACGCGGGGCATAGGCCGTCCGCGCCGAGCCTCATGCCGCGTATATGGTAGCCGCTGCGCTCGACCAGAAGCTCGTCGCACGCGGGGCAGTATGTGTTCTCCCATCGCCCCACGCGGCCGGGCATGTTCCCCGCGTAGACGAACCGCAAGCCCGCCTCGCGCCCCAGCTCGCACGCGCGCACGAGCTGCGCGGCCGTCGTGTTCGCGTTCTCCTTCATGCGGTAGTCCTGATGGAAGGCCGTCACGTGCCACGGTATGTCCGTCGAGACGGACGCGATGAAGTCGGCCGCGCGCCGAAGCTCATCTTCCGAGTCGTTGAAGCCCGGCACGACGAGCGTCACTATCTCCTCCCAGAACCCGCGCTCGTGAACCATCCTAACGGTGTCGAGTATGTTCTCCAACACGCCGCCCAACTGTCTGTAGGCGCGGTCGCTCATCGTCTTCAAATCAATCTTGTAGCAGTCCGTCAAAGGCCGCAGGTAGTCGAGCACGCGCTCGGTCGCGTTCCCGTTCGAGATGAACGCAGTCCTCAACCCCACGGCCTTCGCCCTCTCAAAAACTTCGACCGCCCACTCCGCCGTAATCAGAGGCTCGTTATAACTCGACCCCACGACCCTCGCCCCGCACTCCCGCGCCATCTCCACGAGCCTGTCCGCCGAGACCACACGCGGCGCGTTACCCGCCGCGTCGTCGCGCAACGCCTGCGAGGTAATCCAGTTTTGACAGTAACCGCAGTGTAGGTCACAACCGAGCATGCCGAAGGTGAGGGTGTCGGAGCCGGGGAGGAGATGGAAGAAGGGCTTCTTCTCCGTGGGGTCGCAGGCGAGTGCGGCGACGTAGTTCGTGGGGACGAGGAGGCGGCCGCGCTCGTTGAAGCGAACCTTGCAGATGCCGCGCTTGCCTTCGTGTATGAGGCAGCGGTGGCCGCATGCATGGCAGCGCACGTCGCCGCCTTCGAGCCGGTCGGTCAGCTCGCGTGCGGCTTCGCCTGTCATCCCGTCAAGCACTTCGGCGAGGCTCGCCGAGCGCGCGTCCAGAGGCATCTCGTCTTAAACCTCCTCTCGGTCGTCCGGATCGGGGGCTTTGGTTTATACTCGCGACTTAAACGGATTCGGGTTCGCAAGGACATTCTAACGCTTCCGCGAAGGGTTTTGCATTTGATGATAATCGAGCAGATAACGCTCACGGCTTTTCAGCAGCACACGCGCCTGCTCGGTTGTGAGGAGACGCGCCGAGCAATCTGTGTTGACCCCGGCGAGGAGACGGGCGAGATCGTGGCGGCGCTGGAACGTCTGGGCCTTGAGCTTCAGGCGATAGCATTGACGCACGCGCACATGGATCACGTCGGCGGCGTGGCCGCCTTAAAGCGCGCGAGGCCCGAGGCCGACGTTCTACTCCACGCGGGGGACGAGCCTCTCTACTTCGCTCTGCCGGAGCAGCCCGCGTGGCTCGGCATACCGCGTTCGCAGTGGTCGCGTCTGGGGTTCGAGTACGACACGCCGCCCGCGATAGACCGCCACTGGGAGGACGGCGAGACGTACCGCGTCGGCGCGTTGGAGTTCCGTGTGCTTCACTGTCCGGGTCACACGCCCGGCCACGTCGTGCTCTTTGAACAGAGAGAGCGGAAGGTCTTCGTGGGCGACTGTCTCTTCGCGGGCTCCGTCGGGAGGACTGATCTGCCGGGCGGCTCAACTCAAGAGTTGATGGACTCGATTACGAACAAGATTCTTCCGCTCGGCGACGACGTAGTCGTCTACTCGGGCCACGGCCCCGAGACGACCCTCGGCCGCGAGCGTCAGACGAACCCGTTCCTCACGGGGAGATACCTTTAGGGGTGATGAGTAATGAGTGATAAGTGATGAGAGAAAGCCTGTCTTCCTTCTCACCACTTATCACTCATCACTTATCACTCTTCTTCAGTCTCTCGTTCTTGAGGCTCTCCCACTTGTCTTTGACTTCGCCTGTGAGGGCGCTGGGGAGGGTCTCGACGGGGATGTCGTTGTCGCCGCAGAACTGCCGCCAGAGGACGAAGCGCGCGTCGAACTGCCCTGTCCCGTCGGAAATCTCGTTAGTAACCTTCCTGGTCTTCTCGTCAGCCACTACGATTGCCGCTCCTTCTGCCCTTGTTCTTTTTCCTTTGCGAGATAGTGTAGCATAAGTTCAAAGTTCCAGGTTGCAAGTTCAAAGTTAAGGGTACGCGCCTTCTAACCTTGAACTTGCAACCTGGAACTTGAGACTTATTACTTTATCGTTCCGCGTTTCCTAAGAGCCTATGAGGTAGATTTCGCCTTCGGGGGCCGAGACGCCGCCTTCGCGTTCGAGCGTGACGGCGAAGGTCGGGCTGCCCTCGCCCGCGGGCAGGCGGTCGCTCATGCGCGCGCGCCCTTCCAGATCAGTCTTGAAGGTGCCGCCCGGCATCTTCTTGTTGTCGGCGATGAGCCAGAGCTGGTACGCCTTGCCCGCGGGCGCGGGCGGGAGTCCGGCGGTGACTAGAACGGCGCGGCCCGTGGTGCGTTCGTATGCGAGAGTGGCGCGCGCGCGCGCGCCCTCGCCCTTGCCCGCGAGCTGCGTGACGCGCGCGTCGGGCGAGGCGAGTACGTCGTTGAGGTCTCTGAGGCTCGCGAGCTGTGTGCGCACGCCCGTCGTCTCCGTCTGCGACTCGCGCAGGCGGTCGTATAGCTGCGCGACCTCGCGCGAGAGCGCCGAGTTTCGGTTCAGGAGCGCGGCCGTCGTGATGCCGAGCGCGGCCACCGCGACTAACGCCATAGCCGCGCCGAACGCGAGCGACGGGCGCGCGCCCAAAATCTGCCAGAGGCTGAAGCGCTTGAGCAGCCCGCGCAGGTCAAGGCCCGAGCCCTTCACCTCCGAAGGGTCAACGGCGCGCGCGGCGAACTCTGAAGGGTCAACCGCGCGCGACGCAGCGGCCTCGGACGGAGCAGCGGCGGCGCGTACGCTCCGGAGCACGCGCGCGCGCATCCCCGCGGGCGGCGTGACGGGCGCGACCGTGTAGACGAGTGCGGCCACGGCGTCGGACATCTCTCGCAACTCCGTCCGGCACTCTGCGCACGTAGAGAGGTGCCCTTCGAGCGGCGCGCGCTCGCCCGCTTCGAGCGCGCCCGCCGCTTCGAGCGCCAGCAGCTCTTTGTACTCTTCGTGCCGCATCAGAAATCTATCGCCGCCGCCCCTTCAAAATCTCAACCCGCCCTCTTCAAAATCTCAACTCGTCAAGCGACGCTCTGCCCGAGCCTCGTGCGCAGAGAATCGCTGAGCTTCCTGAGCGCGGAGCGCGTCCGCGTCTTCACAGTCCCGAGCGGCTGGTTCTTCGCCGCGGCAATCTCCGACTGGGACATGCCTTCGATGTACGCGAGCATAAGCACCTGCCTCTGCTCCTCGGGCAACTCGGCGAGCGCCGCGCGCACTGCCTCGGCGCGCTCGGAGCGTATCGCCGCGTTGTCCGCCCACTCCGTCGGCTCCGACTCGGGCGGCGCCTCTTCCGCCGAGCGTAGCGCCGCGCGCTCGCGCGAGCCGACCGAGCGCAGGCGGTCTATCGCGCGGCTTCGCGCCAGCGTGACGAGCCATGTGAATGCGCGCCCGCGCTCCGGGTCGAACGAGTGCGCGCGCTGCCAGACTTGGAGGAAGACCTCTTGCAGAACGTCCTCCGCCTCGGCCCGGCTGCGTAATATACGGAGCAGGAGTCCCAAAAGGATGGGGCTGTAGCGGTCGTATATGCGCGCGAACGCAGACTCGTCGCCGCGCGCCAACGCGCGCAGCAGTTCAGCCTCCTCCGCGTCCGTCTGTGGATTCGACAGTGACAAGCCCTTTCGTCCAGCTAAAAAAGATTCCCGCCCCGTGCGTTCATAGTTACGATGTCGCGTCCCGTTTCAGATTCAGAAGGCAGAAGGCAGAAAGCAGAAGGCAGTCAGGAGCGGTCGTGCCTTGACTGCCTTCTGCTTTCTGCCTTCTGCCTTCTGCCTTCTCCCAATCAAGCCACCGTTATCTCTTCCGACAGGTACACGTCCTGTATCGCGTTGAGGAGTTGGACGCCCTCGTCCATCGGGCGCTGGAAGGCTTTGCGGCCCGAGATGAGGCCCATGCCGCCGCCGCGCTTGTTGATGACGGCCGTGCGGACGGCCTCGGCTAGGTCGCCCTGACCTTTGCTCTCGCCGCCCGAATTGATGAGGCCGCAGCGGCCCATGAAGCAGTTCAGGACTTGATAGCGGACGAGGTCAATCGGGTTGTCGCTCGTAAGCTCCGTATAAATCTTCGGGTTGGTCTTGCCGTAGGAGCTTTCGATGTTCAGAGCGTTGTAGCCGCCGTTACGCTCGGGCAACTTCTGCTTGATGATGTCGGCCTCGATGGTGACGCCGAGGTGGTTGGCCTGTCCCGTGATGTCGGCGGCCGCGTGCATGTCGCCCTCCTTCGTCTTGAACTTCGGGTTGCGAAGGTAGCACCAGAGAATCGTCGCCATGCCGAGTTCGTGCGCGCGCGCGAACGCCTTCGCTATCTCTACGATCTGTCGGCCCGACTCGTCGGAGCCGAAGTAGACGGTCGCGCCGACGGCCGTCGCGCCCATCTCGTGAGCCTCTTTGACGGTGCCGAACAGGATCTGGTCGAACTTGTTCGGATAGGTTAGAAGCTCGTTGTGGTTGATCTTAACGATGAAGGGAATCTTGTGCGCGAACTTGCGCGCGACCATTCCGAGCACGCCGAAGGTCGAGGCGACGGCGTTGCAGCCGCCCTCTATCGCGAGCTTGACGATGTTCTCCGGGTCGAAGTAGAGCGGGTTTGGCGCGAAGCTCGCCCCGGCCGAGTGCTCGATGCCCTGATCGACGGGGAGGATGGAGAGGTAGCCCGTGCCCGCGAGCCTCCCGTGGTCGAAGAGCGACTGAAGCGAGCGCAGGACTTGCGGATTGCGGTCGGAGTTCACCCAGACGCGGTCCACGAAGTCGGGGCCGGGGACTTGCAGAAGGTCACGCGAAACCTTCGGCGTGCTGAAGTCGAGCAGCGCGCGCCCGTCGTCGCCTAAAAGCTCTTCGATACGGCCGAGGGCCGAGCCCTCGCGTTTGAGTTCGGTCGCCATTATTTAGAATCCTCCTGAAAATTCGTTCGAGCGGGCCGCATGAATGTTTAAGTCTAGGCGCGGATTATAACGCGCGGGAAGTCGTGCGACAAAGAAAGAGGGCGTCGCTCCGAAGGGGACGCCCTCTCTGCCTTCCAGCCTTCCTCTACTCCGCTCAGCCTCTACTTCGCTCAGGCGCGAGCCTCCACGACCTCGTAACGCTCGGGGCCGACGATGAGGAAGAGCGCGCCGCCCGTCGTCGCAATCTCTTCGTGGACGCTGCCCGGCAGCGAGCAGTTGAAGTCGCCCGCCGACATCGAAACGTCGCCCGCGCGCAGGTCGCCTTCGATGACGAGACACTGCTCGACGCCGAGATGGCGGTGCGCGGGGATAGAAGCGCCCGCGTCCATGCGAACGAGCGTCGTGAACGTTCCGCGCTCGCTATCCGTGTAGAGGAGTTTGAAGGAGACGCCCGCGTTGCCCGTCGGGAGCCACTGCCCCTCGCCCGCGCGCACGACGAGGAAGCCCTCGCCGCACAGAGAGCGAGGCTCCGAAGGCTTCGCGTCATCAGCGCGCGCGGAGTCCTTCGACTCCGAAGAGTCTACGGCGGCGAGCCGCTCAAGCAGTCGCGCGCGCGAAGCGACGGGAGGCTCCGCGTCCGATGCGGCGAGCCCGAGGCTGCCGACGACCGACTCAAACCCGCGCAACTCCGACGCGCACGCCTCGCAGCCTTCGCCCAGGTGCGCCTCGAAGGCGCGCGCCTCTTCCCCTTCGAGCGCGCCGAGCGCGTAGAGCGCCGCGCTCCCGCAAGTCTCTTCGTCAACCGTCGTGTTCTTCATAAACTCCCCTCGTATACGGGCCTCAACGTCTCGCGCAGCCGCATAAGCCCGAGCCGCGTGCGCGTCTTAACGGTGCCGAGCGGGATGCCGCGCGCGGCGGCTATCTCGCTGTGACTCATCCCGCCGTAGTAGGCAAGCTCTATCACCTCTCGCTGCTCCGGCGCGAGCGAGTCGAGCGCGGCCCGCACGACCGCGCGAACCTCGCCCGCCATCACAGCCTCTTCGGCGCTCTCGCCGGGCGCACGCGCCGTGGCGACGATGCCTTCGAGCGGCTCGGTGCTCTGCTGCTCGCGGCGGCCCCGACGCAGGCGGTCTATCGCGCGGCTTCGCGCAATGGTCGTGAGCCACGCCAGGGGGCTTCCGCGCTCGCGGCTGTACTGCGCGGCCTGACGCCAGACCTGCTCGTACACGTCGAGTAAGACCTCTTCGGCCGCCGAAGCGTCCGAGAGTATGCGAAGCAGTAGGCCGTAGACCGTGCGACTCGTCGCGTCGTAGAGCGCGGCGAGCGCGTACTGGTCGCCGCCCGCGGCCTCGCCTATCAATTGCGCCTGTCGCTGCTGCTGCTCGGCACCCCCTTCGGGCGCCGTCTGATTAGGGGGCATAGTCACGCTACAGTCTCCCCTGAGAGGGCTACGACATATTAAAGGCACTTGGATTCATTGGCTAGAAAATAGATGTCAGGTGTTAGATGCCGGATGCCTGATGCCGGTTAAGGCAAGGCCGTCTTCATCAACATCCGGCATCCGGCATCTAACATCTATCCCTTCAACCTCGAAGCGATTACCTTCGCGGCGGTCGCGCCCGCGCCGGTCGCGCCGCTGATTGTGGGCGCGTGCGGGTTCGAGATGTCGCCGACGGCGAAGACTATCTCGGCGCTCGTCTCGTGCTGGCCGTCCGTGACTATGTAACCGCGCGCGTCCGTGTGCAGTTGGCCCCGGAACATCTCAGAGTTGGGCTCGACGCCGACGCGCACGAGCACGCCGCGCACGGCCATCCTCAAAGGCTTGAGCGCGCCCACGCGCCGAATCTCTACCGACTCCACTCTGTCAGACCCGTGGACGCGTTCGAGCGTCGCCTCCGTGAAGACCGTGATGCGGTGGTCGCCGCGAATGCGCTCGGCGAACTCGCGCCGCGCGGAGAGCTTCGCGCCGCGATGTACGAGCGTGACGGTCGCGCAGGTCTCCGCGAGCAGCAGCGCGTTCTCGGCGGCCGCGTCGCCGCCGCCGACTATAAGCACGTCCTCGCCCGCGACCGTCTCGCGCTCCAACACGCCCGAAGAGAGCACGCCGCGACCCTCGAACTCCGACTCGCCCGGTATGCCTAACCGCCTGCGCCGAACGCCCGTCGCGATGACGATTGCGATGCATGCAAGCTCCTCGCCGCTGCCGAGGCGGACACGCTTCGCACGCAGGTCAACCTCTTCAATCTGGGCTTGCGTCCAGAGGTCGAACTCTCTTCCTTCGGCCTGCGACGCGAACAGGTCTCGAAGCTCACGCCCGTTCGCGGCCTCGACGCCGAGGTAGTTCTCGACGCGGTTGTGTACGCGAAGGAGTTGCCCGCCGACTTCCGGCTCGCGCTCAAGCACGAGCGTGTCTAAGCCCAGTTCATCGCACCACAGCGCCGCCGAGAGTCCGGCCGGCCCCGCGCCGATGATGATTACGTCGTGCATCAGAGAGCCGAACGCCTTCTCAAACTTCGGCGCGCGCGGGCGCGTCCACAGTGCGCCGCGCGGCGGGCGAGTGTGCTAGCAGGGCAGCGCGAACTTCGGACGCGATCTCGTCGGGACTGAGGCGCGAGCGCGCGGGCGACTTGCTCGCGTCCATGTACTTGGCGGCCGACGTTAAGCCGCTTCGGTCTGCGCGCCAGTGCCCCTCGCCGTTCGGCTCAAGCTCGTTGAGGCGCGAGAGCAAGTCGGAGAGCGGGCGTCGTTCGACGCGCGGGCGCACGACCGTTTCGGCCCAGGAGTAGTAAGGGTAATCGATTCGATAACTCCACCCGCCCGCGAGCGGCGCGGCGACGAGGAAGATGCGTCCGCGCGCGTTGTGCGTTATCGCCGTGAACGGTAGGCCGTCGCGCGCCGGGTCGAAGCCTCGTGCGCCGTATATGTCGTGCGCGAGCGTGACGACGGAGAGGTGCGAAGCCTCGTCCTCTTCGACGCGCGAGCGCCCCGAGGCGAAGCTCTCAAGCGCCGACTCTATCTCCGACCAGCCTTCGCGCCACATCGGCTCGTACTCGTCCGTGTGGGTCAGAAGTCTTTCGACTTCGGGCAGCACGAGTTCGTAGGCGCGCGCCTCGCTCACGTCAGCGCCGCCCGCGAGCGCGCGTGCGAGCGGCGAGCCAGCGCCGCCCGTGAAAGGGTTGTCGCCGCCCTGAATCGCGACGCTCGCGCGCACCGCTCGCGCGCCCGTGAACTCCGAGAAGTCGCCCGCCTCCGCGGCCGCGATCAACTCGCTCTTCAAGTCGAGCGCGCGCTCGCCCGCGAGCACCGTCCAGACTGAGAGCACGCCGTCGGTGTCGAAGTGATTGTTGGTCGCGACCTCTATGCCGCGCGCAAACTCCGCGCGCCGGGGCGAGGCGACGAAGTTGAGAGCTATCTCCGTCGAGGTATCGGCGCGCAGCTCTTCGGGCGTACTGTTGCCCGCCCAGTGCGAGAGGTGCTGCGCGTTCTCGACCGTGCCGTCCACGGACAGCTTCGGAACTTCGGCAAGCCCCTCGTGGTAGAACTCGAAACGCATCGCGGCAAATCCTTTCGTCGGAATACAAGAGTGGTGAGTGACCGAAAACCCGCGTTGACCGTTGAGCGGAAGTGTAACGCATCGCCCGCGAAGGGAAAAGGGAATTGACGTTGAAGCGGTCGGCCATCAGCTTCAACTCCTTTGCGCTCCTTGCGACTACTTAGCGAGCTTCGCGGTTAGAGAATCGAACTTGAACGCACAGAGCACAAAGGAGTCGCAAAGCACGCGAAGAAAGTTCGTCCGTGCGGTGTGCTCACGCGTCAAAAGTTAGTGTGGGCAGGAAGGGCGCACGCGGCCGATTCAGCCGCGGCGCACGACTCTCCTCCGCGTCTTCGCACGGCCCACGCGAAGAGGCTTCGCGCGCGTGCGGCGCGCGTCGTCTCAGGAAAAATTCTCAGACTACGGAGGAAGTTTAAAAGATGAGGAAGCTGATACTCGGTTGCGCGGCGCTCACGGCGGCGCTCTTCTCTTGCACGGCGTCGGCCGACGCGCAGACGCACAGGCACGGACACATAGACCGCGGCGAGCGCAGGGAGCTTCGCGCAGACCGCCGCGAGGTAAGGTCGGACACGCGCGAGCTTCGCGGCGACCGGCGCGAGCGGCTCGAAGACCGTCGAGACTATCGCGGCGACGTGCGCGAGCTTCGCGAAGACCGACGCGAAGGCTCGTCGCGCGCGGAGCTTCGCGCAGACCATCGCGAGATAGTGGCCGACCGCCACGAACTCCGCCACGACGGACGCGAACTGCGCTCAGACCGCCGCGACCGACGCGGCGACACACGCGACTTCCGCCGCGACCGCCGCCACGCGCGCAGAGACTAAAGCAGAGGCCCGACCGCTTCGGAAGGATGAAGGCGGAAGGATGAAGGATGAAGTTAAGTCTCACTTTCATCCTTCATCCTTCCGCCTTCATCCTTTGCCTGACGCCCTCCCTCACGGTCGGGCTTCTGCTTATTCGTTGATGCCTTTGATTCGTATGTGCGGGCTGAGGCGTGTGACGACGAGGCCGTCGCGCACGTCGAAGCGGCAGGCGAGGGCGGGCTTGTCCTGCGCGCCGTTCTCGCCGGGGTCGTGGTACCAGATTTGGCAGTTGGCGCAGTCGCCGTTCCAGCAGAAGTCGCCGTAGGAGATAGTCTCTAGCGAGAGGAACTGGAAGCAGCGCAGCAGGCGATTGCGCTCGGGCACTTCGACCTCGCGGCCGAGCACCTCTATGCGTACGTACTTCTCGTAAGGGTCTAGAAGGTCGCTCTCGAACACGTGCATCTCCTCGGTTCCAGCGTGCCTCTCACTCCGAACGTCTCTTCAACTCAACCTGCGCCCGCGTCTCACTCTCGCGACCGCGTAGACGACGAGCAAGAGCGTTACGGCGGCTGTGCCCGCGAGCGCGTAGACCGTTCCGCGCGTGCGCCCCACGGGCGCGCGGTAGACCCTCTGATAGTCCACGTGGCCGCCGCCCGAGCCGCCGCCGTTAGCCTCCGAAGCTGCCGCCCGCGCCGCGAGTGCGAAGCACGTGGCGACGGCCGTTAAGACTGTAACGACTGCGAAGCGTCTCATCGTGCGCGCGCGCCGTAGCGTTTAGGAGTTCGTCCCCGTGTCGCCGAGCGCGTAGTCGAAGACGTACGAGTGTTGGCCCTCTTCGATGACGATCTCCATCGTGCCGCTCAAGCCTTCGAGTTCGCCCCTGCCCGAGTCGGGCACGACCGAGACTGTCAGACGCCCCACGCCGCGCTCCATCGTGCCGCTGTGTTGGAGGACGAAGGTGCCGTCTCTTCCGCCGAGCTTGCCCGTCACCTGCTCAATCGCGACGTACCCGGCGGAGCCCGCGACGCCCGTTCCGGCCGCGAGCATCTGCCCCCTGCTCGTCCCTTCGAGGTCGCCCTCGAAGCGCTTGTCAATCAGCATCCTGCTTATGCCAACTACTCCCTCGGCCCCTTCGTCCGGAGCCTGTGGGCTCATCCTCACCTCGAAAGTCCCGCTCGCGCGAGTGGTCATCGTGTTCCTCCATGTGTGCCCGGTTCCGGGCGGGCGCATAATATCACGTTCGCGCGGCGCACAGCCCTCGCGAACTTCCCGCGCGCGAGTTGATCGGTGCTTCGCAACTTCGGCGCGCGTGCGTTACACTTGCGTCAAACGGAAAAGGAGGGAAGAGCGAAGTGGGACTTGTGATGTACGTGAAGCCCGGCTGCCCGTACTGCCAGCAGGCACGTGACCATTACAACTCGGAGGGCGTCGGGTTCACCGAGTACGACGCGCAGAACGACCGCGCGCGCCGCAAGGAGATGTTGGACTACTCGGGCGGCGACCCGACCGTTCCATGCATCGTAGAGGACGGTAGCTACGTGCAGTCAGGCTGGGGCGACCCGCCGCGTGGTTGAACGGTTCACGACTAGTCCCGGCCGTGTGCCGGGCGAAAAAAAGCTCTCAGCACTCAGCACTCAGCTTTCAGCCAGCAGCCCGCCTTTCGCCGCCGTAGAGAAAAAAGGTTGCGCGCGCGCCGCTAAAAAGTTAAAAGCTGAATGCTGAATGCTGAGTGCTGACAGCTTCTAAAGATGGTTGGCAGGACAATCCTCAATTACCGCATTACGGAGAAGCTCGGCGCGGGCGGGCAGGGGACGGTATACAAGGCGACGGACGAACGCCTCGGCCGCCCCGTCGTCATCAAGGTGCTCTCGCCCGAGTTGACGGCGCGCGAGGTCAACCTCAAGCGCTTCCAGCGCGAGGCACAGCTCGCCTCCTCCTTAGACCACCCGAACATCTGCACAATCTACGGGCTTCACGAATCGGACGACGGGCTGCACTTCATCGCGATGCAGTACATCGAAGGTAAGAACGTACGGCAGCTCGTCAACGGCCGCCCGCTCTCTCTCGAAACCGCGCTCTCGATTGCTTATCAAGTCTCCGACGCCCTCACGGCCGCGCACTCGAAAGGAATCATCCACCGCGACATAAAGGCCGGGAACGTCATGGTGACGGACGCGGGGCTCGCGAAGGTGCTCGACTTCGGTCTGGCGAAACTCTTGGACGAGGGGGGCACGAAGGGCGACGTTCATCTGACGGAGTTGGGCGTCCCGTACGGCACGGCCACCTATGCCGCGCCCGAACAGGCATCGGGTCTGAAGGTTGACCACCGCGCGGACATCTTCTCGACGGGCGTGCTGCTCTACGAAATGCTCGCGGGCATCTGGCCCTTCAAGGGTCAGACAACCGTGGAGGTTCGCTACGCAGTCCTGCACGACACGCCCGAGCCCATCTCGGAAGTCCGACGCGACGACCCACCCGAGAGCATTCAGCGCATACTCGACCGCGCGCTCGCGAAGAAGCCCGACGAGCGTTACCAGCACATCTCGGAGATGCGCGACGACCTTCGCGCCGCGATGCGAGAGGTCGCGGCGCGAGCGGGCGTTCAGGGCAGCTCGACGACCGACGCTCAGGCTGAGTTCGTGCCCGTCGTCTCGCCGCCGCGCCACCAGCCGGGCACGTCGGGCGGCTTCGGCCACACGTTCCGGCGTTGGTGGCGGAGCCTGACGGGCGCGGAGGCGCAGCCCACTTCGCTACCGCCCGGCTCGCGACACACTTCGGGCCAGCGCACGCCCGCGCCCGTCCAGAGTCAACACGCGGGGCCGCACGTCAGCCAGTTCGAGACGGAGAAGTCCATAGCCATTCTCCCGTTCCGAAACCTCTCGAATGACGCGGATGCGGGCTTCTACGAATTCTCACTCGCCGACGCCGTCATCACGGAGCTTGCGCGCAACCGCTCGCTCATCGTGCGGCCGTCCTCGATGATCGTTAAGTATCAGGGCAAGACCGTTGACCCGCAGCAGGTCGGACGCGAGCTTAACGTGAGCGCCGTCTTAGTCGCGGGCTTCCTGCGAGCGGGCGGCGCGCTGCGCGTCAACGCGCAACTCGTGGACGTGGTCTCGGGCGATATGATCTGGAGCGACCGCATAGACGCGAACGCCGCCGACATCATCGCGCTTCAGGACACTATCGCGCAGCGCATCGCGCAGGGGCTCAACGCCGAGCAGCCCGTCGCGTCCGACGCGCCGCAGTCGCAGCCCGCCACGCGCAACGCCGCCGCATACGAAGAGTATCTGCGCGGCCGCGACTTCTTCGCCAAGTTCCTCTTTCACACGCTCGACGACAACGACTGCGACCACGCCGTCGAACACTTCCAGCACGCGATACGCCTAGACCCTTCGTTCGCGCTCGCGCACAGCGGCCTCGGCGCGTGCTTCGCCAACCGCGTCCTCAAGGGCTTGGGCGGCGCGGACGACTACGAGCTTGCGGAGAACGCCTTCAGCCACGCGCTCGAACTCGACCCCGACATCATCGAGGCGCGCATACTGATGGTCTTCATATACCTCTCGCGCGGCGAGAAGGAGAAGGCCCGCGCGGAGGTCGCGCGACTCTCGAAGCAGGCACCGAACGAGCCCGCCGTCTACTTCGTCAAGGGCGCGCTCCATCGCTTAGACGGCGAGTACGACCGTGCCTTGCGCGCCTTCGACAAGCTCTCGCGCCTAGACCCTGCGGCGCGCGTCGTCGCGAGTTATAACCGCGCGCGCGTCTTCATGTACCAGCACCGCTTCGACGACGCGCTCCTCGAACTCCAACAGGGCGCGCGCGTCGAGCCGAACCATCCGCTCATACGAACCTTTCAGGCCGTCATCTTGGGCCGTCGCGGCGACGCGGCCGAGGCCGTGCGCGTCCTTCACGACGTGCTCGAAGAGCACCCGACGATGGACGGCATACGCCCTCTGCTCGCGCAACAGTTAATCAAGAGCGGCGATATGGAGGGCGCGCGCGCGCAGTTCAACGAGCGCGTGCGAGAGGCTGCGGACGCAGACCACGACATCGCCTACTGGCTCGCAACGGCCCACGCCATGCTCGGCGACCGCGACGAAGCCTTCCGCTGGCTCGGCCGCGCGATTGACCTCGGCAACGAGAACCGCACCTGGTTCGAGTCAGACCCGAACTGGGAAGCCCTGCGCGATGATGCGCGCTTCGGCGAATTGATGCGCCGCATCGAGCGCGAGAAGGCGCGAGCCGCGCCGCGCGAGCAGAGCCTTACGGAAACGCCCGACGGCGGCGGACGCTCGACGACGAATCCTGAGGCTTACGAAGAGTACCTGCGCGGGCGCGACGCCTCGGGGCGCTTCATCTACCACACGCTCGCGCGCGAAGACTCCGACGAGTCGCTCGCGCACTTCCGCCGCGCCGTAGAGCTTGACCCGAACTTCGCGCTCGCCTGGTGCGCGCTCGGCGGCGCGCACGCGAACCGCGTCATAAAGGGCTTGGGCAATAACGAAGACTACGCGCAGGCCGAGTCTGCCTTCGAGCGTGCGCTCGCGCTCGACCCGAGACTTTTAGAGGCGCGTCTGCACACGGTCTTCGTCAAGCTCGCGCGCGGCGACAAGGCGGGCGCTCGCGCCCTGGTCGAAGAGTTGAAGACGGAAGCGCCGAACGACGTGGGCGTACACTTCGTCTCGGCCACCATCGCGCGTCTCGACGGCCGCTACGACGACGCGCTCGAAGGCTTCGGGCGCATGCTTCGCATCAACCCGGCCGAGCGCGTCGTCGTGAGCTACAACCGGGCGCGCGTGCTCATGTACCAGCGGCGCTTCGACGATGCGTTGGCCGAACTCGAACTCGGCGCGCAGATGGAGCACGACCATCCGCTCCTCCGCACATTCCGCGCAGTCCTCTCCGCGCGAAAGGGCGACCCCGCCTCCGCCGTCAAAATCATCAACGAAGTGCTCAAGCGCAACCCGCGCATGGACGGCGTGCGCCCTCTGCTCGCGCAGTTCCTCGCGCAGATGGACGACCGGGACGCGGCGCGCGCGGAGTTGACCGAAGCCGTGCGAGAGGCCGCGGACGCAGACCACGACATCGCTTACTGGCTCGCGACCGCATACGCGATGTTAGGCTCTCGCGACGAAGCCTTCCGCTGGTTAGAACGTGCTATCAAGCTCGGTAACGAGAATAGGCCCTGGTTCGAGTCAGACCCGAACTGGGAAGCATTGCGCGAAGACCCGCGCTTCGGCGAGTTGATGTCCGGCATCGAAGACTCGTCGGGGCGCGCACACGAAGCACGACCGTAGACGCAGGCGAAGACGGGAAACGCTTAACAAGTCGAAGGTGAGAAGATGTGCGCCCGCGCCTTCCGCGAAGTTAACCGTCTAACCCTTTAACTCTTTCACTCCCCTTCCAACATCCGCGGAGGATGCCCCTTTGAGCACCTTCGTTATCGGCGACGTTCACGGCCGCCGAGCGCAGCTAAGGCATCTAATCTCGACGCTCCCGCGCGAGGCGGGCCGCGACACTCTCGTTCTGCTCGGCGACCTCATCGACCGGGGCGAGGACATACCCGGCACGGTCGAAGACGTGCTCGCGCTCAAACGCGAATCGGCGGACGACCGCGTCGTCGTCCTTCGTGGAAACCACGAGCAGATGCTCTTGGACTTCCTCGACGAAGGCGCGCCGCTCTGGCTGCACCCCGCCGTCGGCAGTCATCACACCTTCGGGCAGTACACCTCTCTGAAGCTCACGGACGAACTGCGCTCCTGGTGGGAAGAGACGCAGCGGCGCGTGCGCGACTCGATCCCTTCGGAGCATCTTGAGTTCTTCCGCTCGCTCCCGCTCTTCCACGAAGACGAGCACGCCTTCTACGTACACGCCGGTCTCGACGGCGAGAAGCACCCTTGCGAGACGGACGCGCGACACCTGCTCTGGTCGCGCAACCCTGACTTTTATAAGCACTACTACGGCAAGCCATGCGTCTTCGGCCATACGCCGACGCCGCTGCTGCCTCTGCTCGGGCGTCTGGGCCGCCACGGCATATACGTCTCGCACAGCGCGATTGGAATCGACACGGGCTACGACGACGCGTGCGCGCTCACGTGCCTGCGCCTGCCCGAGTTCGAGCTGTTCCAGACCTTCGCCGACGGCCGCACCGCACACTTCCACATGACCAACTTCATTCCCGAGCCCTTCCGAGCCTTCCAGCGCAACGGCCACAAGCCCGCGCAGTGACCGGGGGCGCGACCGCTGTAGTAAGATACAGAGGCTCTATTCCCGCTTGAATGAAGACGGAGGTTCGACGCAATGATTAAAGAGGGCGATGCCGCGCCGGAGTTTGAGTCGCGCGACGCGGAGGGTAACACCGTGAGACTCGCAGACCTGCGCGGCCGGAAGGTTGTGCTCTACTTCTACCCGAAGGACGACACGCCGGGCTGCACGAAGGAGGCGTGCTCCTTGCGCGACGGCCACGCGGAGCTTCAGAGGCAAGGCATCAAGGTCATAGGCGTCTCGACCGACGACGAGCGCTCTCACCAGAAGTTCGCGGAGAAGTACAGCCTGCCCTTCACGCTTCTGGCCGACACAGACCACACGGTCGCCGACGCCTACGGCGTCTACGGCGAGAAGGAGTTCGCGGGGCGCAAGTACATGGGCGTTAGCCGCAAGACCTTCCTCATAGACGAGCAGGGCCGCGTCCACAAAGTCTTCGACAAGGTCAACGTCGAAGAGCACGCCGACGAAGTTCTGAAGGCATTCGAGTAAGGCGAAGAACAGAACCGCGAGCGGTAGCGAGCGGGTCGCAAGTTACGCCGATGGTCTGCACGGCGTAACTTGCGACCCGCTTGCTACCGCTCGCGGTTCTGTTCTCACCCTGTTCGCTTGAGCTTGCCCGAGTGCTTGGCCCATCGCTCGACGAGCGAGAAGACGTAGAGGCCGAGCGGTATCGAGACGATGCCCATCAGCGTCAGCACCGTCAACTCGTACGCGCAGGCCGAGAGCGGCGCGCCCGCCGTCAACTCGCCGCCGTCGCCTATGCCTATCAGCTTGCGCGTGGCGCCCAGCGCGTAGGTCGCGGGCGAGATGACCGAGAGCGGTTGGAGCCAGCGCGGCAGAACCTCGACGGGATAGTAGACGCCCGAGACGAGCAGCAGTATCCCCTGAAAGATGTTCGTCGCCTCGGCCCCGCGCTCGGGCGAGAAGACGGGCAGGGTCGCCGCCATCAACCCGAGCCCGATGAATGCCGCGCTCGATACCGCGAGCACGACGACTATCCCCGCCCAGTTCGCGCGCGACAAGTCCAGGTCTACGAAGACGAGCAGCCCCGCGACGATTATCACGGAGCGCACGACGGCGTAGCCGGTCGCGAAGATGCTCACGCCCGCCAGATGTATGAGCCGCGAGACCGGGGCCATGAAAGTATATTCGAGCGTGCCCTCCCAACGCTCGTACGTGATGGAGTTCGCTATCTCCTGAAAGACGACGGAGAGCAAGCCCCAGAGCATCACGCCGACCGTAAGCATGAGCGTGAGCCTGCGGTCGTTCGCCGCCACGCCGATGAGCACGACCGTCGCCGAGTTCACCACCGCGTAGAACGTGAAGACCACGACCCAGGAGAAGTAGCGCCGCGTCAGATGATAGTCGCGGAAGAAGAACGCCCACGTCTGTCTTAAAACCTGTTCCATAACTCACGCCTCCCGTATCGAAAGGATGAAGGCGGAAGGATGAAGGATGAAAGAAAAGCTGTTTCCACTTCATCCTTCATCCTTCCGCCTTCATCCTTTCCCTGACGCCTTCGCCGCCGCGCCTTCGTCTTTCTTGTCCCCGTCTTTCTTCCCGCCGTTCTCGCCATCTTCCAGCTTCTCGCCCGCGAGCGCGATGAAGGCGTCGTCGAGCGTCTCGGCACGGGCGCGGCGCTTCAACTCTTCGGCCGTGCCCTCGGCTGTGAGCTGGCCCTTGGCGATGAAGCCTATGCGCGAGCAGAGGCGCTCGGTCTCGGCCATGTCGTGCGAGGTCAGAACGATAGTCGTCCCGTGCTCCGCGCGCAGAGCCTCTATGAAGGTCTGCACGTCGCGCTTGCTCTTCGGGTCTAATCCGGTCGTCGGCTCGTCCAGAAGAAGGAGCGGCGGGTTGACGAGAAGTGCGCGCGTGATGGCGACCTTCTGCTGCATCCCGCGGCTCATCTCTTCGAGCGGGTCTGTGAACTTCTCGCCGTCCAAGCCCAAGGCTTCGAGTATCTCCAACGCGCGCCGCTCGGCCGTCGCACCGTCCATGCCGTAGAGGTATGCCGAGTAGAGAAGATTCTCGCGCGCGGAGAGCTTCTTGTAGAAGGCAGCGTCCACGCTCACGCGGCCGATGCGTCGGCGCACCTCGGCCTCCTCGCCGGGGACGCGGTAGCCGAGCATGCGCACGTAGCCCGAGTCGGGCGCGAGCAGCGTCGAGAGCACGCGTATGAGCGTTGACTTGCCCGAGCCGTTCGGCCCGAGCAGCCCGTAGGTCTCGCCGAGAGCAACCTCGAAGGAGACATCCTTGAGCGCGTGCGTGACCGAGCGGCCCCCGCGCACGAAGCTTTTTCGCTTGCTGAAATATTTATTGAGACGGACGACTTCTATGCCCTGATTCGACATGACGCACACCCCTTCGACCCTTTGCCTGGTCGGATAGCCGCTTTCCGAGATGGAAATTAGAGAGAGACGGTGAGACCGTCGTCGGCGGTGGTCTGGCCTAAGCCAGCCGGTTGGGAGTGATTATGCGGAACATGCGATACATCAGATGTCGCCCCCTTACTTGTGGGTGAGGCAAAGATAGGCGACAAGATCGGTTTTGGCAAGCTTTATAGCGCGGCCTCCCTTACGCTTTGGGGAGACCCTTGCGCGCGATTGTCGTCATCACTTCGGAGAAGCGGTCGAGTTCCTTGATGGTCGTGTAGACCGAAGGGGTGACGCGCACGCCTTTGAACTCTTCGTGGACGATGGGCGTGGCGAAGATTTTGTGGCGGCTCATTAAGTAGTCGCAGAGAGCGCCGGGCTCCGTGCCCTCTACGTGGACGTTGGCGAGCGCGCAGGATTGGTGTTCGTCGAAGGAGGTGTTGAATCGCACGTTGGGTTCGTCTTTGAGTTGGTTCATCCAGTGGCGCGCGAGCAGGCGGAGGCGCGCCTCCTTGCGCGCCGCTCCGACGCCCTGATGGAAGAGTAGAGCCTCGCCAATCGCAAGACGCTGCGCGGCCGAGCGCGTGCCCGTCTCTTCAAACTTTCGTATGTCGGCGTCCTGCGACTTCTCGGCGGCGAGGAGCGGCCAGATCTTCTCAATCTTGTCGCGCCGGACGTAGAGCATCCCCGTGCCTTTGGGGGCGTGGAGCCATTTGTGAAGGCTCGTCCCGTAGTAGTCGCAACCCAGGTCGTCGCGCTTGAACTGGAAGTGCGCGAACGAGTGCGCGCCGTCAACGACGGTCTCGACTCCGCGCTTGCGCGCCATCTCGCAGATGTCTCGGACGGGAGTTATCTGCCCCGTCAGGTTTATGACGTGCGAGACGAGAACGAGACGCGTGCGCGGCGTGAAGCCCGACTCGTATGCGGCGATTATCTCCGAAGGGTCTTTCGAGGGGACGGGGACGCGTACGGTCTTTAAGACGATCCCTTCGCGGCGCTCGCGCTGGCGGAGCGTCGTGAGCATGCGCGGGTAGTCCTGCGTCGTCGTCAAAACTTCGTCGCCCGCACGGAGGTCGAAGCCGAAGAGGAGAGCTTCGAGCGAGTCGGAGGTGTTGCGCGTTATCGCGACCTCTTCACGGTCGCAGCCGAAGAGGTCTGCGAGGCCCGTGCGAATCGTCTCGGACTGCGGCTCTAAGATTTGCCACATCGTGTAGGCCGTGGCGTCCTCCTGCTGCCAGATGTAACGCACGAGAGCTTCGGTGACGACGCGGGGCGAGGGTGAGACGCCGCCGTTGTTCAAGTTCACAATCCCGCGCGTGACGGAGAACGACTGCTGTATCTCGAACCAGAAGTCTTCGTCGCGCGCGGCATCCTCGGCCGAGAGGTGCGCGACGCGTCGCGCGGCGGCGTTCACGTCCTTAAGGAGCGAGGCCACGACCGAGGACGAGAGCGCGGCGAGTCCCAAGCCCTTTCCGACTTTGGAGAGGAAGCGTCGGCGGTCGAGCGCGCCGGGGTAGTGTTCGGTCATCTCTGAAACCTTCGGAGCCTTTCGCATTGCGATTTACTGTTCAAACGTAAACTCTTCAAACTCCTCAGACGGGAGCGGCACGAAGATGTGCCCGTCAAGGCGATGCGCGGGCGACAGGAGTGCGACGCCGTGTGTGTTGCGCACCTGTATTTGGCCGGGGAGGAATTCGAGCGCGGCAACCTTCCGCGCGCCACCGTAAGAGCCCGCGCGCGTGAGCCTCAGAGAGTTGCCCTTCTGCGTCGCGGTCAGTGTGCGTGAGTCGCCGCGCATGTAGCCGAAGCCGTCGCCCGCGTCCTCGTAAAAACTACTCTCGCCGTCGCCACCGCGCACCACGAGCAGCGTCAGAGGCGCGGTCGCCATCTCGCCCGTGTGCTGTATGACGGGCTGCGTCGGAATCACAGAGCCCGCGCGCGCGAAGAGCGGCAGGCGGTCGAGCGGCGCGTCAACGTCGGCGTCGCTGCCGCCTTGAAACGTCTTGCCCGTCCACCAGTCAACCCAGTTGTCGCCCGCGGGGAAGTATACGTGCCGCTTCGTCACTGATTCGGTAACGACGGGCGCGACGAGCAGGTCGCGGCCCGTCAGATACTCGTCTTCAATCAGGTAAGTGCGCGCGTCGTCCGGGTACTCGAACCAGAGCGGGCGCATGACGGGCGCGCCTGTTTGCGTGTGCTCGTTGAAGAGCGTGTAGATGTATGGCAGCAGCCGGTAGCGAAGCTCTATCGAGGCGCGGTTGATCTCCGCGTAAGCTTTCGGGAACGAGTATGGCTCGTGCGGGTTCGAGCCCGACTCGGAGTGTGAGCGGAGGAAGGGCGAGAGCGCCGCGGCCTGTAGCCAGCGCGTGTAAAGCTCGGGCGAAGGGTTGCCGGAGAAGCCGCCCACGTCCGAGCCTATGAGCGCGACGCCCGAGACGCCCATGTTGAGGAGCATCGTCAGAGAGAGACGCAGGTGATCCCAGGACGCGACGTTGTCGCCAGTCCACACGGCCGAGTAGCGCTGCACTCCGGCGTAGCCCGCGCGCGTCAAGACGAACGGGCGCGCGTCGGGCCTGAGTCTCTTCAAGCCCTCGAAGGTCGTGCGCGCCATCTGCATGCCGTAGACGTTGTGGAAGCGCGCGTGCGTGCCGGGCGCGCCGTCGCCCGCGTGGCGCGCGTTCAGAGGGAACGTCTTCATCGGGTGATGGTAGATGTCGGGCTTCGGCGTCTCTTCGGAGAGGAAGACGCCGGGCTCGTTCATGTCGTTCCAGAAGCCCGCGACGCCTTCGTCGAGGTTCCTCTTATAGAGCGAGCCGAACCACTCGCGCGCCTTCGCGTCCGTGAAGTCCGGGAAGGCGCAGACGCCCGGCCACACGGAGGCGTGCAACTCGCTTCCATCCGCGTTCTTCACGAAGTGGCCGCCCGCCTGACCCTGCTGATACGCGTAGTAGTTCGGGTCAACCTTCACGCCGGGGTCAATGATAAGGACGACGCGGAAGCCCTCGGCGCGAAGGTCTGCGATCATCTTCGACGGATTCGGGAAACGCTCTCTGTTCCATGTGAAGACGCGGAAGCCGTCCATGTAGTCGATGTCGAGGTAGATAACGTCGGCGGGCGTGCGCGACTCTCGAAAGCCACGCGCGACTTCGCGCACGCGCGACTCGGGGTAGTAAGACCAGCGCGACTGCTGATTGCCGAGCGCCCAAACGGGCGGCATCGGCGCTCGGCCCGTCAAGTCCGTGTAGTCGCCCAGAACTCTCTTCGGCGTGCGCTCGCGGCCTCCCGTGAAGACGTAGTAGTTCAACTCGCCCGACGCCGCGCCGAAGGTGACGCGCGAGGGGTCTGTCTTCCCCATGTCGAAGTAGGTTCGCGTCGTGTTGTCGAGGAAGAGGCCGTAAGCGCGCCCGCGCCCGCGCGCGCCGCCCGCGCCCTTCTCGTAGCGCAGCGCCGTGTAGAAGCCGATGGACTGGTATATGGGGTCTAGGCCGCGCGGGTATGCGTAGGTGTCCGTGTTCCACATCACGAACTGCTGCGTGTCGCGCGAGACGGTCGCGCCGGCCTTCTCGCCGAGGCCGTAGTAGGTCTCCCACCCGTCGCGCTTTTTAGAACACTCGACCGCGCCAGTCTCCGCGTCGAACACACAAGCGTGCGCGGGGTCATCCTCGACGACGACGCGCCCCTCATCGTCGAGGACTGTGACGAGGAACGGCCGACGCTTTATACGGACGGTCGCGCCGTCGAGAGATGAGACTCTTATCTCGTCGCGCGTCTCCGAAATCATCGCCGTGACGGTCTTCCTGTCCTTCGACTCGACGGCGTACGAGAAGTCGCGCTCGAACGTGCCCGTCGGCGCGAGCCGCACGCGCACGGTCTCAAGGTCTCTGAACGTGACGGAGACGCGCGCTCCCGACGTGAGCGCGATGACGACGCCGTCCGTCTGGCGCGCGACCGAGCGCACGTCGCCCGCGGCGCGCCAAGCCGCGCGCGCGTCCGCGGCCGAGAGTAGCAGTAGACAAAGAAGCACGGGCGCGGAAAGGAGGCGGCCGTGTGAATGAGAAGGTCGGTTCATAAACGCTCGTGTGGCGGCTCGGCGCGAAGAATGCTCTGAGGCGTGCATCGCGGAAGCTATCTCGAAGAGGGAGGCGCTGGCGGCGGCGCTGGTGGAGGCGCTGCTGGCGGCCCTGAGTCGTCCGCGTCGCCGTCCTCTTCGGGGCTTACGGGCGTGATCTTGCGGCCGCGCTCCTCGCAGAACTGCTGCACCTGCTGGAAGAGTTGGCCGCACTGGCTCTCGGGCGAGAGGCCGTAGCGCTTGCACTCGTCCAACTGCCAGCGCGCGCTCTTCATGAACTCAAGACGGGTCGGCACGTCGTCGCAGAAGCCGTGCGTGGGGCGGCTCGCGTCCAGACACCCGCGGAAGAAGAGGCCGTTGCTTATCATGTCGCCGAGTCCGCTGATGCGTTTGTGGCGCGCGACCACCTCGTTCACGCAGCCCTCGTTGTCCGTGCTACGTCCGTACTTGTGCCCCTCGTCCATCGAATGCTTCCCGGCCTCCATGAGCCCCGGCCCGTACTTCTTCGCCATGTAGA
The DNA here is from genome assembly GCA_045807805.1 of Pyrinomonadaceae bacterium. Lineage (GTDB taxonomy): Bacteria > Acidobacteriota > Blastocatellia > Pyrinomonadales > Pyrinomonadaceae > QHXN01. The sequence continues at coordinate 2,164 of JBJMGR010000404.1, read as the reverse complement.
CGAGTCCGAGCACGGACGCGACCGCCAGCACGAACAGCAGCCCGACGATTACCAGAACGACTTTCAACCATGTAGGCATAGGAACCTCCGAAGTAGTCATGAGTGATGAGTGATAAGTGATGAGTGATAAGAATGTGCGGAGGATGCACCTTGCCTTTTCTTATCACTTATCACTCATCACTTATCACTTGCTTTACGTTCGTATACGACGCGGCCGTCGAAGATTGTCATGTCGGCCTCGGCCTTGAGTATCTCGGCGGGCGCGATTGAGAGGAGGTCTTTCGAGTGGACGACCAAGTCGGCGAGCATCCCCGCGGCTATCTGTCCCTTCTCTCCCTCCTCGAATGACGCGTACGCGCCCTCGGCCGTGTAGTTGCGTATGGCGTCCTCGATTGATATGCGCTCCTCGGGCCACCAGCCGCCCGCTGGCTCGCCCTCCGTGCTCTGGCGCGTGACGGCGGCGTAGAGTCCGAGGTAAGGATTGATGGGCTCGATGGGCCAGTCGGTGCCGAAGGGGACGTGCACGCCGTGCGCCATGAAGGTGTGCCAACTGTACGCGCCGAGCACGCGGTACTCGCCCAGACGCGCCTGCGCCCAACGCTTGTCCGAGATGGCGTGCGAAGGCTGCATGGATGCGATGATGCCGAGATTGCGGAAGCGCGCGAAGTCCGAAGGCGCGACGACCTGCGCGTGCTCGACGCGGTGGCGCGCGAGGCGCGTGGTCATGTCAATGCCGGGCTTCCGCTCGGCCTCGTTCGCAATTGTCGAAGATCGAGGGGTGACGAATCTAAGACCCCGCACGTCCGCGACCCTCCGCGCGTCTGCCGCATAGTACGCGTCGAGCGCCATGCGGTTGGCGAGGTCGCCGATGGCGTGGAGCGTGACCTGAAATCCGGCGGCGTCGAGCGCGACCACTTTTGTATTTAACTCTTCGGCGGTCATGCGCGGGATGCCGCTGTTGTGCGGGTCGTCGTCAAACGGCGCGAGCATCGCGGCCGTGCGCGAGCCGAGCGTGCCGTCCACGTAGCCCTTCACGGCCGTGATGCGAAGGCGCAGCGGGTCAACCTTCAGAGAGTTGAACTCCTCGCGCTGGCGTTTCAAAGTCTCGATGGTGTCGTTGAAGTCCAGCCACTCGGCGAGGCGGACTGTGAGTTTGTCTTGCGCGAGCATTTCGCGGTAGAGCGCGAGCGTGTCGTAGCCGGAGATGGAGTCGGAGATGGAGGTGATGCCGTAGCGTCGCGCCTCGGAGAGGGCGCGCTCTATCGCGCGCATCTTCTCTTCGCGCGTGGGCGTGGGGACTACGCGCGCGACCAGAAGGCCCGCAGTCTCCTTCAGAATCCCCGTCGGCTCGCCGCGCTCGTCGCGCACTACCTCGCCGCCCTCGGGGTTGCGTGTCTCGCGCGTGAGGCCAGCCTTCGAGAGCGCCAGAGAGTTCGCCCAACTCGTGTGGCCGTCAACGCGCTGCACGAAGACCGGGTTTCGCGGCGCGGCCTCGTCGAGCGTCTCCTTCGTCGGCCACTGCCCGCCCCAGAGCGTCTGATCCCAACCGCGCCCGAGGAGCCATGCGCCTTCGGGAAGCTCGCGCGCCTTCTCGGCCACGCGCCGCTTCGCCTCGGCGAGCGTGCGCGCGCCGTTCAAGTCAACGCGGAAGAGCGCGAGGCCGCCGTTGAGGAAGTGCAGGTGCGCGTCGTTGAAGCCCGCGGTGATGAGACGGCCTTTCAGGTCAACGCGACGCGCGCCCGCGTAGCGCGACTCTATCTCGCGCGTCGTGCCGACGGCGACTATGCGTTTGCCGTCCACCGCGACCGATTCGACCACCGTGCCGCGCGCGTCGCCCGTGAAGACTTTTCCGTTGACGAGAATGAGGCTGACGCTACGGCGCGTCTCGGCCGAAGAGCCGCGCGGCGCGAGCGCGAGCGCGCCGTAGCACGCGGCGAAGGCGAGCGAGAGTGCGAACGTTACACGCAGGCGCATCTTTAAAGACTCTGTGGCGGGACTCGGGAACGACGACGCCTCTTATATCACAGAATCGACCTCTTACTGATTGAATGATTCTTCGTAGTCCACGTCCTCTATGAAGCGGCGGGCGGGCTTGACGCGCGTCGTCTTGTTGGAGACGACGACCGGGTCTGCGCCGCGCTTCACGATCTTCGTCTTCTTCGAG
>JBJMGR010000403.1:0-27024 GCA_045807805.1 Pyrinomonadaceae bacterium | reverse complement strand
TCGTCGAAGAGCAGAACGGTTACACGACGCACGCGGGACTGCCCGCACTTCGCGAGCGCGTCGCGTCGGACTACTCACACCTTCAACTAACACCGGAGCAGGTCGTCATAACCGCGGGCTCGCAGGAGGCTCTCTACCTCGCGCTGCTCACGCTCGTGGACGAAGGCGACGAAGTTCTGCTACCAAATCCCGGCTTCGTCGCGTACCCGACCATCGTGCATATGGCGGGCGGCGCGCCGCGCTTCTACACGATGCCCGCCGCGCGCGACTTCTCTTTCGACGCGGAAGAGTTCCGTAGACAACTCACGCCGCGCACGAAGGCGGTCGTCTGCATAAGCCCCTCGAACCCGACGGGGCGCGTGCTCTCGCGCGCGGAGCTTTCGGACATGGCGCGCGCGCTCGAAGGCTCGGGCGCGTACTTGATAAGCGACGAGATTTATCGAGACATCTATTTCACGGACGAAAGGCCCGCGTCCGTCTCGGAGTATCATCCGGAGCGCGTGCTCGTGATAGGCGGTTTGTCGAAGTCTATGAGCATGACGGGCTGGCGCTTGGGCTGGCTCTGCGGCGACGCCGCGGTATTGAAGAGCGCGCTCGTGCTTCACGGTTACACGACTACCTGCGCCTCGGCCGTCTCGCAGAAGGCCGCGCTCGTCGCCTGGACTGAAGAGGCCGCAAGTGCTCGCGCCGCCGCACGCGAGACGTTCCGCGCGCGGCGCGACCACCTGCTCAAACTTTTTTCGAGTGAGCTATCCTTGCGCGCCGTCGCGCCCGAAGGCGCTTTCTACACGATGGTTGACGTGAGCGCGCACGGCGACTCGATGACGGTCGCCGAACGCTTTCTGGAGCACCGCGTCATAACCGTGCCCGGCTCGGCCTTCGGCCCGGAAGGCGAAGGCTACCTGCGCGTCTCCTTCTGCGCCGACACGCACGTGCTCGAAGAGGGCGTGCGGCGTATGGGCGAAGCCCTACGCTAACCGCCCCCCGAAGGGACTCGAAGACCACGCGCGGCGTCGGTTATCATCTAACGTGAGCAAGATGACTTTTAGGGGAAGACGATGAGCAGGAAATATCGTGTGGGCATACTCGGCGCGACGGGGACGGTCGGGCAGCGTTTCATACAGATGCTCGAAGGCCATCCGCAGTTCGAGGTGGCGGCGCTCGCGGCTTCAGACCGCTCGCGCGGTAAGGCTTACTCGGAGGCATGCGCGTGGCGTCTCGCGGGAGAGATGCCCGAGGCGGTGCGTGCGCTCGAAGTCCTGCCGCTCGAACCTCCGTTCGAGTGCGACGTGGTCTTCTCAAGCCTGCCCGGCGAGATGGCGCGCGAGACCGAAGAGGCTTTCGCGCGCGCGGGCCACGCAGTCATAAGCAACTCGTCCGCGCTCCGCATGGACGAGGACGTGCCGCTGCTCATCCCGGAGGTCAATCACGAACACCTCTCTCTGCTCGAAGCGCAGAAATCTTCGCGCTCGCTCGGGCGAGGGATGATCGTGACGAACCCGAACTGCTCGACCATCATGCTCGCGCTCGCGCTCGCGCCGCTGCACGCGCGCTTCGGTCTGGAATCGGTGGTCGCCACGACCTTGCAGGCGCTCTCGGGCGCGGGCTACCCCGGCGTCGCCTCGCTCGACATAACGGACAACGTGCTTCCATACATCGGCGGCGAGGAGGAGAAGATTGAGAGCGAGACTCTGAAAATTCTCGGCCGCGTCGAAGGCGCGCGTGTCGAGCCCGCGCCGTTCAAGGTGAGCGCGCAGGTTCACCGCGTCAACGTCACGGACGGCCACATGGCCGCCGTGCGCGTCAAGCTCGCGCGCCACGCTTCAATCGAAGAGTTGCGTGAAGCGTTCGCTTCATTCACTTCGCTCCCGCAGGAGTTGGGGCTACACACCGCGCCCACGCGCCCCATACTCGTGCGCGACGAGCAAGATCGCCCGCAGCCCCGTCTCGACCGCGACGCGGGCCGCGGCATGAGCGTCACCGTCGGCCGCATACTCCCCGACAACGTGCTTGACTACCGCTTCGTCGCACTCAGCCACAACACCATACGCGGCGCGGCCGGAGCCGCCATACTCAACGCCGAACTCCTCGCCGCGACGGGAAGGATTTGAGCGGAGAAGGCAGAAGGCAGAAAGCAGAAGGCAGCCGGTGAAGCGATGGAGCGGCGGCTGCCTTCTCTTATGACTTCCGGTTTGACTGCCTTCTGCCTTCTGCTTTCTGCCTTCTGCCTTCTGCCTTCTGCCTTCTGCCTTCTGCCTTCTGCCTTCTGCCTTCTGTCTACTGCCTTCTGCCTTCTCCCAAACGCAATCTCAAACCAACACGCACGAACAGCGGCGGGCCGAGCGTGAGGACGGGCGTGCGGCCGACCTCGTAGCGTTGGCCCGTGATGTTCTCGGCCGCCGCGAATGCTTCGACGCCTCGCGCTAATCGGCGCGAGGCGAGCGCGTCGAGACTGAAGTAACCGCGCAGGCGCAGGAGGTTCTGGTCGTCGTCGAACTGCGCACCCGAGGCGCGCGCCTGCACGCCGAAGTTGAGCCGCGAAGAGTTCGTATAGCGAGCTTGAAAGGTCAACTGCTGGCGCGCGACCTGCGGGACGCGCAAGCCTTCGAGCGAGGTGTCCGAAGGGAAGCTCGCGACGCGCGCGTCCGCGAAGAGGTAGCCCGCCGAGAGAGTCCAGCGCCCGCCCGCTCGAACTTCGCCTTCGGCCTCGAAGCCTTGCGAGCGCGTGCGGCCTAGGTTGCGACGCTGGCGCGTGATGAGCGCGGGCGTCGCGCTCAAGGTCACGTTCGCGATGGCGCGCGTCACGTCCATCCAGAAGGCTTCGGCGCGAAGCGATGCGCCGGGCCGGGGCTCGTAGATGACGCCCGCCTCGCCGCTCGTCAGACGCTCGGCGCGAAGATTCTCGTCGGCGAGCGTCAGGACGTTGCCGACTCGGAAAGCCCTGTAGAGTTCGTTCAAGGTCGGCGCGCGGAATGCTCGCGCGAAGGTCGAGGTGAGCGAGACGCGCTCGTTGACTTTAAAGAGCGCGGAGAGTTGCGGGCTGAATGCGGACTCGTCCCTGTCCGCGAAACTTATGACGGAGGACGCGCCCGCGCCCGCGAGCGAGCGCGTCGTCTGCCGCGCGCCGAAGTTGCGCCAGAGGTCTACACGCGCTGTCGGAGCGAGGATGAGGCGCGGCGTGACTGTGATGAGGTCGCGCGCGAAGAGGCTCGACGTGCGCGCGCGACCGCCCGCGCCCACGAGCGAAGAGGCGCGCGCGGCCACGTAAACAATCTCGTCACTCGCGCCGCGAACTTCGTCCGACTCGATGCCGGCGACGAGCGACTGCCTTCTTCCTAAAGAGCCCGACCACTGAAGACTTATCCCTGAGCCTTCGGCGGGCACGCGTTGGAGTCGCGTGAGCGTCTCGCTTCGCCGGTCAACTGAGACGGCCGTGAAGCTCTGGTCGAGCGTCTGCGTGGACGCGTACGCGCGCAGAGTGAAGACACCCTCGCGCGCGTCCGTAGGCTCCCACTCGCCGCCCACGGAGAGTTGGCGTATGTGCGTGCGGTTGAACTGTAGCGGCGTGCCGTTGCGACGCGACTCGCCGTAAGAGGACGCGCGCGCCGATAGACGCAGGCCGTGCACGAACTGTCGCTCGACGTATAGCTCGCCCGTCGCGCCACGCGATGCGGCGCGCGTGTCAACGGGGCCGCGCTCGCGTTCGTCAACGAGCACGTAGCCGTCGGTCGCGAAGTCCTGCGCCGCGACCGAGAGACCCCAGGGGCCTTTGTGCGCGGCGGCGTAGACGGAGGCGTCTGGCGTGCTCTGCGTGCCGTAGGAGAGTTCGAGTCGAAGCTCTTTCACCGTGGGCTTGCGCGGGACGAACTGCACGACGCCGCCGAGCGCGGCGCTCCCGTAGAGCGACGATGCGCCGCCGCGTAGGACTTCGACGCGCTCGATAGATTCGCGAGGCACGCGCGTCCAGTAGACCCAGCCGCCGAAGGGGTCGTTTAAGGGCACGCCGTCGTAGAGCACGACCGCGCGGCTCGCGCCGCTCGCGCCTACGCCGCGCAAAGATACTCCCTGCGCGGTCGGGTTCGCCGCGCGGCTGCCCGTGCGCCGGAAGAGTTGGAAGCCGGGAACCTGTCGAAGCGCGTCGTCCGGAGTCAGGGCGGCCGTGCTCTCAAGCTCTTCCGAAGAGAGCACGGAGACGCTCGCGGCCGTCTCGCCGAGGCGCGTCTCCGTGCGCGAAGCCGTGACGGTCACGCGCTCCGAGAGCGTGGGCGGAGAGAGCACGACGCGCAACTCAACGCCGTTCCACTCTCCCTCCTTCCAAACGCGCTCGAACCTTCCGAAGCCCTCGGCCTCGATTCTCAGGGTGAAGCCGGGCGGCGGGTCTGGGCCGAAGTCGAAACGTCCCCCCGCATCCGTCTTGACTCCCGTGATGCTGTGCGAGCGCGCGCTTATCATCGTGGCGAGCGCGCCTTCGACGGTCGAGCCGTTCTCGTCAACGACGACTCCGCGCACGCCGTCAGTCTGCGCGCTGTTTTTTGTCTTCGTGTCCCGCGTCGCCTGCGCGCGCACGCACGAAGCGCACGCGTGTGCGAACACGAACGCGCAGAAGAGCCATGCGAAGACGTATGGTTTGAGCTTATCCGAGCGAGTTGGACGAAGGGTTGCCACCGCCGTCAGCTTACACGATTTGTCGAGCGCGGCGTTACCGCGGTCTTGTAAGTCGCGCGCGGCGCGCGGATGGTGTGTGCCCGAAGGCGCGTGTGCTAGGCTTACGGGCGAATGGACTTGTGGAAGGAAGTGGTCGTCGCCGCGGCCGCGTTCGCGGCGGGGCTCATCAACTCAATCGCGGGCGGCGGCACGCTCGTCTCTTTCCCCGCGCTTCTATGGATAGGGCGCGACCCCATACTCGCCAACGCGACCAGCACCGTCGCGCTCTGGCCCGCGTCGCTCGCGGGCGCTTACGGCTTTCGACGCGAACTCAAAGGCGGCGCGCGACACTTCGTGCTCTTCGGTGTGCCCTCGCTCGTGGGCGGTGTGCTCGGCGCCGTGCTACTCATCAACACGCGCTCCGAGACGTTCGCGCGTCTAGTCCCCTTCCTCGTACTCTTCGCGACTCTGCTGCTCGCCGCGCAGGAGCCCATCTCCCGCCGTATGGGACACGCGGAAGACTCGAAGCCTACGCGCGCGTGGTGGGCGGGCGCGATAGTCTTTCAGTTCTTCGTAGGAGTCTACGGAGGCTACTTCGGGGCGGGGATTGGGATACTGATGCTGGCGGCGCTCGGGCTTCTGGGCTTCAGCGACATACACCGGATGAACGCGCTCAAGAACCTGCTCGCCATCTGCATCAACGGCGTCGCGGCCCTCTGCTTCATCGCGTCGGGCAAAGTCCTGTGGGCGGACGTGCTACTGATGACCTTCGCCGCAATCGCGGGCGGCTACACGGGCGCGCGCCTCGCATACCGGCTCGGCCGACGCTTCGTACGCATCGCCGTCATCGTCATCGGGCTGGTGATGAGCGTCTCTCTCTTCTTTAAGTAACAGAACCGCGAGCGGTAGCCTCGCGGGTAGCGGCTCCGAGGTGCGATTGTATCTCGAAGCTACTACCCGCTCGCTACCGCTCGCGGTTCTGTTAAAGCCCTCGCGAGTTGAAGGTGTCGCAGCGGCGCATGTCGCCTGTGTCGAAGCCCTGCCGGAACCAGCGCACGCGCTGCTCGGAGGAGCCGTGCGTGAAGGAGTCGGGGACTACGTAGCCTTGCGACTCCTTCTGCAAACGGTCGTCGCCGATGGCGGACGCGGCGTTCAGTGCCTCTTCGAGGTCGCCCGTCTCTATCACGCCGCGCTGCTGCGCGTAGTAGCCCCAGACGCCCGCGTAGCAGTCGGCCTGAAGCTCAAGCATGACCGAGAGCCGGTTGCCCTGCGCCTCTGACGCGCGCCGCTGCATGGCCGTCACCTTATCCGAAGTGCCTACGAGTTTCTGCACGTGGTGGCCCACCTCGTGCGCGATGACGTAGGCTTGTGCGAAGTCGCCGGGCGCGCGAAAGCGCGAGCGCAGCTCGTCGTAGAACGAGAGGTCTATGTAGACGCGCTCGTCGCCGGGGCAGTAGAAGGGGCCGACGGACGCGCCCGCGGTGCCGCACGCCGATTGAACCTGCTGCGTGAAGAGCACGAGTCGAGGCTCGCGGTAGGTCGAGCCGTTGCGCTTGAAGATTTCGCCCCAGACCGTCTCCGTGCTTCCGAGGACGCGGCGCACGAACTGCGACATCTCGTCGTTCTGCGGCGGGGCCTGCTGCGTCGGCGCGCCGGGGCCGGGGCCGCCGCCGGAACCGGAGTTGAGCAACTGGCTCGGGTCAACGCCAAGCAGCGTCGCGATGAGCAGTATGGCGAGGCCGCCTATACCGCCGCCTATCGCGATGCGTCCGCCGCCCATGCCGCGCCGGTCTTCTACGTTTGAACTCTCGCGCTCGCCGCCGAGTTTCATCTACAGTTTACCTCCGCTGAATTTTCGCGCGCGCGCAAACGCAGTCTCGCGCGTTTTAGAACGGGGATTCCAACTTAAGGATACTCTCGACGCGCGCGACGAAGACGCACACGCGTCAACGCTCTATGCGCGTCAGCCCTCTTCGCGCGCGGGGGCGGGCGCTGTCGGCGCGTCGTTCCTCTCTTCGGCCACGGCCCCCTTGCGAAGCTTCCACGCGCGTATACAGAGCGCAATCGCCACCCACGTGCCCATGAACGCGAGCGGGAACGTGATGCCACGCGGCCACTTCACCGCGACGATTGAGAGCAGGAGCAGGAGGCCCGCGGCCATGAACATTATGCGCGCCTCCGCGGGGCCGAGCACGCGCCGGTTCGTGATTGCCGCGCCCACGGTGCTCCCGACTCCTATGACTCCGGCGGCGGCCCGCGTCGCGCTGCCCTTGCGGCTCGTGCGCTGTCGGCGCGCGCCCTTACTCTCGGGCTTGTCCGCGCGCCTCACGCGGCGCCGGTTGCTTATGACTATCTCGGTCGAGTTTTCGAGGTCGCGGCAGTACATCTCCTCCATCTGTCCTGCGAACCCCTCGTCCTCAATCGTCACGTCCAGTTCCCAGTTACCCATCCAGCTCGCGACGTTCAGGTTCGTCGAGCCGACGCGCGCCCACTTGCCGTCAACCACGGCCGTCTTCGCGTGAATCATCGGCCCGTTCCACTCGAAGACGCGCACGCCCGCGCCGAGCAGCGCGCGGTAGTTCGCGCGAGAGAGCGCGCTGACGACCGGAATGTCGCTCGCGCTCGGCACGAGTAGACGCACGTCCACGCCGTCCTGCGCCGCCGCGCGAAGCGCCTGCACGTACATCGTCGTCCCGACGAAGTACGCGTCCGTCAGCCAAAGATATCGACGCGCGCCCGCGGCCACGAGTTGTTCGAGGCGATAGAGGCCGACCGAGTTCGGCTCGGTCGCGATGACGCGCAAGGCCGTCGTGCCCTGCTCCTCTATCGAGTCGCGCTCGGGCAGATCTTCCTTCGGAATCTTCTCGCCGCACGCGGTCATCCAGACGCGCGCGAACGCCTGCTCAAGGTCTGCGAGCGCGGGCCCGCGAATCTCGACGCCCGTGTCGCGCCAGGGGTCAATCCCCTTCTCCTTGTTGCCGCGCCAGTCGCGCCCGACGCAGAGGCCCATGACGAAGCCCACCTGTCCGTCAACCGAGATCATCTTCCGGTGGTCGCGGTTGAACCAGCCGAAGGGCTCATCGAAGCGCGGCGGGTTGAAGCCTCGAACCTCGACGCCCGCCTCGCGCAGACGCCGCCAGAAGCCCCACGAAGTCTTGCCAATCGCGCCCATCCAATCGTAGACGACGCGGACGCGCACGCCCTCGCGCGCCTTCGCGCAGAGCGCCTCGGCGAACTCATTGCCGACCTCGTCGTCGTGGATGATGAAGCTCTCGAAGTTAATCGTGCGTCGCGCGGAGGCGATGGCTTCGAGCCACGCGGGGTAGTTCTCTTCGGCGTCTTTGAGGAGGCGGACGGCGTTGCCGGTGATGAGCGCCGAGCCGGTGGCGCGCGCGTAAGCGTGCTCGACCATGCGGCGCACGGGCGCATACTCGGCCGTGTCTATGCGCGCCCCGTCGCGCCCCTTTTCGCGCGCGGACTGCTCGGGCTCTTGAAGCTCGGTCGTCATCCGTCAATCATTTTAAGGCGTGGGCCGTCGGACTTCTATGTCCGAGAGCAAACAAATCTGTTGCGGGGGGCGGAAGAGGTAAACATAATAGCCCCAAACGGCGGAAAGGACGAGAGCATGGACGCAAAGCAGCGCGCGGGCGCGAAGGCTGTGGAGTTTATCGTTGATGGGATGACTGTGGGCTTAGGCACGGGCTCGACCGCGCATTGGATGGTCGAGCGCCTCGGCGAACGCGTGCGCGAAGGACTCAAGGTGCGCTGCGTGCCGACTTCAAAGCGGACTGAGGAGCAGGCACGCGCGCTCGGAATCACGCTCGTCACATTCGCGGACGTTCAAAGACTCGACCTCGCGATTGACGGCGCGGACGAGATAGGCCCCGGCCTCGCGCTCATAAAGGGCGGCGGCGGCGCGCTCCTGCGCGAGAAGTTGGTCGCGCGCTCCGCGCGACGCTTCGTCGTCATCGCAGACGCGTCCAAGCGCGTCGAAGTGCTCGGCCGCTTTCCACTGCCCGTCGAGGTCGTGCCATTCGCGTGGGAGGTCACGTCGCGGAGGGTCGCGGAGGTGACTCGCACCGAGCCGCAGCTTCGACGCGACGAGCGCGGCGAAACTTATCTGACCGACAACGGCAACTACATACTCGACTGCCGCTGCCGGGAGATTCGCGACCCCGAAACTATGGAGCGCGAGTTGAAACTTTTGACGGGCGTGGTCGAATGCGGCCTCTTCGTCCGCATGGCAGACGCGGCGGTCGTTGCCACCGACGATGAGGTTGAGATAATTGAGCGTTGAGTCGGACACCGTGACGCAAAGCACACAAAGCCTCATTAAGTAGCGGAAAGAGTCTGCGTAGCATCCCGCGCGTGACGGAAGGCTTGATGCTTTTGTTCGCCGCGTCCTGGGCGCGCACGCTCATCTCGTTCCTCATCTCCTTAGGCGTCGGCGGCCCCTTCCTGCTCGAATCGCTCGACTCGTCATTCTTCTACGTGCCGCTCGCGAACGAGCTTCTGCTCTTCGCGCTCATACATGGCGGCGAAGGCTCTTCGTCGAACTGGATGTGGGCAGTCTACGCGCTCTCGGGCGCGGCGGGCACGGTCGCGGGCGTCGCACTCTTAGACCTCGTGATGAGGCGCGTGGGCGCGGGCGGAGTTGAACGCCTCGTCGGGCGTAAGCGATTCGGGAAGCTCAAGAGCAAGTTGGAGAGGCACACGGGATGGGTCGTCTTCATCGCGTCGATGCTGCCGCCGCCGTTTCCCTTCCGCTTCACGATGATGACGGCCTCCGCGCTACAGTGCGCGCGCGGGCGCATGCTCGTCTCGGTCTTCGCGGGACGCTTCGTGCGCTTCGCGGCAGAGGCGCTGCTCATACTCTACTTCGGCCGACGCTTCCTCGACTTCATGAACTCAAACATCTTCAACTACGTCGTCTACGGCCTCACGCTCGCGGCCGTCGCGGGCAGCGCCTTCACAATCTTCAGACTCTTCGGGAAGAGCAGAGAGGCTAAAGGATAGATGTTAGATGCCGGATGCCGGATGTTAGAAAGCGACGCCTTTGTCAACGACGACTGATGAAGGCGTCGCTGTTTTAAGTCTCGACTACTAACATCCAGCATCCAGCATCTTCAGTGCAGTCCGTCGCCGCGCGAGCGCCCTTCGCCCGTGTTCCGCTTCCCGACTTTCGGGACGGCGCGCGAGCTTTTGCCCTTGCGCCCCTGTGCGCGCTCGTTCGGCGTCGCGCTCGAAGGCCCGACGCGCCCGCGCACCTGCGGCTCCTTGTCCTTCCCCGCCATGTCTTTCTTCTTCGCCGCCATCGCTCCTCCTTGTAAGGATGAAGGATGAAGTGAAAGCTATACAGCCCTTCCTTCCGCCTTCCTACTTCATCCTTCCCCTTGCGCCCTGCTTGCGTGCGGCGAGGCTGTCTTTGCGCTCGACGCCGCCCGAGGGGTTCGACGCGCGCTTCTTCTTCGACGCGCGGACGCGTCGGCCCGCCGTGCTGACGGTCTCAACAAGTCCTTGCTCTTCGAGACGGCGGTATGCGTTGCGCACGATGTTGCGGCTCACGCCGAGACGCTCGGCCATCGCACGCTCCGACGAGATTGACTCGCCGGGCTCGACCTTGCCCGCGAGTATCGCGCTCGCTATCTGGTTGAAGATCTGCTGCGTCTTCGTATCGTCCGACCCCGCACGGATGCGTATGTTCAACTGCGGCATCAAAAGCCCCCTTGCCCGTTTGAAGACTACTGTCAATGAATGCCGGGAGAGAAGTACACGGCGGCGACTTGGCGCGCGCGCCCGTCAACTCTCCTTGAGTTGTTGACGGCCGCACGCCAAGCCGCCGCCGCCGCGCCCCCGAATCAAAAAGCGAAGTGCGACTTCAGACGCGACCGCCCGCCCTCGACGCGCGCGCGTTCGCGTCCGTGCCGGTCGAGCCTTCGATATCGGGCGTGGTGGATGACGCGTCCGTCACCGCGTTCTTAATCACGTCCGTGAACGTAGGCGCGTCGGACGCCTTGACGGACGCGTCGTCCGACATCACGCCCGCGTCGCGCGCGGCGGCCGAAGGCGCGCCCGTCTGGTAGCTCCGCACGCGCAGGTTGTTCTGCACGTTCGAGACGCCCGTGACCGACTCGGCTATGTCCTCGGCGAGACGCTTCGAGTAGCGGCTGTCAACCGTGCCCGAGAGTGTGGCCTCGCCTGATACTACGGACACGTCTATGTCCGAGGCATCGAGCCAGTCGTTGTCGGTCAGGCGGTCGTTTATCTCTTCGCGTACGCGCTCGTCCGGGCGTCGGTAGTTCTTCGGCCCGCGCCCGCGGTAGAGCCCTTCGCCGCGACCGCCGACGCGCTCGCCGCCCGCGCGAGCACCCTCCGCGCGCCGCCGCCTCGCCGCCTCGTCGTCGCCGAACCATGCGAGCACTTCGTCGGCGGCGCGATCCCACCAGCCGCGCCCGCCGCGACTGCGCACGTCGCGTTCGTCGCGCTCGTCGCGCTCGTGACGGCGGCCTTCGTGCTCGCCGCGACGGCTGCGGTACTCCGTGACCTCCGGCCCGTAGTTCGGGCGGTCGTAGTCGTCGCGCCCGTACTCGTAGCCGCTGCGGCCGTAGAAGCGGCTCGTCGTGCGCCCATAGTCAGTGTCGAAGCTGCGCACTTGATTGGGGTCGCGCCCGTGCTCGCGTTCACGTTCACGTCCACGGTCGCGCTCGCGGCCGTAGCCGGGGCGGTAGTTCCCGCCGCGCTCAACCATGTGCTCGTCGCCCTCGTAAGAGCCCGAGCCGCCGCCCGTGAAGCCTTCGCCGCGCGCACGCGTCGCGTACTCGCGCGAGCCGTAGTCACGCGAACCCTCGTCGCGTGAGCCGTAGTCGCGGCCGTAGCCGTAGTCCCTGCCGTAGTCGTAGTCGCGTCCCGAAGCGTGTTCGCGGCCGGAAGAGTAGCCGCGCGACGAGCCCTCGTAGCCCAGGCCGCGTATGTGACGGCCGCCGTACGTCTCCTCGCGAGTGCCCGCATCGTAGTCGCGCTCCTCGCGGCGTTCGTCTTCGTCGTCGTAACGCTCGTAGCCGCGTTCGCCGTAACGTCCTGACATATTCATTCCTCCCTCTTAACAGTTCGCCTGCGACACCCCTTGATGATTCCGATCTGAAACGCGCGGCCTTCGTCGCTCATCCGACGGACGAGCGACGAAGGCGCGGCTGTATGTACGTCAACGTTTCTGGTCGCCCCGGTCGCCCTGCCCCGACTTGACAGTGGTCTTGGCGTGCTTCTTCACGTCCTGCGAGAGCGAGCGGCCCACGTCGTCCGACTCCTTGAACTGCCCCTTCTCGTCGCGGCGGACGTAGCGCTTGTCCGTCCCCGTATCAATTAACTCGCGGTCACTCTTCTTACCAGCCATGTCTCGAACCCTCCTTGCTTCCCCCTGATAAATTCTCTTCCGAACATTCCGACAAAACCTCTTCGCCGACTCACTTCGCCGACTCTCAAGCCTTCGCCGCGCGTCGCCGCTTCTGTCCCGACTCGAAAAGCTCGCGCGCACGCTCGAAGACGCCTTCGAGCTTCTGCCTCTTCCTGAGCACGGGCCTGAAGAGTTCGCCCTTGCTTTCAACGCGGCGCGGCATGTTCTTGATGTGGAAGTCGGCCGTCTTTATCTTCTTTCGCTCGACCTCCTTCCATTCGAGCGGCGCGGAGACGGTCGCGCCGGGCTTCGGCCGAACCGAGTAGGGCGCGACGACGGACTTGCCGCGCGCGTTCTGCATGTGGTCAACGTATATCATCCGCGCGCCGCGCTTCCGCTTCGAGCGCTCTACGGTCGCCACCGCGCTCTGCTCGCGCGCGACGACGGTAGCGACCTGCTCTGCAAGCTCCGCGATCTGCTCGTACGTGTAGACCGGTTTAACGGGCACGTAGATGTGTATGCCGCGCGAGCCCGAAGTCTTCGCGTAAGAATCGAGCCCGACGCGCGCGAGCACTTCGCGCGTCGTGAGCGCAACGTCGCAGATGGTCTCGAACTCGACGCCCTCGCTCGGGTCTAAGTCGAAGACGAACCAGTCCGGGTGCTCTAAGTCTTCGACGCGCGAGTGCCAGGGGTGGCGCTCAATCGCGCCGAGGTTCGCCATGTAGAGCAGAGTCGCCTCGCCGCTCCCGACGATGTAGTCCACGGTGTGCGCGCCGCCGTCTTCGACTTCGAGCGCGGCCGTGCGCATGAAGTCGGGCACGTCCTGATGTAAGTCGTGCTGGTGGAACGACTGCCCCTTTATGCCCGAAGGGTATCGCTTCATTATCAGCGGGCGGTCTTCGAGGTGCGGCAGGATGTGGCGCGAGATTTCGTGGTAGTACCTGACGAGGTCGCCCTTCGTATAACCTTCGTCGGGCCAGTAGACGCGCTCCAGATGCGTGAGCGGCACCACCGCGCCCGCGACGCGCACGTTCACGTCGTCCGTCAACTCCTTCGACTTCAGAGCGCGCGCGACCGGCACGACGCGCGCGCCCTTCGTCGCCTTCTCAGTGTCGAACTTCCTTACATGCGCGCCTTCACTTCCGCTGACTGCCTTCTGCCTTCCGCCTTCCGCCTTCCGTCCCTTGCCTTCTATCGTCTCCCTGCCGTCAACCGGCTCGCGGAGCCTGAGCGTCCAGCCGCGCGACGCGAACTCGTCAGTCCTCTTCATCAAGAGCCACTGGCCCTCGCGCCCCTTCATGCGCACGAGCGTGAACGCGCCGCGAAGCTTCTCGCCCTTCAACTCGAAGTCGAGACGGCCAGCCTCGAACTGTTCGAGCGCCGACTCGTCGCCCACAGGCTCATACGTGCCCGCGTCCCAACGCATGTGCTCGCCCGCGCCGTACTCGCCCTCCGGGATGCGCCCCTCGAACTTCAGATACTCGACGGGGTGGTCTTCGGTCTCGACGGCGAGACGCTTCTCCGCCGGGTCGAGCGAAGGGCCGCGCGGCACAGACCAGGACTTCAAGACGCCGCCCATCTCAAGGCGAAAGTCGAAGTGAAGCTTCGACGCGTGGTGCTCCTGCACGACGAAGCGACGGCGGTTCGCCTTCGACACCTTACCGCGCGGCTCGGGCGTACGCCGAAAGTCGCGCATCTTCTGATAAGTCTCAAGCCCCATCTTCACTCAATCCCTAAAGCTTCTTCAGCTCGCGCTTCAGCAGCGCGAAATCCTCTTTGACCTTCTCGCCGAGGTCTTCCCTGTAGAACCTCACGGCCGGATGGTAGCCGACGACGTAGCGCCGCCCGTCGCGCTCGACCGTTTTGCCGCGAAGCTCGCCCACGCTCTTCGCGCCGAGCACCGCCTTCGCCGAGACGCCGCCGAGCAGCATCACGAGCCGAGGGTTAATCGACTCGATCTGCTCGAAGAGATAGTTCGACGTGCACGTACCGACCTCGATTGACTTCGGCGTGCGGTTGCGTGGCGGACGGCACTTGACCGTGTTCGTGATGAAGAAATCGGCGCGGTCGAGCCCGGTCCCTTCGAGCACGTGGTCAAGGTATCGGCCCGCGCTGCCGACGAATGGGTGTCCCGACTCGTCCTCCTCGCGCCCCGGCGCTTCGCCTATGATCATGACGCGCGCGGCGTAGCTGCCGTCACCCGGTACAGCGTGTGTACGCGACTCGTGCAGAGGGCAGCGCGTGCAGACCCTTATCTGCGCGGCCAACTCGTCCAACCTACGCGCTTTTTTCGACTTCGCCATCAAAGACCCCTCGATGGAACCAGCTTCACAGAAAGAGGCTTGCAACTTGCATGCTCAAAGCGTCGAAGCTCACGTCTGAAGTCGGACTTTTTTTGGAGGGACGAAGGCGCGTGAAATTCTCCGAGCTTGCGGACATTTACGAACGAATCAGCGCGGCGAAGAACGACCCCGCGCGCGCGTCTCTGCTCGCGGAGCTGTTCGCCACGGCCGACCGTGCGACGCTCGAAGCGGCCGCGCACTTTACTCTCAGCGAGCCGGTAGACCCGCAGCTCTCCGACCGCCTCGGCATAGGCCCCGGCACACTCCGCAACGCGCTCGCGCGCATGTACGGCCTCGACGCCGAAGAGATTAACGACGAGGTGAAGCGCACGGGCGACATGAGCGAGGTCGTCGCCGCGCACGTCCGAGGCGCGGACTCTCTGACGGTGGACGGGCTCTGGCGTCGCATGAACCGCGCCGTGGAGAAGGATGAGCCGCGCGACGGAGTGGTCGAGCACGTCTTCCGAAATACGACGGCCGCGGGCGCGAACTACTTCACGCGGATAATCCTCAACCAGATGCGTATAGGCGCGGGGCTCAAGACAATCGCGCGCGCACTCGCCTCTGCCTTCGGCGTTGACGCGCGCGAAGTCGAGCACCTCTACGCGATGACGAACGACATCGGCCTCGTCGCCGCGCGAGCCGCGAAGGGCTCGAAGGCGCTCCGGCGCGCGGGGCTCACGCTCTTTCGTCCCTACCAGTTCATGAACGCGCAGAAGGTTGACCGTCCCTCGGAGATTTTCGAGAAGCTGCGCGGCAAGAAGATTCTCTTCGAGATCAAATACGACGGCGCGCGCTTGCAGATTCACTTGAAGAGGGACGGGAGCGCGACGGAGGTGCGATTCTACTCGCGGCGTCTGAACGACGACACGCGCGCGATGCCCGACGTTGCGGCGGCTTTGAAGAAGGCTTGGCGCGGCGGCGACGCAATACTGGAAGGCGAGGCCGTCGCCTTCGACCCGACGCTCAAAGAGAAGCAGCCGTTCCAGGCCGTGCTCATGCGCCTCGGCCGCGTACACGAGATTGAAGAGAAGGCGCGTGAGATTCCTCTAGTCCTACACCTCTTCGAGCTGGTCTACCACGACGGCGAAGACTTGATGAACGTCCCGCAGGTAGAGCGGCGCGCGCGTCTCTCGAAACTCTTCCTCACAACCGACCGCGTGAAGATGACCGAGAGCATCGAGACCGACTCGATGGAGGAGCAGGCCGCGTTCTTCCGTCGCGCGATAGAGGAGGGTCACGAGGGGCTGATGGCGAAAGACCCGGACGCCACTTACGTGCCGGGCCGCCGCGCGGAGAACTGGATGAAGATAAAGCCCGCCTTCGAGACTCTCGACGTAGTCATCACGGGCGGCATATGGGGCTCGGGCCGAAGGCGGGGCATGCTCTCAAGCCTCATCGTCGCCGTCCGCGCACGCGAAGGTTTCAAGACCGTCGGCAAGGTCGGCACGGGCTTCTCCGAAGAGACGCTGCGTGAGCTGACCGCGCGGCTCGAACCATCCGTCATCGCGACGCGCGGGCGCGACGTTGAGATAGAGCCCGTCGTCGTCATCGAAGTTGACTTTCAGGACATACAGAAGACGGCGCGCTATGCCTCCGGCTACGCACTCCGCATCCCGCGCTTCAAACGCGTCCGCGACGACAAGAGCACGCGCGAGGCCGACAACCTCGAACGCCTCAAAAGACTTTACAAGCAGATGCACCGCTGACGACGTTGTCGAAGAGAGGGCGCGCGAGGGCTTCAGACGACGCTCAAGTCTATGAGCCACGGGTGCGGGACGTGGCGTTCGATGACGAGGCGCGCGAGGTTGAGCCAGCGCGCCGCGCCGTCGAGTACGTTCGAGTCGGAGGTGACGGCGAGGCGCTCAGAGTTGACGATGCTTCTGTCGGGGTTGAACTCGGCGCGCACTTCCCAGGGCCAGCCGCGCTCCCGCGCGACGGCGCGGACGCGCTCGGCGAGTCGGCCGCTGTTCGAGACGGGGCTGTCGAAGAGCCATAGCACGGACGCGGGCCGCATCGTCGAGATGAGTTCGCCCGCGAGTGTGACGGCGCGCTCCGTCTCTTCGACCGTGCGGTAAGAGCCGTGCACGCTCGACAGGTCGCGCACGCACCCGTCGCGACAGAGCACGAGCACGCCGCCGCCGAGCGCCGCTTCGAGCGTGATGACGAGGTTGAAGCCGTCAACTATCAACTCCGCGCCCTCCGTCTCCGACGCGTTAACTTCGCGCGAGAGTCTGACGGCGCGGCTCTCGTCCGAGCATGCCGCGCGCGTGATTGCGAGCCGCTGACGCTCGCGTAAGTTGTGGCGGTCGCCGACGAGCTTCAGCGCGGACTTCATTTGATAGCCGCGCCCGAGCAGCCACGAAAGCTCCGAGACGGCCGTGCGCAGCGCGTCGAGGCGCTCGCGCGCGAACAGGCTCTCGTCCGAAGGGTGCGCGCCCCTGTGCCTGCGCCTGTCAGGACTCAAACTCTGGTGCCCCCGCATATTTCAGACGCGCTCCGCGAGACGGAGGCGGCCCGTGTTATGGAATCCGCGCCCGCGCGCCCGCGCGTAATAAGAGTCATGGCCGACTACAGCTTCGTCACGCTCTGGAGGTTTCGCGCGCCGCTCGCGCGCGTGTGGGATTTGGTCTACCGCTCCGAGGAGTGGCCCGCGTGGTGGCACGGCGTCGAGCGCGTCGAATGTGTCGAAGCGGGCGACGCCGCGGGGCTAGGCTCCGTGCGCCGCTACACGTGGCGCAGCAAGCTCCCTTACCGCCTCGCCTTCGACATGCGGCTCACGCGCGTCGAGCCGATGTCACTCATCGAGGGCGAGGCCATAGGCGAACTCTCCGGCACGGGCCGATGGCAACTCTCGGAAGAGGAAGACTCGACGCGCGTGCGCTACGACTGGAACGTCAAGACGACGAAGCCCTGGATGAACCTGCTCGCCCCCGTCGCGCGCCCCATCTTCAAGTGGAACCACGATGTCGTCATGGGCTGGGGCGCGGAAGGACTCGCGCGCAAGCTCGGCGTCGAACAACTGACTTAAAAGATGAAAGAGGAATCAATTAGTTCAAAGTTGCAAGTTCCAAGTTGGAAGGCGCAAAGCTCTTAACTTTGAACCTGCAACCAATTAGCCCCTCGTTCATCGTTTAGTCTTGCGCTTCTTACTCGCTCGCCTCTTTGACACGGCCTTCTTCTTCGCGGACTTCGGGCGGCCGTCTTCGCCTATGACTTCGGCTGTGTGGCCCGCGACGGCGAACTCGTCGTCGGACTTTTGCAGGAGCCAGAGCGGGCGGCCCTCCTCCTCGCGCCCCTTCATGCGGAAGAGTCGCCACGCGCCGCGCAGACGCGCCCCTTCGAGGCGGAAGCCGAGCGTGCCTCTGCTCCAACCTTCCGACGGGTCGCCCTCCGGCTCGAACGCGCCCATGTCCCAGCGGTAGACGCGCCCCGCGCCGTATGTGCCTTCGGGCAGCACGCCCTCGAACATCATGTAGGAGAGCGCGTGGTCGGGCACCTGAACCGCGAGCCGCTTCGACGCGGGGTCGAGCGAAGGCCCCTTCGGCACGGCCCAGGACTTCAGCGTCCCATCTATCTCAAGCCGGAAGTCCCAATGCAGGCGGCTCGCGTGATGCTCCTGCACGACGAATTTTAGTCCGCGCTTCATCGAACGAAGTTTGCCACAAAACGTTTGAGACGCGCAGTGCGTACGGACGCGCGCACTGCGGCTGACGCCGGGAGTTGGCCCCCTGCCCGTTTCGTCACGCGCCGAGACCGCTTCGTCACACTTGCCTTCACAAACCGCGACGCGCGCGTCTATAGTCTCGCGTTTCGCGCCGTGGCCTTCGGCCCGCCGCCCGTAACAAACCAACCCAATGCCCCCGTGCTCACAACCGAACGCCCTCGGCGCGTGCGGCCGCGGCCGCGGTGTCGTTTGAAGGATAAGAGGGACGCTCTCGAAGATGACCGACGCTGAGGCTCTCGAAATCGGCCCGCCCCGCGCGGAGGCATGGGGCGACGTGCGGCCGTGGCGCAGCCGTTGGGCGCTCGTCGGCATAGTCTTCGGTGCTTGGACTGCGCTCGCGCTCTTCTTCACGGGCCAGCTCTACTACACATACCTGCTCAGCGAGAAGCCTACGACGTGGCGCTACGCCGCCTCGCAGCAGTTCATATACCCTTACCTGTGGGCCGTCGGCACGCTCGTCGTGCTCTGGCTCGCGAACCGCTTTCCCGTCGAGGGGCGCGCGTGGTGGCGCAACGCCCTGCTCCATCTCTTTTCGGCGACGCTCTTCGTCGTCGTCATCTCGGGCACGTTCCAGATCGTCTACCACTTCCTCTACGTCAACAGCCCCGAGAAGCCTTATCACTTCTCCGCGACGCTACAGTGGATAGTCTTCAACTCGTCGGAGAACTACGGCATATACGGACTGATACTCCTCCTGAATCAGGTCTTCCGATACTATCGGCGCTACCGGGAGGGCGAGCTGCGCGCCTCGCAGTTGGAGACTCAGCTCACGCAGGCGCAGCTTCAAGCCCTGAAGATGCAGCTACACCCGCATTTTCTCTTCAATACGCTCCACTCCATCTCGGCCCTTCTACACCGCGACCCGGACACCGCCGACCGAATGATCGCGCGCCTCGGAGACTTTCTACGCCTGACGCTCGACAACTCGGGCGCGCAGGAGGTCTCCTTGCAGAAGGAGCTTGAGTTCCTCAAGTGCTACCTCGACATCGAGCGCGTGCGCTTTCAGGATAGGCTCACTACGAGCCTCGACGTTGAGCCGTGCGCGTTGGATACGCCCGTCCCAAACCTCATCCTTCAGCCAATCGTCGAGAACGCCCTACGCCACGGGCTCGCTCACCGTTCGGCTCCCGGCCACCTGGAAATTTCCGCGAAACGAGAGAACGGTTCGCTGCGTATACAGGTCAGAGACAACGGGCCGGGGCTTTCGACCATCACACGGCCTAAGACGAACACGCGGGAGGGCCTCGGGCTCTCGAACACACGGGCGCGGCTCGAACAGCTCTACGGCAGCGCGCACAGGTTCGAGATAGAGAACGCACCGGGGGGCGGGCTGGTGGTCACGCTTGAGATACCGACCGCGAAAGACCGGCCGGCTCAAGCCTAAAGCCTCCCGCACGCAGGTTGCCCGTCGCAGCGCCGAGAATTTTTCTCAACTTTTTTCTGAAACTAACGGCCGCCCCGAGTCACAAACTCCTTCGGAGCGGTGTTTTCTAAGCGGAGAGACGTTAAAGGCCGACGGCTCTCGCACGTACTCTCGCAACAGACTGGCAAAACATGACGGACGCTTCCGCCCAAGCGCCCATACGCGTGCTCGTAGTTGACGACGAGCCGCTCGCGCGCGAGAAGATTCGCGGCATGGCCGCGGACGACCCCGAACTGCGCATCGTCGGCGAATGCACCAACGGCGCCGAAGCAATCGAGGCCGTACAGACCATCCGCCCCGACCTCATTCTGCTCGACGTGCAGATGCCCGAGGTCGGCGGCTTCGCCGTGCTCGAAGCGTTGAAGGACGAGGGGCTGCCCCCCGTCATCTTCATCACGGCCTACGACCACTACGCCGTCCGCGCCTTCGAGGTGCACGCGCTCGACTATCTCTTAAAGCCCTTCGACCGCGAGCGATTCCGCGCCGCGATGGAGCGCGCCAAGCGGCAGATACGCCGCGACAACGGCTCAAGCCTCGACGAGCGCATCGTCGCCCTCCTCGAACAGATGCGCGAGCCGCAGCGCTACACCGAGCGGCTGGTCGTCAAGACCGGCGGGCGCGTCTTCTTCCTCAACACGGACGAGATCGACTGGATAGAGGCCGAAGGCAACTACGTCTCAGTCCACACGGGAAAGAAGGCTTACCTTCTTCGAGAGACCATCAGCAGCCTCGAAGCACAGCTCGACCCCAAAGAGTTCGTGCGCATACACCGCTCGGCCGTCGTCCGCCTCGACCGCATAAAGGAGCTGCAACCGTGGTCGCACGGCGAGTATCACGTCATCCTCAACGACGGCACACAGCTCACTCTCTCGCGCAGCTACAGAGAGAAGCTACAGTCCGCGCTCGGCAACAGCTTGTAAAGAAGTCGTAAACGCGCGAGCCCTCATCAACGCCGCAAGACCGCTTCATCACTGGCGACGACCACTTCATCACAAAAGCCTAACGCAGTCCTCGGCATCCTTCTTACAATCCGCCGCTAACGAGAGGCGCGCCGCCCGCGTCTCTACGTTAGCAGCGGAGGGAGACAGACGTGATAAGCGAGCCGAGGAGGTTCCGTCATGCGTTCGTCGGTCGTCTCCTTCACGTGCGTCGCCGGGGCGCTCGTAATGATTCTGTCGTGCGCGGCACTGGCAGCGGCCGAAGGCGGCACTTGCTGCGACACTTCCGAAGAGTTTAAGTCCGAAGGATCTAAGTCCGCGCCGCCCGACGTGGGTGTCGCGGGGGCGGGTGGGGGCGCGAGGGCGGAAGCCGCGCCCCCGCCCGTACCCAGTCTCTTAAGGCCCACGGGCTTCGCGGATGCGGCCTCTTACTCGGACGCGTTCCGCCTCTTGAGCCAGGAGAGTTCTTGCAGCCGTTTCTTCGGCGGGCCGCGTCTGGCGCTGACGGTCTTGAACGGCCTCGCGCCGCGACTTCGCGGCCGTCCGCTCGGCCAGGGCGGCGTCGGGATTATGATGTCGGGCGGCTACGACATCTACCGAGACGGCGCGTCGGGCGTGACCTACCGCCTCTTCAAAGAGGCGTTCATCAACAGCGACGGCCCATTCCTCATGCGCGTCCGGATACCACAGATGGCGCGCCTGCGGGTCGGAAGATTCGAGGCGGAGACGCGGCAGGCGAAGGTGCTCCTGCTGCTTCACGAGATGGGCCATCTCATGGGTGCGCCCGACAGCAAGAGTTGGCTGCTGCCGGACGACGGCGGCGACGCCGAGCAGAGCGAGCGCAACACGCGGACAATCGAGTCGCAATGCCTCAAGCAGTTGCTCGCGCTCGGCGCGTGAGCGGCGAGAGATAGAACACAAGGAAGGAGTTTCGACAACCATGCTGGAACAGAGAAAGCCCTACGCGTACGAGACGGCCGAGGTCGCGCCCGAGCAGGCAACTTCGGTGAAGCTCAAGACCTTGAAGGAGTTGACGCTCGCGCTCTTGCAGGAGGTCGACTCCCTCAAGGGCAGCGCCTCCTATGAGGGCCGCCCGACCGTGGACTTCGCGGACGAAGTTCGTCGCTTCGAGACAGACCTCATACGCTGGGCGCTGCTGCACACGGGCGGCCACCAGCGCCGCGCCGCGCGCATGCTCAACCTCAAGGTGACGACACTCAACGCGAAGATAAAGCGCTACGGCATACACCCGCACGCGCTCCATTCCAACGTCGTAGACCTCTACCCCGAAGGCCAGCCCGCCTGAATTCAAAAACAGAACCGAGAGCGGTAGCGAGCGGGTATTGGCTTCGATACACGCACTCATCTCGAAGCCGCTACCCGCTCGCTACCGCTCTCGGTTCTGTTTATATTGTGTGAATGAGGGCGCGGATTGTCTTTCTGATTCTATGCTGCATCTGGGGCTCGACGTGGCTGTTCATCAAGCTCGGGCTTAGAGACCTGCCGCCCGTCACGTTCGCGGCCACGCGGTTCCTGCTCGCCTCCTCGATTCTGTTCGCGATAATCAAGGTGCGGCGCATCGCGCTGCCGCGCGGGCGCGGCGAGTGGTCGCTGCTTTTGAAGACGGGCGTGCTCGCCTTCACGCTCAACTACGGGCTTCTGTTCTGGGGCGAGCAGCATATCTCTTCGGGGCTCGCGGCGCTCCTTCAGGCGACCATCCCGGCGTTCGGGATGCTGATCGCGCACACGTACCTTCCGGGCGAGCGGCTCGACGCGCGGAAGATGGCGGGCGTACTGCTCGGCGTCGTCGGCGTCGGCGTAATCTTCTCGAACCAGTTGGGCTCGGAAGGCACACGCGCGCTCGCGGACAGCGCGGCGGTCGTCGTGGGCGCGGCGTGCGTGGCGTGGGCGAACGTGCTCGTGAAGGCGCGCGGTACGCGACTCGACCCGGCCGTCCTCGCGGCGGGGCAGATGGTCTGCGGGTTAGTGCCGCTCGCGTGCTTCGGGCTTGCGTTCGAGGGCAACCCGCTGAGGATGCGTTGGACTGCGCTCGCCGTCGTGTCGCTTCTCTATCTGACGCTGGTCGGGTCGGTCGCGGCCTTCCTGCTCTACTACTGGCTCGTGCGCAAAGTGGATGTGACGAAGACGATGCTTATCGCGCTCGTCACGCCGCTCGCGGCCGTGATGCTCGGCATGATGACTTTGGACGAGCGTCTGACGTGGAGAGTGGTCGCGGGCGGCGCGCTCATAATGTCGGGCGTCGCGGTCGCCGTTCTGTGGCGCTCGCGCGTGAACGTTAAAGTTGAAGAGGCGGATGCGACGGCGAGCGCCACAGTGAAGTGAGACGCGCATAGGAAAAGTTGAAGGCGCGCGTGAGTTACATCTCACGCGCGCCTTCGTCGTTAAGGCTCCGTCGAAATCTCAGCGCGACTTACGGCAGCGCCTCGATGTTGACGAAGAATTTGAACGTGCCGCTCGACTGAACGCCGAGCACGTATTGCAGGTTAACGCTCGCGCCCGGAGCGAGCGCCACGGGCAGCGCCACCGAGAGAGACGAGTTGATGCCGCCGCCTAGCTGCTGCTGTACGCCCGCCACCGT
The DNA here is from genome assembly GCA_045807805.1 of Pyrinomonadaceae bacterium. Lineage (GTDB taxonomy): Bacteria > Acidobacteriota > Blastocatellia > Pyrinomonadales > Pyrinomonadaceae > QHXN01. The sequence goes on along the minus strand of JBJMGR010000403.1, from coordinate 3,961 downwards.
CTCTTCGAGCGTAGTGCCGTGGACGGTGACGGTGCACGGCGCTGTCGGCGGCGTCGCGGGCGGCGTCTGCAACGCGCCGCACGTCGCGTTATCCATGATGTTGCTGATGACGATGTCGCTCGACGTTATCGCGCGCAAATCCGCGTAGCCCGGAGTCTGCTGTGATGGGTAGACGCTCACGTCTATGATTCGGAATCGCAGGCGCGTGACCGGCGAGCCGGTGTTGTTGACGAAGCGGCGACGTATGGCGAGCGTGCCGTTTGCCGACGTTATCGGCGGGCCCGCCGTGAAGTCGCGGAAGCGGTTCGGCGCGGAAGAGCTGCCCGTGGTCGCGTCCAGAAGGAACGCGCCGAACCTGCTGTTACGCAGCACCGGGCTCGAAAGATTCTCAGGCGCCGGCGCGCCGAGGCGCGTGCCCGCGCCTATCGAAGCGCCCTGCGTGTCCGCGAAGACGAAGTCGGACGCGTTGTTGTTCGTCTCCTTCGGCAGGCCGCCTTGAGCGCAGCCGCCCGTCTGCGTGACCGACCCGCCCTTGCCGCACTGGTCGCGATTGAAGCTGTAGTCAACCGCGACGTTCGAGATGGCAGGGTAGCCCGTGCCCTCCTTGTAGAGCGTGTTCGTCTCGGCCGTCGAGCCCGCCGCGTCGAGCCGCGTAGAGGTCGAGAAGTTCGCGGGCGCGGCGGTGTTGAAGAGCGCCAGCCCCGCGTTGAGCGGAATGTCTGTCGTGTAGGTCGCGTCGCCGTTGGCGGTCATGCCGACGCCCGCAGGGTAGTTCGCGAGCGAGTATGCGACGGAGTTGACGCCGAGGTAGTGGCCGCGCGCGGGTATGGTCGTCCCCGACGGGATGGTGAAGCGAAGCGTGGGCGTGCCGTCGTTAAGCGAAGTGAGAGAGGACGAGACGAGCGCGTAGCCCGCCGAGCCGTCGGCGGTCGCGACCGTGATGGGCGCGTCTGTGTTGTTGTAGATTTCGACGAACTCGTCGGTCGAGCCGCCCGGCCCGTTCAGACGAAACTCGGAGATAATCAACTCGCCGCTTCCGGCGGGCGCCGCGACCTTCGCCCAGAAAGTTCCCCAGCGCGAGTCGTTCGTGCCGAGCCCGTTCGAGGCGCTCACGCGCTGCCGCGCGTACTCCTGTATCGTCCACATGTCGCGGTCGTTCGAGGGGTCTACGACCGTGTGTGTGTAGTCGCCCCAGCGATTACTCGTTCCCCCGGCGGTCTTCTCGTAGTAGTCCTCGCCCTCCTTGTAGGTGACGGGGTCGCGCATCGTACCGACGGCGTCCGACGCGAGGCGGAACGTGTAGCCCGCATCGACGTAGTCGTTCGACTGGAACTCGGAGAAGCCCATCAGCACGTCGCCGTTCTTGTTGACGTTGATGGAAGGGTAGGCGTACCAGTGGCCGCCGTTGGCGCTCGTGGCCGTCGCGTCTTCGACTCGCCCGCCGTCGAGGAAGTTCGCGAAGTTGGCGGCGGATGCGTCGAGCACAGTCCACTGCGCGGCCGTGTGCGTCAACCCGGCCGCGGGCAGGCCGACGGTCTGCGCGTAGTAAATCTTGCCGTCACGGAAGACGGGATTCGAGCGCACCTGCGAGTCGGACGCGGCGAGGAAGTGCGGCGAGGGTGGGCACTGATAGGTCGCGACGGGCGAGCCGGTCACGCACTGCTGCGGCAGTATGTCGCCACCGGGTTGCGCCCAGCCTCCGCCCGTCCGCACCTTAGTCGCGCCCGTGGTTACTGAAGGGGACGAGGGCGTCCCCGTTATCGTATCGACGCGATATGTGGCCGAGCCGCTCGAAATGTGTTTGACGACGTAGAGATTGTTCTCGGTCGCGGAGTAGGTCGTGACGGGATGCTCGTTGAGGCTGCCGAAGTTCGGGAAGAGCGTGCTCGTACTCAGCGTGCCCGCGCGCGTCGCGGGGTAATCTAAGACGAGTATGCGCCCGTCAACGAATGCGCCCGTCGAGTTGGTGAACATGTTATAGCCGAGGGCTATCCAGTTCTTGTTGAAGCCGAGCATGGGAAAGTCGGCCGACGACGGCAGGCCGCCGATGATTGCGGCGACGTTGAAGCGATAGAGGTTGTAAGAGCCCTGCGGGTCGGAGGTCTGCGAGACGGCCACCTCGATTGAAGAGTTGACGCTCGCCCCGTTCGACGCGACGGCGAGTATCCAGCGCTGGCTGTATGGGTCGAACTGTATCTGCGGGTCGTAGAAGCCCGCGCCGCCCGAAGCGGCCCAGAAGTCGTCTATGCTGACGGTCGAGAGTGCCGCGCCCGTCGCCTTGTCGTGTATGCGGTAGTTCGAGTTCGTGTTCGTGAAGACCTTGTCGAATCCGACCGCCCCGTTGGGGCTCGGCGGAGTTATGAAGACGGACGTACCAATCTTCGGCCCGTCCTCCTGCGCGAGGAACGTCTGCGCGGGCGCTGGCGAAGCCGCGAGCGGCCCCGAAGCGACCTCCTCCTCCTCGCCCCGCGGCGGCTCAAGCGTGGGCGGGGCCGCGTCTCCGCCGGGAGTGAAGCCCGCGCCCGTCGCGCTGTCCTGTACGGTAATCGGCGTGCGTACGGCTTGCAGAGTCGCTTGTCCCTTGCCGACGGCCGCGCGCGCAGACGTTTGCCGCGCGGCGAGCTGTCGGAAGTTGACCGACGCCACGGCGACCGGCTTCAAGACCTCCGCAGTGACGTTCGGGTCGGCGGCTTGCGGCGCAGGTGTCTGTATGCCTGAGGCGCGACGCTGCGCGACCGCGCGCCTGACGCCGAACAGGACGACGGGGGCCGCGAGCGCGAGCAGTATTGCGAAGAGCGCGAGACGGCGCGCGGCGTTGGCACGACCATCTGCTCGACGCTCGGTGTCGCGCGCGTCGCGCGAAGTTTCATTTTTCATCTGGGCTCACTCAATGGAATGGTGCGAAGGGGTCGGGGGGAGCGGACGGGCGACGCAACTTTCAATCTGAAGCGTCGCGAATGATAGACCACGCGCGCGAGCGCCCGCAACTCGTCTGTCAACGGCGCGGCGCGATCTCGTGTCAGTGGCGCGGCGCCCTCTCGTCGTAGAACCCTCGGCGCGCGAGCACCCGTGCCTTCACCTTCCGCCCGCGCGCATCGCGAAGCTCGCCGAGTTTGAACCTGACCTCATGCCACCCGTCGCCCTTCGCGCGCGCGGAAGGCACGAACGCCACCTCGTACTGCTCGCGGAGATCGTCCGCCATCTGCTTCAGCGCCGCCTTCATCCCGGCCTCGTCGTCAGGATAGAAGACCATGCCGAACGACGAGGCCGCCAACTCCTCAAGAATCGCGCGCCCGTTGTCGTTCAGTTGCGAATCCTCTTCGAGGAAGACGCCTACCGGGTAGAGAATCACGTCAGACTCCTTCAGCGCGCGCCTGACATCCGCGAAGGTATAGCGCGACGTGTTGTCCATCCCGTCCGTGAGCAGAACGACGACGTGCTTTCGTGTCGGGCGCATCACGAGTTTGCTCACCGAGAGGTAGAGCGTGTCGTACATTGCGGTGAAGCCCTTCAGGTCTGCGGAGGCGAGTCGGTCGAGCGCGGCGAGGATGGCCCGCGAATCCTTCGAGTCTTCGAGCAGACTCTGCGGACTCTTGTTGAATGCGATGACGGAGTATTCGTTCGACGGGTTGCTGCCCTCCATGAATGCCGAGACCGCGTCCCTCAGCGCGGCGGTGCGGCGCGAGCCGCTCCTGCCCTTGTTCTCGCCGAAGGCCGACGACGAAGTGTCTATGAGGAACACGACGCTCGCGGGCACGTCGTCCGTGCCGAAGGAGACTATCTCGCGCTGCTCGCCGCCGTCGAACGCGTTCAGGTCTTCGCGCCTCACGCCCGTGACTAAATTCCCCTTCGAGTCTACGACGGTGACGTGGAAGACGCGCGGCTCCTGCGCGGATGAAGTTTGAAGAGTCGCGGCGCTTTGCGAAGCGGCGTTGGTTTGAGCGGCGGCGGCGGTGCCCGT
>JBJMGR010000402.1:0-16329 GCA_045807805.1 Pyrinomonadaceae bacterium | reverse complement strand
CGCGTGCGTCGAGGCGTGGGCGCGGATGTTCCTGCTGGTGGCTCTCGCGCTGCTGGTGCTGACGCGGATGGGCTGTGCGTTGTTGGAGCGCGGCGACCGTGCAGCGTTGTTGCGCCGCGTGCGCTCCCGGCGTCGCGCGCGCTCCGAGTTGAGTCTGGTGCGCGGCGTCGTCGAGTTGCTGACCCAGGGCGATGACTTGTGGTAGTTGCTCGGACATCACGGTCGGCTCAACCTAGAGGCCGGTTTATAAATGTGCCCAGACTTCAGCTTCCGACCCTTACCCCAATTTGTCTAAAGATAAGGTGAAGAGGTTAACGATGCCTGTTCTAATTATCACCGGCGAAAATACGATCAGAATTCACAAACTCGTCAATGATGAGCTTGCTCGTCTTCTTCCGAAAGCTGACAGAGCGACCATACCAAATGCGGGTCATGGTTCGGCGCGTGAGAACCCGCAGGCGTTCAATGATGCGGTGATCATATTCTTAGCTCGTCAATCTGAGTTGAATGTGAATGCGTCGGAATGGCGGATGAGGGAGGGCATGACATGGGTGTGGTGAGGGTTAAAATCTTCTCCGACTGCGTGTGACCGTTCTGCCGGCTGGCGGAGCCGGCCGTCCACGAACTGGTGAAGTCGGAGCGGGGGGTCGAGGCCGTCTGGCCAGCCTTCGAGCTGCACCCCGAACCCGTCCCGACGCTCGACCCGCGCGGAGAGTATTTGCAGACCGCGTGGAGGAACTCCGTCTACCCGCTGGCCGAGCGGCTCGGCGTCACGATGCGGCTTCCCCCCTTGCAGCCTCGCTCCCGCCTGGCGCACGAGGCGGCGCACTGGGCGCGGTCCGAGGGGCGCTTCGACGACTATCACGCGGGAGTATTTCGTGCGTTCTTCGAGCGCGGCGAGGACATCGGCGACGTCGGAGTCCTGACCTCGCTCGCGACCGAGTTAGGGCTGAGCGGCGCTTCACTGCGCCTCGCGCTTGAGACTCGCGAGTTTGCAGAGAGCGTTCTCTCAGACGAGCGCGAGGCAGAGGCGTTGGGAGTCGGCGGCGTCCCGGCGTTTGTCGCGGGCCGGATGGCCGCCCTGAGCGGCGTGCAGAGCGTGGGAAGTCTCAAGAGATTGGTCGAACATGTCCGCGCCCGAGCTAGTGCGTTGTGAAGGGGCCACACGGAGGCTCAGCAGGTTGCGTTGCACCGCCTCTACAGTATGTTACCTGAATGGCACGAAGAGACTGACGACAGTGCGGCGCTGCGGGAACGACTCCGACACGTCTACTGGATCGGCGGCGGGAGCGGCGCGGGCAAGTCGACCATTGCCCGTCGCATCGCGGCTCAGCACAGGTTGCGTGTTTACGCGACCGACGATGTGATGGCGGATCACGCCCGCCGGAGCACGAGCGAAGACTCCCCGCTGCTGCACAGGTTCATGGACATGGACATGGACGAGCGATGGGTGAACCGACCCCCGGACACGATGCTCGAGACGTTCCACTGGTTCCGGGGCGAGGTCTTCGACATGATCCTCGAAGACCTTCTCCGCCTCCCACGTGAGCCCGGTGTCATCGCCGAGGGGTTCCGGCTGTTGCCACGCCTCGTCAAGCCTCTCCTCTCCGTACCTGCCCGTGCCGTCTGGCTCCTTCCGACGCCCGACTTCCGTCGGGCAGTGGTCGAGAGTCGGGGCGGGGCGGCGTCGGGGTTTCTCGCCAAGACCACCGACCCGGAGAGAGCCTTGCGCAACCTGCTCGAGCGCGACCGGATGTTCACGGACATCCTACGCGCGGAGACGGCGCTTCTGGGAGTGCCCGTCATTGAGGTTGACGCCACGATGACTGAGGACGATCTCGCCGAGCGAGTGACGGGAGTGTTCGGACTCTGAGCCGCGACCGCAAGCCAACGCCCTACACCAGCGGCTTCATGCCTCACTGGTAGCTCGCGAGTAGTAGGTTGTGAAACCACCTCTTGATGCTATCTGCACACTGAAAAGACTTAAGGGTTCAATTCCGTCTCTGTTGTGAACCCATGTTTGAAGATGTCGAAGCGTTAAGCGCGGTGCGGACAGGCAGGTGAAAAGGTTGGACGGTAGGGACGCGGTAGGGTAGGCGAAGTTCGTCGCTTCGCTGTTCGGGGTCGCCGCTTAGCAGAATGTTCCCGAAGAACTTCCGCGCTTGAAAATAATTTTCGCAATGCACTCCGGTTTAGTCCCGCCGCCGACGACTGCTTCGGCACCACGACGTGATTCTTCTGCCGTTAGAGACCCCCACGTGCCCTAACCCGGCGCCGACTTTCTTACCTTCTTACACTCCCGCCCTCCGAGGGCTTAGAAAATTTCCTGCCCCGGCGTCAGAATCCCGTCCGGGTCGTAGGCGTGTTTGGCGGAGACGAATCGACCCCACGCGGGCTGATAGTGCTTCTGCCAGTCGTGCCTAGTCATCGGCACCGAGTCGAAGGGGTACCTCTTCCCGCCGACGGCGGTCGCGCGTTCGAACAGCACGCGGTTGTCTGCGACCAGCCCGGCGGCGCGCTCCGGCGTTGGCGGCAGGGCGTTGCGCAGCAGCGAGAAGACGAAGAAGCGTCGGCCGTCGGGCACGCGGAAGAACGGCGCGTTGAACTTGTCGCGGTTGAAAGGGTAGATGAGGATGGGACCCTGACCCACATCGTCCGCCGAGAGGTTCGAGAGCGTCTCGCCGATGAACGTCTGGGCGTCCGCGGCCGGCACGAACAGGTTGACCCAGGGGTGCGGGACGAACCACGCGCCGATCTGCCGCAGGAACGTGACGAGCGGCGCGAGGCGGTTCAGGTAGTCGAGGTAGGGCACGTCCTGCGCGGTCTGCGTGCCCGGGATGAAGGAGAGTCCCGCGAGCAGCGCGGCGTCGTCCGGCTCGTCGCCGGGCGCGAAGTATTTCGAAGTCTCCAACTGGTAGAGCCAGCCGCCCGACCCGTCCGCCACGGCGAAGCCCTGCACGGTGTCGAAGCGCCCGTCGTCGATCAAACGTTCGAGGTCGGAGAGGAAGGCCCCGAGGTCGCCGTAGAAAGACTCGTAGAGCCTCGTGCTCGGGGGGGCGGGGATGAGACGTACGCGCGCGCCCACGATCAGGCCGAACTGGCCGAGGCCGGAGCGTGCCGCGTCGAAGAGCGCACGGTTGTGCGAGGGCGAACAGCTCATCAGGTCGCCCTCGCCCGTGACCACTTGCAGTTCGAGGACGTTATCGACCTGCGGCCCGAAGTGGAACGCCTGGCTGCCGATGCCGCCCAGCGAGAGCGTGCCCCCGACGCTCAGTTCGAGAAAGTCCACGAGCGTCGGGGGCGTCAGGCTCTGCGGGACGGTCTGCTGGAGCAGATCGATCCAGCGCGCGCCTCCTTCGACGAGCGCGTCCGCCGCGTTGACCTCTCGAACCGCGGCGAGGGTTGACATGTCAACGACCACGCCGGCCTCGACCTGCGACTGCCCCTGCGTGCTGTGCCCCTGGCCGCGCGCGGCGACCTTGATCCGGTTGCGCCGCGCGAACCTGACCAGCTCGACCACGTCGTTGACGGAGGCCGGCTTCAGCACGGCGGAAGGTTGACGGTGAACCAGGTGGCCGAAGTCGTCCGCGGCGGCGGCCAGTGAGGCGCCGTCGGTCAGCAGGCTGCCGTCGAACGACGGGAAAGCTTCGGCCAGCGCGTAGTGCCCTCGCGCCACTTGCGCCGCATTCACCCAGCCCCGAAGCCCCGTGTCAAAACCCACCACGACCGCGGCGGCCGTCAGAGACCTACGCAGGAATGTACGACGCGAAAGCTCTAGGCTCATCTGATCCTCTCCTTCGTAGCTTGCGGAGTTAACTGCCTGCGCCCGCTCGGCCGGACGGTTTGTGTAGTTCGTGCGGTTGAAGTGAATAAGCCTTGAACGGACGCCGCCGCAGATTCACGCGCACGGGCGTGGGCCGCGGAAAGGCAAAAGGTGTTGGAAAGCTTTCTCGTGAGACCGATTAGGAAGCCGCCGACCGGGGCAGATTCGGCTCGAACGCGGGAAAGATAATCTCAACGGGCGGGCGGTGTCAAACGGGAGGCGGCCGACCGCTTATCACTTCACTTTTGAAGAGGTAAAAAGAAGCGGGCTCAAGGTCTGTGGTAGAAGTGAAGTTGCCAAGCCGTCAGTTGACCGGAGACAGAGCCATGAACGGCTCTAGATGAGTTCACGACCGTCTCCGTTGTGAACCCTTCGAATACAAAGTGATCGGTCGTCGCGGCATCGACCTCGACGGCGGGCAATTCCAGACGTGCCGTCTCATCGCGGAGGATATCCGTGAACGCCCGGTCGCGTTCGAGCAGGTTGCGCAAGGCCCTCTCCGGGTCGGTGGTCTTGGCGAGGAATCCCCACGCCGACCTGCCCCGACTCTCGACCACCGCCCGGCGGCAGTCGGGCGTCGGGGGGAGCCAGACGCCGCGGCCGCGGTGCGGGGAGGAGGGGCTCAACGAGGTGCGGCAATGGCTGAAACCCCTCGGTGATGACGCCCGGCCCGCGCGGGAGGATTTGCGTTTATCAGCATGGGAAATGCTCACGTAGTTAATATGCGTACTAAACGGCCGTAAGGGTCGATATGGACTACCGTCTTACGAACATCTATCGCATATTGCACGGCGTCACCCGTGCCCCCGACTCCGGCCGCAGCCCTCCCATCCCAAACGGCGACTACGATGTCCGAGAGGTCGATCACACGTTTGCCAGCCGCTAAGTAAGATAGCTCTTCTGTTTGCAGCGGGGGCATGATTTCAACCCTAGCCGTCAGGCTCAGCAGCCGTCGGTATTCCAGTTCGTGCTCCTCCTCGGCGAACGTCGTCTCGTATCCAGCGAAGGGCAGCACCGCGTACAGACGCCCCCCGCGCTTGAGCACGAGCGCCGCGAACAGCTGGTCGGCGCCGACGGCCAGCGAGCTGACCCCCGTCAGTTGCGGGCCGGACTTCGCTATCGCCTCTTCCAGCCGGTCACCGACCCAACCCCAGGACGCAGGATTGCGGAGCTGCTGGTGCCCGGTGATGCCGACGTTCATCTTCAAATCCTGTTGTCGCGGGCGAGCTGCCGGTAGAACTGGCCGAGCGAGGTCAGCCGAACGTAGCCCGAGTCGAGGGCGATGAAGAATAAGTCCTTATTCCCGTCCGTCGTCAGCAGCCGCGCGTTACGCAGGGCTTTGAATTTGTCGAACATCTTCACGTGGGCCGGGTCGGCCGAAGAGTGCGTGAACTCGAAAGACGGTGCCAACTGAAAGGAGTCGTCGGCCTTCTCAAAAATCACGGGCAACTCTCTCAACAGCGCGTCGGGCACCGAGGGCGCGCAACGCCTGACCGGTAGGAAGCGGTACGCGTGAGACTTGTAGACGGGCCTCTGCTCCCAAGGCCCCAGAGCTTGCTCCACGTAGGCGTAGATGGCGGCTGCGGTCACGTTGCCGCGCACGTCGGCGGCGCCGCCTTTCAGCGCGCCGACCACGAGGCGGGTAAAGACGCCGAGCCCGCCCGCCTCGCCGGCAGTCTGCGCCGGCCTGGAGGCGGCCAGGATCGTCAGCCCCTTACGTAGAAGCGCCCGGTTCTCAATGCTGCCGTCGCTCTGTAAGCCCGGCGGGTCGCCGAGCCCCCCGGCGAAGCAACAGTCGAGGATCAGTAGGACTGACCTTGCCGTGGATTTGTTAGAGAGCGTGAGGATGTCGTTCATGCTCAGCCCGGGGTCGCCGGGTTCGGCATCCTGCGTGACGAGGTAGCCTCCTACGTCGGTGGGATGTCCGTGGCCTGAGAAGTAGAAGACGATGTCTTCGTCGTAGTTGTCGAACAAGTCGGACCAGACCTTACGCAGCAGCTTCCGCGTGACGGGCTGCGGCCCCGGGCTGGTCAGCACTAGGCAGTCATAATTAGCTCCGCCGTCCTCGTGAGTCCGCAGGACGGCCGCCATCTCGCGTGCATCGTTGGCGCACCCTTTGAGCGGCGGGACGTGATCGTATTCAGATAATCCGACGAGAAGAGCGCGGGACATGTTTCCTCCAATCATTGCGCGGGCTGCGCCGCTTGCGTTTTGCCGCGCCCCTCGCGGCCGAGGTTTGGGCGCGCCGCCGCCGCGGGACTTTCGTGCGCGGCGCGCGGCGCTTCGTCGCAGCCACCTTCGGCGTGAGGGTTTTAGCCTGAGTGGGCAGTTGTGGTGTGTCCAACAGCACGCCCTCCCCCGGCGGGGTCTCAGCGGACTGCGGCCCGGCCGCCGGCTCAGGCCGGGCATCGTTATCGCACCTGCGGTGTATGGCCTCGACGTGTTCGGCGAAGTTAACCTCCGTCGCATCGACGCGGCCCCACAGCCGGAAGGTAGCCGCCGTCACGTAGAGGTGTACCGCGACCGAGGCGCAGAGCAAAGAGTACCCTAAGCGCCCCGGCCGCAGCACCCCCGTGTGAGGATGAGGGACGATGGTCAATGGTCTCCCGCCGCCGGGAACGTGCTCGTCCGCTTTCGTGCAGCCATGTCGTGTCGTCGTCTCTTCTGTGGGTTCCATATGAGGTGGAGCCGTTGCCTTGTTCAACAGACGACGGGCTCGCGCACCGGCCGCTCTCGGAATCCGGGCGCCCTGCCGCGGTAGCCTTCACCCCAATATGCACGCGCGACGCCGAACGTGACGGCCGCGGGGTAACGTTTCAAGTGGAACAAACATAGGATAGTGTGAGGGCGAGAGGTCGGTCGGCCATGCGGTCGTTGAGCGCCCACGCAGCAACGTCGCAGGCCCTCGCAGCATTGCCGTGACTCGTAGAACACTGAGATGGAGGAGGAGGAACATCATGCCGGAAGAACCACCTGTGGAAGAGACCCCGGAAGAGACCACGCCGCCGCCGGAAGAAGACCCGCTTGAAAGGGGTGGCGGTGACGGTAAAGCGAAAGCGCTGGGTACGCCCGGTCTGGGTGAGTACGGGAGACCTAGCAGGAGAAACGACGCGGGGGAGTTGGTCAACGAAGTGAGTCATCAGGAGGGTTGATAGACGCCTGCTAACTCACACGGCGCGCTCCCCGCGCCGGCCTTTCGTGCGGCGAAGTGCGGCGACCTTGCCTCTCTTCACCGCACATTTTTTTGCGGCCGAAGTTGAAACTCTCGGCCATCTCGAACACGCGGCCCCGCCTGTTATTCCAGCCCACACACGCCACAGCCGGCCGGTGCCGCGCGCGTCGTAAATGACGCGCCCGCGCCCTTGATGCGCGTCGTCCGTCAAATTGAATATTTAACTGATTAGTGGTAAATAAGTTAGCCCGAAGATCGGGTTCGCGAACTCACGGCCATGCTTTGCTGCCTTCTGTCGCACTCCGCCGTCGAGTAACTGGAAGTTCATATCATTTATCAAGTGTGGACTGAAGTGCGAACGTCTTGGTTGGCCTTCAGGCGTGCCTTAGCGCGCTCGTGTTCTCAAGTGGCCTCCACAAGTCTCACCGCAGATGCTTTTGGGGACTGGTCGCGGCCGTTGAGTTTTTAGCTCAAAGAATCAGCTGGACGTAAGCCTCATGTATTCCCCCTTCAGCTCATACAGTCGCCCGCTCCTGCTGACTTTATCTCTTATCGCAGTCGGCTTACAGTCTCCGGCCGCCCGGGAAGACGGCGCGCACAGCGCAGAGTCCCAGAACTTCACGCATCCGCTCAATCCCGGCGAAACCATCTCCGATAAACTCAGCCCCGGCTCGCCTCACACGTACGCGTTCACACTCAACGAGGGGGAGCACTTTCGCGCGCTAATCGATAAAGGCGACATGACTCTCGCGGCGACACTGTGCGCGCCGCACGGGGAGCGTTGCACTAACTTCGTGAACCGGCGGGACGAAGCTCTGGAGGTTTCGTTCGCGGCCGAGATGACGGGGACGCATCGGCTGGAGATTCGCTCGCTGGAGCCCGAGGGCGCCGACGGGCGTCCTTACGTTTTGACCGCCGGCAGTGTGCGTCCCGCGACGGCGGCCGACCGTCAGTATGACTCCGCGGCCAGTGCCTTCTCCGAAGGGGAGCAACTGCTGTCACTTTACGAGGAGGGCGCGCTCCGGCAGTCAATCACCAGGTACCTGGCAGCGGCGGCCGCGTGGAAGGCGTTGGACGCGCGGCGTGCCGCGGCCTCGCTGCGCGCGGCGGGCGATGTCTACTTTTTACTCAGCGACTATAAGCAGGCGCTCGATTATTACGAACAGGCGCTGGCGAGTAACCGTGAGAGCCGGGACGGCGGCGGGACACTAGACGCGCTCAACAGCATCGGCTACGCCTACATCTACCTGGGCGACAATCGGAAGGCCCTGCGCTACGTGAAGAGAGTCCGGCGGGACTGTGCAGGGGCGTCGCCCCGCGGCAGCGCAGACGAAATCCGCCGCGGCGCGCAGGCTCTTAACAACATCGGCGAGATATACTACTCGCTCAGCGAGCTGGAGAAGTCTCTGCAATGCTTCTCCGCCTCCGCTGAACTCTGGACGGCGGTGGGAGACCGGCGCGGGCTCGCACTCGCCCACCTCAACATGGGCTACTCGTACACCGATTCCGGCGACCTGACGGAGGCGCAGAAAAACTACCGTCGCTCCCTGGAGTTGTGGCAGGAGGTCGGCGACCGGCGCGGGGAAGCACTCGCGCTCACCGCGCTGGGCGGGATTTACTCCTTCACCGGCGACAGGCAGTTGGCCCTTGACTTCCACTCGAAGGCGCTTCGCCTCTTTCACGCGATAGGGAATCGACAGGGAGAGGCGGCGGCGCTCAATGGGCTGGGTCAGGCTCACGAAGACCTGAGTGATTACCGGGCCGCGCTCGACAGCTACCAGCAGGCCCTCGACCTCTACAGCGCTATCGGCAACGTTGACTTCACGGCGCTCAACCATTATTACGTCGGTCGCACCTTCTACGCGCTCGGAGACATCGCCCACGCGCGCGCGTCCTACCAGCGGGCACTGGAACTCAGCCGCGCGGTCGGCGACCGGCAGATCGAAGCGCACGTCATCAAAGGGCAGAGCGTCATCTACGTCGCCGAGAACAACTACCCCGCGGCGCTGCGGCAGTTGCGACAAGCGTTGAAGATATACGGCGCGGTCGGCGACCGTCGCGGCCTTGCCTACTCGCTCAATGACATCGGGTACATCGAACGCAAGACCGGCCTGCCGCAAGAGTCCATGACCTACTTCCGGCGGGCGCTCGGGCTCATAAAGGCTTGCCAGGATCGACGCGGCGAAGCACAGGTGCTCTACAACATGGCGCTGGCCGGGCGTGACCTTGGGAACTTCGACGAGGCGCGCGCGCTGGCCCGGGAGTCCATCAGCATCATCGAGTCGGCGCGTGAACGCGTAGACAACCAGAGCCTGCGCACCTCCTTCTTCGCTACCGCCCACAAGCACTATGAGCTATACATAGACCTGTTGATGCAACTGCATCAGCAGCGGCCGGACGCGGGCTACGCGGCCGCCGCCTTCCTCGCCAACGAGCACGCCCGCGCGCGTTCTCTGCTCGACACGCTCACGTGGGGCCGGTCCGGCGAGGACGACGGCCGCGCCGGGCTGCTGGCGCAGGAGCAGGAACTGCACCAGCGGCTCGAAGCCAAGGAAGAGTATAGGACGCGGCTGCTCAGCGGCGGGGGCGAGGCTAAGAAGGTCTCCGCCGAGATAGACGCCCTCTCGCAGGAGCGCGAGGCGGTTCTGGCACGCATCCGGGCAGAGGCGCCACGCTATGCCACCCTCACGGAGCCGGGGCTCGTGCGCCTTGAGGACATACAGGCGGAGCTGCGCGACGGGAATACGCTCCTGCTTGAGCTGTCACTCGGCGACGAAAGGAGCTATCTGTGGGCGGTCGGCAAAGACAGCCTTACCGGGCATGAGTTGCCCGGCCGCGCGGAGTTGGAGCGAGCGGCCGACACGGTCTACGACCTACTGTCAAAGCGGCGTCGGGACGACGAAGAGGGCGCGGCGTCCAAGGCGAAACCGGGGCGTCCGGACGGCCCCGCATACCCGGAAGAGGTTTCGGCATTGAGCCAGATGGTGCTGGGGCCGGTCGCGCCTAGCCTCAGTTCGAAGAAGCTTCTCTTGGTGATGGACGGCGCGCTGCAACGCATTCCCTTCGACGCCTTGCCGGTGCCGGGCACGCTGGATGAGCAGCGAATCATCCTCGCCGACCACGAGGTCGTCGGCCTGCCGTCGGCTTCGATACTGGCCGCCATTCGCCGTGAGGGCGCACGGCCGACTCCCGACGCCGGAGCGGTCGCAGTCCTTGCCGATCCCGTGTTCGACAAAGACGATCCGAGGGTTAACGGCGCACGCGGGCGGCAAACGGGCGCGGGCCCCCTCGATGAGGCTTCAGAGAGGTACCTCCGCAACGCACTGACGGAGGGGCACAGCGGCGGGGACTCTCCGCCGCCGATCCCGCGTCTGCCTGGCTCGCTCCGCGAGGCCAAAGCCATCATGGCGGTGGTTCCGCCGCACGAAGGGATGATGGCGGTCGGATTTGAAGCCAACCGTGCGCTGGTCACGGGCGAGGATTTGCGCCGCTATCGCATCGTCCATTTCGCCACGCACGGGGTGTTCGACAGCGAACGGCCCGAGATGTCGGGACTCGTCTTCTCGCTCGTGGACGAAAAGGGCATGCCGCAGAACGGCTACCTGCGGCTGCGCGACATCTACACTCTTGACCTGCCCGCCGACCTGGTCGTTCTGAGCGCCTGCCGGACCGGGCTCGGCCGGAACATACAGGGTGAAGGCCCCATCGGGCTCACGCGCGGCTTTATCTACGCCGGTTCGAAAAGCGTCATCGCGAGTCTGTGGAAGGTTGATGATGCGTCGACGGCGGAACTGATGAGACACTTCTACAGTGCGCTGATAAAGGATGGGCTGCCCCCCGCCGCCGCGCTTAGGGCCGCCAAAGAGGCGGTGCGTGCGCAAGAGCGCTGGCGCGCCCCGTACTTCTGGGCGGGCTTCGTACTGCAAGGCGAGTACGAGGGAAACTTTGCACGGGTGGACAATGGCGCGAGCAAGTGGCGCGTCGCGGCGGTCGTGCTCGGGGCGGCGCTCCTGCTCTCAGCGGGATTCTACTTTTGGAGGCGGAGGCGCGTGAGAGCGAGGGCGGCACGTTAGCGACCGCGCCACGAAGAGGCAGATCAACTCGAACAAACGAACATCTCCCTGATGAAAACGCATCCCGCCCTGACCAAAGAGCAGCTCAAACAACTGCTCGCCTGGCTCGACCCGGACGAAAAGCGTGCCGTCAATAAGTACGAGTTAATCCGTGCCGGTCTGATCCAGAGGTTCATCAGCCAGCATTGCATCGATGCGGAGGGCTTGGCGGACGAAACGATTAACAGGGTGGCACTGAAGGTCGGCGAACTGGCGGCGACGTACGTGGGCGACCCGGCGAGTTACTTCCACGCCGTCGCCAAATACGTCCAGTACGAACACTTCCGCGACAGGCAGGAGTCCGCGAAACGGCCCCCGCCCGACCCCGAGCCGCTTTTCGACGACATCTACTTCGACTGCCTGGAGAAGTGTCTGGGAGAACTATCGCCTGAAAAACGTGACCTGATTTTGGACTACTACAGCGAGATGAAGCAGGCTAAGATCGACTCGCGGAAGAAGATGAGGGAGCAGCTTTACTTGCAGGCTAACGCCCTCCGTGCGCAGATGTACCGCATCCGGCAGGTGCTAGGCCCCTGTGTCCGCAAATGTGTGGAGCAGAGCACAGACCGTAATGGAATGGTTTAATCTTCATTATTCTGTAGAATGGCATCCTCCCCCCCATGGCCGTATCGTACTGTCGGTGCGCGCGGCGGGGCCATGCTAAACCGTTCTGACAACCTTCTACATGACTCGACCGCAAGAAGAGAGTGAGTTGGTCAGGCGATTTCTGCTGGGTGAGCTCGACGAAGAGCGCCGGGAGCAGTTGGAAGAGCGCATGCTCACCGACGCCGAACTGCAAGAGCAGGTTTCTACGACGCGGGTCGCGCTGATCGACGAATACGCATTCGGCCTGATGGCTGGCCGCGAGCTTGAGCTATTTGAGAGCAACTTCCGCCTCACACCCGACCAGACGCACGAGCTACGTCTCTCCAAAGCGTTGAGAAAGTACGTGGAGACGAAAGCCGAGGTGGCCCCGGCCGCGGCGGTAAAGCTTGAGCCAGCGGGCGGCACTCGCTCCTTCCGCTGGTGGATGGCGTTGGCCGCGGCGGTCGTCATCGTCGCCGTCTGCTATGGCGGCTGGACGGCCTACTACAATCGGCAGATGACGGCTCAGCTTGAGCAGTTCAGGAGTCAACGGCTACAGGTCGAGCAGGAGTTGGCGGGGTTGAATAGACGGAGCCTCCCGGCCGCCAACGACCCCTCCGTCATCAGTCTGTCGCCCTTATCCAACCTTGAGCGGAGCGTGGAGGGCGACAGAAGTGTTGAGGAGAGTCGCGCGATAGTCAACGAGCGCAAGAACTTTCTGCTCCTCAACCTGCGGCTGGACAAAGACAGTCCCAACTCAAACTCGTACCGAGCCGTGATCCAGACCGACGATGGCATCGAAATGTACACCGTCAACGAACTAAAGGCCGTGGCCGACGGCGGGCGCCGCACCGTGGAGTTGCTGCTGCCCGGCAGACTGCTGCCCACGGGGAGCTATCAGGTCAAGCTGGTCGGCGACACGAATCGAGAGTCCGACGCCGTCACGTATCCATTCCAGGTAGTACAGAAGTGATGTCGTGCGCCGCCTCATCGCACGACACCCTTCTTTTCAATAGCTCACTCCCGGTCGTCACTTCCCGCGCGTGTTCCCGCCGGGCGTCACGTTGCGCGATGCAGCCGCATAATAGGTAGGTGACGCTCGCGGCGTAGCTCGTGCGCCGCCTCGAAATATTTCGCCGGCCGGCAGGGAGTCCGTATGAGTGCGTACAAATTCCCAGCACTGCTCCTTCTGCTGTTCGCCTTGACTCTCGCGCAGGCGTGTAAGCCTTCGAGGGGGCAGAAGGGCGCCGCGAATACCGGTCGGACGGACGCGCCTTCAAACGCGGCGGGCCGCCGTGCCGGAACTGAGCTGAATGATTACTACGACACGGACGGCGACTTTTCCATCAAGCTCCCGGACGGCTGCGCTGTCGAACGGGAGGAGCAGGACGGGGCGTACATGACCGTCATACGCCCCGCACGGCAGCGACCCGCCAACATCTCAATCCTAACGATCAAGGCGGTGCTGCCGAAAACCGACTCTGCCGACCTGCAATCGCACATGCTCGTCGATAGCAGCGAGCCGTTTTTTCGTGGTTGGTTTAATGGTCTGGTAGAGCAGGCGCGCGTCGAGGACAGGAGCGATGTCTACCCGACGCAGTTCGCGAATTTGAACGCCATGCGTCTGGACGTGACTTACTACAGAGACGACGATGACGATCCGCGCCGCGGCTACGCCGTCTACTTGATCGGCGATAAGACGGCCTGCTTCATCACCCTGACCGCCGGCCGTTCACAATTCAAGGAGTTGGAAGAGATTCTTTCGACCATCCGGATTGAGCCATGAGTGCCGTAAGCCACACACACACCGCGCCAGCCAGCGACGCCGCTTCCAACGAAACGGCCGCCGAGGATTTTAGCTACGACGCGTTCATCAGCTACAGCGGTTTTCGCAAGCTCGGTGAGCAGTCACAGTTTGACCGGAAGGTGGCCGAGCGCCTGCATCGCTCTCTCGAAGCCTACAGCGTGCCCCACTCACTGCTGAAGAAATACCCCGGGCGCGCGGCCCCGCCCCGGCGGCTCAAAAAAATCTTCCGCGACCGCGACGAAGTCCGCGCGAGCGGTAACCTCAATGACGTTCTGATCGAAGCCCTCCGCCGCTCGCGTTTTCTTATCGTCGTCTGTTCGCCGCGGGCGCGGCAGTCGCAGTGGATGAACCAGGAGATCACCCTCTTTCAAGACCTTGGCAGGGGCAAACGGATTCTGCCGCTCCTCATCGAGGGCGAGCCCGCCGAGGCGTTCCCGCAGGCGCTCTTCAAGGCGCGGCCGGAGCAGTGGCTGGCGCAACCGCTGGCGGCCGACGTACGTGCGCCGTCCGTCTCGAAATCTTTGCGCCTCTTGAAGCAGGAGAAGCTGCGTCTGCTCGCGCCGATACTCGGCTGCGAGTACGACGACCTGCGCCAGAGAGAGCACGAGCGCTTCGTCAGGCGCGCGCTGACCGTCGGCGTGACGATGCTGAGTCTGCTGCTGGTCTTAACTGCCTTGAGCGTCGCACTCTTCTACGCGCAGCAGAAGGCCAGCCGCAATGCCCAGCTCGCATTGAACGCCAGCGCGGAAATGCTCCCGGCGACGGCGCTGGATCCGAACACCCCGATCGGCGAGAACGACCCCGCCATCAGGGAAATGCGCATCAACAACGCCATCGGGTATCTTGAAACTCTCCGTGAGGACGACCCGGAGAACCTGAAGTGTCTGACCACGCTGCGCGCCCTCTACGGCGCGCGCGCCTCACTACTACTCGCCCGCAACCGAAAGGCCGAGGCGGAGGACGCTTTTCAGAAAACCGGCGCGATGGTGATCCCAATCACGCTGAGCCGTCTGCGGTCGTGGCGTCCGACCGGCGCCGCGCGGGACAAAAAGATGTCCGGCGAAGCGATCTCTTTCCCGAAAGACTACGACCTTAAGCGCCTCCGTACACTGCTCGACATCATGGCTCCGACGGAGGACATAGCGAACGGGAAGGCCGCCGTGGAGTACGCCGAGGTCGCCGCCGAATACCTTCCGCTACTCGACACCTCGACCGCGGCTGGGAGGGCCGAAGCTAGGCGCGTCCTGCGGTTGAGCCTTAAAAGATTTCAAGTGGCGCAATCACGCGAACTGCTGACAGCGCCACAGCAGGAGCTCGTCGAGTCTATCAAGACCGCTTTCAAGCAGATGCCGGACGACGACTGAGGCTCAAGGCACGACGGGCGTGGGAGACCGTGCGTTGAAGAGAGACTGGCGGCCCATCGCAGGATTCACCTGGGAAGTGTTATGCATCGCGCTGGCGTGGTCGCTCGCCTTCGCCACGATCCCGGCGATGCTCTTATGGGTCGTGGGCGGTGCCTACCCGAGCAGTCTCCTCTGGCTGGCTTTCTGGTGCTACTTCGCCATCACTTACAAACTGACTGAATGGCTCAGTAACAAATACCGCGAACGCCAAAGAAGGACGCTGATTAGCGCGCGGGATTTGCTGAAGCACGACGAGCGCCCCTACGTTCTCTACCTGCGCCCTTTCAAGGACGACGAAACCACTTCGCGCCTTTTGAATCTGTCAACCGAAGAGCAGGAACTGGCGACGGTCATCCACGAGATTGGCCCCTTCGTCGCTTTCGGTGAGCCGGGCGAGGCGCTACCCGATCCTGGTGCGGCTCGCATGTACATCGAACATATGGGCTGGCAGTCGAAGGTCGAAGCGTCGATGGCGGGCGCGCGGCTGGTCGTGGCGCGCGTGGGCAACACGGCCGGTTTCTGGTGGGAGATGTTGACGGCGGTAGAGGTCGTGGAGCCTGAGAGGTTGCTGCTCCTGGTGCCGAACGATAGTGACGTATACGAAGAGTTCAGAGAAAAGGCCGCGAAGCTGTTCCCTCATCAACTACCCAAACATCAATTCCGCCGACCGCGGTTTGCTTCCTTCAAAAGTCATATCAGTCTGGAGGGCCTGCTCTATTTCGAGCCGGATTGGACGCCGCGCTTGCGGCGGCTTCAGGCACCTTTCCTCAGACAGAATTATTGGGCACCGGGCGTCCCCACTTTTAAGACGGCTTTACGGCCCGTCTACGAACGGTTCGGGATTGAGTGGCAACGTCCGCCTTTGCAACTGCCCCAGATACTCGCCGTAGTGATGCTGCTTCTCTTCATGACCTTCAGCGTCTACGTCATAGCGCGGCTGGCTGCTCAACTGCTCGCGCTGGTGCGGCAATACCTGTAGCCGGTTGCCACATCACGCTTCGAGTGGATTTTCCAGTAGCGCACGTTTGAGCTGGTCGGGGGTCACGATCATCGCCAGCCGTTTGGAGCCGTACAGTTTCGCCCCTTCCAACGTCGCGTCAGTCAAATCCGCCCCTTGCAGGTCGGCACCCTGAAGGTTGGCACGATTCAGGTTGGCCTTCTTCAATTTGGCCCTAGAGGCTGTTTAAAAAGCTGTCAGCTAACGCTTTAACCCCAACCTCTGGCGGCTTGCCACTCCGTACGGGGCTTTGAGTGCCAGCCGTTGCAGCATCAACCGCGTCATCACCAAGTGGAGCATCGCCTCGCTACTCTCGGTCAGGTACTCGTAGTCTTTGCTCATCCGGCGGTAGCGCCCCACCCACGCGAAGGTTCGCTCAACCACCCACCGCCGACGCAGCACCGTGAAGCGCGGCATCGGGGGAGGCTCG
>JBJMGR010000401.1:0-7160 GCA_045807805.1 Pyrinomonadaceae bacterium | reverse complement strand
GCCCAGACAGGTGGTCGAGCCGGCGTCGGGCATCGCGCTGCCGGTGACGGACTTGTCGCACCTGGCGGAGGCGGAGCGCGAGGCGGAGGCCACAAGGCTGGCGGGCGAGGAGGCGCGTCTGCCCTTCGACCTCTCGCGCGGGCCGCTCTTGCGGGCGCAACTGCTGAGGCTGGGGGAGGAGGAGCACGTGGCGCTCTTGACGATGCACCACATCGTCTCGGACGGGTGGTCGATGGGCGTGCTGGTGCGTGAGGTGGCGGCGCTCTACGAGGCGTACAGCGAGGGGCGGGAGTCGCCCCTGGCGGAACTCCCCGTCCAGTACGCCGACTACGCCGTCTGGCAGAGGGGCTGGCTCCAGGGTGAGGTGCTCGATAGACAGATGAGTTACTGGCGCGAGCAACTGGGCGGCGCACTGCCGATCTTGAATCTGCCGACCGATAGGCCGCGCCCGGCCGTGCAGAGCTACCGTGGGGCGCACGAGTCCTTCACGCTGCCGGCGGAGTTGAGCGAGAGGCTCAACGAGTTGTCGAAGCAGGAGGGCGTGACGCTCTACATGACGATGCTCGCCGCCTTCCAGCTTCTGCTCTCGCGTTACTCGGGCCAGCAGGACATCGTCGTCGGCACGGACATCGCGAACCGTCACCGCGGGGAGACGGAAGACCTGCTCGGCTTCTTCGTCAATCAGTTGGTGATGAGGGGCGACCTCTCCGGCGACCCGACGTTCCAAGGGTTGTTGAAGCGCACGAGGGAAGTCTGCCTGAGCGCGTACGCGCATCAGGACGTGCCGTTCGAGCGACTCGTCGAAGAGTTGCAGCCCGAGCGCAGCACGAGCCGCACGCCTCTGTTCCAGGTGAAGCTCGTGTTGCAGAACTCCTCGGAACAGAGGTTGACGCTGCCGGGTTTGGAGTTGAGCCCGATGCACACGGGGAGCGAGGCCGCGCGCTTCGACCTGGCGGTGCTCGTCGGGGAAGGCGCGAACGGAAGACTCGGCGGGGTTTGGACGTACAGCACAGACCTCTTCGACGCGGAGACGATCCGGCGCATGCAGGGTCACTTCGTGCGGCTGCTCGAAGCGGCGTCGTCGTCGCCTGATAAGGCGATTTCTTGCTTGCAGTTCTTGAGCGGAGAGGAGCGTTCGCGGATTGTGGACGAGTTGAACCGGACTACGACTGAGTACCCGCAACAACTCGCGCACCAGTTGTTCGAGGCGCAGGCCGAGGCCACGCCCGACGCCGTCGCGCTGCGGTTCGAAGGCGCGGAGTTGACCTACGCCGAACTCAACGCGAAGGCTAACCAACTCGCTCACCACCTCCTCTCGCTCGGCGTCGGCCCCGGCGCGCTCGTCGGCATCCTGATGGAGCGCTCGACCGAGATGGTCGCCGCCATCCTCGGTGTGCTTAAGACGGGCGGCGCATATGTTCCGCTCGACCCGCGCCATCCGCTCGACCGTTTGGCGTGGACGTTGGAGGACACGGGGCTGGCGGTGCTGCTCACGCAGGAGCGTCTGTCAGGGAGCATGCCTTCGCACTGGGGGCACACGCTCTATCTGGACGCCGAGTGGTGGGCGGAGATGTCGGAGTTGAGCGTGGAGAACCCTGAGTGCGGCGCTTCGTCTTCCGACATCGCGTACGTCATCTACACGTCGGGCTCGACCGGCAAGCCGAAGGGCGTGATGGTCGAGCACCGTGGGTTATCCAACTACGTCCAGTGGAGCTGCGAGGCGTACGGCCTGAAGGCGGGCGACGGCGTGCCTCTGCACTCCTCTCTGAGCTTCGACCTGACGGTCACGAGTCTGTTCGGGCCTCTGTCGAGCGGCGGTTACGTGGACGTTCTGCCGGAGGGGGATGTCGAGACGTTGGCCGATGCGCTGCGCACGCGCGGCGGCTACGGCCTGATTAAACTGACGCCCTCGCACATGCGGCTGCTGACCGCCCAACTGAAAGACGAAGAGGTCGCGGCGGCGACGCGCGCGCTGGTCGTCGGCGGCGAGCAGTTGACGGCCGAGGTCGTCGGGTGGTGGCAGAAGCGTGCGCCCGGCGTTCGCATCTTCAACGAGTACGGCCCGACGGAGACGGTCGTGGGCTGTAGCGTCTACGAACTCAAGCAGGGCGACGGCTCGACGGGCGCAATTCCCATCGGCAGGCCGATAGCCAACACGCAACTCTACGTCCTCGACACGCACGGCCAGGTCGCGCCGGTCGGCGTCCTCGGCGAACTCTACGTCGGCGGCGCTGGCGTCGCGCGCGGGTATCTGAACCGCGAAGAGTTGACGGCCGAGCGCTTCGTCGCCGACCCGTTCTCCGACGAAGCGGGCGCGCGCCTCTACCGGACGGGCGACTTGGTTCGCTACCTCCCGACGGGCGAGTTGGAGTACGTCGGGCGCGGGGACGGGCAGGTCAAGCTGCGCGGCTACCGCGTGGAGTTGGGTGAGGTCGAGGCCGCCGTCTCTTCACACCCCTCGGTCCAGTCCTGCGCGGCCATCGTGCGCGGGCAGGAGCAGTTGGTCGCCTACGCCGTCGGGCGCGCGGGCGCGGTCGAGTGGTCGGAGTTGCGCGAGCACCTGCGTGGGCAGTTGCCCGAGTACATGATCCCGGTGCGGGTGATGTGGCTCGACTCGCTGCCGCTGACCCACAACGGCAAGGTCGATAAGAAGGCCCTGCCCGAGGTCGATGTCGTGGCCGAGGTCGATACTTATGTCGCGCCGCGCACGCCGACCGAGGAGGAGTTGTGCGGCATCTGGGCCGAGGTGCTGCACGTCGAGAGGGTCGGGGTCGAGGACAGCTTCTTCGAGCTGGGCGGCCACTCCCTTCTGGCGACGCAGTTACTCTCGCGTTTACGCGATGTCTTCGGAATCGAAGTCAGCCTCAAGGGCCTCTTCGAGCAACCTACGGTGGCCGCGCTGGCCTTGATCCTTGAGGAGAGCATCCTCGCCGAAATTGAGAACATGACTGAGGCGGACGTGGCGCAGCTCCTCTAGAGATGGCCGTCTGGATAGGAAAAAGCAATGAGCAAGAGTGAAACCCTAACGCGAAGATTAGCCCACCTGTCACCGGCCCAACGCGCGCTCGTCGAGAAGCGTTTGCGCGGCGACAGCTCAACAGCCGGGAGACCCCAGATCACCCGCGGAAGCTCCGAACAGCAGCTAATCCCGCTCTCGTTCGCACAGCAAAGACTCTGGGTCATGGATCAGTGGATGCCGGGCAGCCCGGCGTACAACGTCCCCTCCGCGCTGCGCCTGAAGGGTCGGCTCGACGTGGACGTACTCGCCCGGACGTTGACCGAGATAGTCCGCCGCCACGAGGTGCTGCGCACGAGTTTCTCCGTGGCCGAAGGTAAGCCCGTGCAGGTCGTCCGGCCGGTTGAGGCATTCCCTCTGCCGCTGACGGACTTAACGCACATGGCCGAAGCGGAGCGCGAGGCGGAAGTCATCAGCCTCGCCGCACAGGAAGGGCAGAAGCCCTTCGACCTCTCGCGCGGGCCGCTCCTTCGTGCTCGACTGCTGCGCCTCTCCGACGAGGAGCACGTGGCGCTCTTTACTATGCACCACATCGTCTCGGACGGCTGGTCGATGGGCGTGCTGGTGCGTGAGGTGGCGGCGCTCTACGAGGCTTATAGTCGCGGCGAGGAATCACCGCTCGAAGAGTTGCCGATTCAGTACGCGGACTATGCCGTCTGGCAACGCCAGCGCTTGCAGGGCGAGGTGTTGGAGCAACAACTCTCTTACTGGCGCGAGCAACTGGGCGGCGAACTCCCCGTCGTCGAGTTGCCGACCGATCGGCCGCGCCCGGCCGTCCAGACCTTCGCCGGTATCACCTACACGGCCACCATTGACCCTGCCCTCACCGACTCGCTCAAGGCGCTGTCGAAGCAAGAAGGCGTGACGCTCTACATGACGATGCTCGCAGCCTTCCAACTCCTCCTCTCCCGCTACACCAGGTTGGAGGATGTGCCGGTCGGGACGGCGGTGGCGAACCGCACGCGGGGCGAGACCGAGTCGCTCATCGGCTTCTTCGTCAACACGCTGGTCATGCGCACAGACCTCTCCGGCGACCCCTCTTTCCGCGAGTTGCTGTCGAGGGTCAAGGAGGTTTCTTTAGGGGCTTACGCGCATCAGGACGTGCCGTTCGAGAAGTTGGTCGAGGAGTTGCAGCCCGAGCGCAGCACCAGCCACACCCCGCTGTTCCAGGTAATCTTTGGAATGCAGAACGCTCCGCGTGAAGCTCTGGAGGCCCCCGGTCTTCAGATCAGCAGAGTGGAGACGGAGAGCGAGACTGCCAAGTATGAATTAGTCCTGAACGTCACCGAGACCGGCGACACACTGCTCGGGTCTTGGACGTACAACACGGATCTCTTCGACCGCTCGACTATCGAGCGTCTCGCTTCTCACTTCGACAACCTGTTGCGCGCCGCCGTCTCCGACCCGCAGGCGCAGGCCGCCCTCCTCCCGCTACTGTCAGAGGCGGAGCGCGAGCACGCCATCTCCGAGTGGAACGACACGGCCGCGCCGTCGCGCACCGACCTGTGCGCGCACCAGTTGTTTGAGACCCATGCGGAGGCCACGCCCGACGCCGTCGCGCTGCGGTTCGAAGGCGCGGAGTTGACCTACGCCGAACTCAACGCGAAGGCTAACCAACTCGCTCACCACCTCCTCTCGCTCGGCGTCGGCCCCGGCGCGCTCGTCGGCATCCTGATGGAGCGCTCGACCGAGATGGTCGCCGCCATCCTCGCCGTGCTCAAGACGGGCGGCGCATATGTTCCGCTCGACCCGCGCCATCCGCTCGACCGTTTGGCGTGGACGTTAGAGGACACGGGGCTGGCGGTGCTGCTCACGCAGGAGCGGCTATCGGGCAGCGTGCCGCCGCATCGCGGCGACACGATCTACCTCGACGGTGACTTCTGCGAGGAAGTGTCGGGGATGAGCGTGGAGAACCCGGTGTGCAGCGCTTCGTCTTCCGACATCGCGTACGTCATCTACACGTCGGGCTCGACGGGCAGGCCGAAGGGCGTGATGGTCGAGCACCGTGGCCTCTCCAATCTCGTCGCCGCTCAGCGCCTCCTCTTCTCCCTCTCGCCCTCAGACCGCGTCCTCCAGTTCGCCTCCCCGAGCTTCGACGCCTCGGTCTGGGAGACCTTCATGGCGCTCGGCAACGGCGCGGCGCTCTGCCTCGCCCCGCCCGCACCTCCGGCCGGAGGCCGCGAGCTTGCCGACCTGCTGCGGGACAACGGGGTCACGGTCGCCACGCTCCCGCCTTCGGTGCTCTCAGTCTTCCCTGAAGAGGGGCTCCCGAGTCTGCGTGTAGTCGTCTCTGCGGGCGAGGCGTGCCCGCCCGAGTTGGCCGCGCGCTGGTCAAACGGCAGGGATTTCTACAACGCCTACGGGCCGACCGAGACGACCGTCTGCGCCACCGCCCACCGCTGCGAGGGCACGGAGCGCGTGCCGCCCATCGGCCGCCCCATCGCCAACATGCGAGTCTACGTTCTCGACACGCACGGCCAGGTCGCGCCGGTCGGCGTCCTCGGCGAACTCTACGTCGGCGGCGCTGGCGTCGCGCGCGGGTATCTGAACCGCGAGGAGTTGACGGCCGAGCGCTTCGTCGCCGACCCGTTCTCCGACGAAGCGGGCGCGCGCCTCTACCGGACGGGCGACCTGGTGCGGTATCTGCCGAACGGTGAACTTGAGTACGTCGGCCGCCAAGACGGGCAGGTCAAGCTGCGCGGCTACCGCGTGGAGTTGGGTGAGGTCGAGGCCGCCGTCTCTTCACACCCTTCAGTCCAGTCCTGCGTCGTTATTCTCAGGGAGGATGAAGGGGAGAAGCGTCTGGTGGCATACGTCACCGGCGGCGATATATATACCGAAGAGTTGCGGCAGTATGCGAAGGAGCAACTGCCCGAATACATGGTTCCGTCGGCCTTCGTGGTGCTTGAGTCGCTGCCGCTGACGACGAGCGGCAAGGTAGACCACCGCATGCTGCCCGCGCCCGAGCGGGGCGGCGCGCCCGTCAGCGTTTACGTCTCGCCGCGCACGCCGGTCGAAGAGGTCTTGGCCTCCATCTGGGCCGAGGTGCTGCACGTCGAGAGGGTCGGGGTCGAGGACAACTTCTTCGAACTCGGCGGCCACTCGCTTCTGGCGACGCAACTCGTCTCGCGCGTGAGCGACGTGTTCGGCGTCGAGATGGAGATGCGACGGCTCTTCGAACTGCCCACGGTGGCCGCGCTCGCTTCGATTATTGAGCGGTCGCTTCAGGAGGAGAGGGGGCTTCAACCCACGCCCGTCGTACCCGTACCGCGTGACGAAAAGCTGCCTCTGTCGTTCGCGCAGCAGCGTCTGTGGTTCATCGACCAGTTGACGGCCGGCAGCCCCTTCTACAACATCCCCCTCCCCATTCGCATGAACGGGCAGCTCAACGTGACGGCGCTTGAGAAGGCTTTGACCGAGATCGTTCGCCGCCACGAGGCGCTGCGCACGACGTTTCCAACGGTGGACGGCGAGCCCGTACAGGTCATCTCCCCGGCCGCGCCGCTGACGATTGATAACATTGACCTGACGCAGATGGCCGAAGCGGAGCGCGAGGCGGAAGTCGTCCGCCGCGTGGCGCTCGAAGGGCAGAAGCCCTTCGACCTCTCGCGCGGGCCGCTCCTTCGCGTGCAACTGCTGAAGCTCGCCGAAGAAGAGCACGTCGCACTCTTCACGATGCACCACATCGTCTCGGACGGGTGGTCGATGGGCGTGCTCGTTAAAGAAGTGGCGGCGCTCTACGAGGCGTACGGCGAAGGGCGCGAGTCACCGCTCGCCGAACTCCCCGTGCAATACGCCGACTACGCCGTCTGGCAGCGCCAGCGCCTACAGGGCGAGGTGCTCGACGCGCAGATGAGTTACTGGCGCAAGCAACTCGGCGGCGAAATGCCCGTCGTCGAACTGCCGACCGACAGACCCCGCCCCGCCGTCCAGACCTTCGCCGGAGCCACCTACACGTCCGTAATAGACGCGGGCATCGCCGACTCCCTGCGTGAAGTGTCGGGGCGCGAGGGCGTCACGCTCTACATGACGATGCTGGCCGCCTTCCAGTTGCTCCTCTCCCGCTACACGGGTCTTGAAGATGTCCCCATCGGGACGGCCGTTGCGAACCGGACGAGGGGCGAGACGGAGGGGCTGATCGGCT
>JBJMGR010000400.1:0-23861 GCA_045807805.1 Pyrinomonadaceae bacterium | reverse complement strand
GCGTGTTGGAGGCTGTCTATCACGTGGTTGAGCATTTCGGGATGCACACCGGTCAGATCATCTACCTGAGCAAGATGAGAGGCGGCAGGGATTTGGAATTGTGACAGCCGCGCGATACAACGGGGCGCTAGTCTCATTCCGCTTCCGCATTCGCGCACTGACCGCGCAGCTAATGACCCGCGTCACAGTCAAAGCTCTGGAAGCAAACCTTCTGCCTGAGTCAACGAAAACGTTGAAGGTGCCCGCCAATCTCTGTTAGGCTCTTCGCAGCACATTCATTCTCTCCGAATGTGCCTCCCTTCATAAAGCGGGTTTGAAGCTTTAACGTCGCCGAAGTACTTCCCCATGAACAACCTGCTCGCCTCGTCGTTTCGTTGCACGACGCGTAGGACTCGACGCACGCCTCGACGCATGCTCTCCTGACCTTACTTCTCTTCGCCGTCTCGATGTGCGGCGCACTTGAGCCTACCACCGCGCAAGCCGTCGAGCGTGGGAGCGCAACGCGGCGGCCTTCGGGCGTTGACGCTCGAAGCGTTAACGCCCGCCGGGCTCGTCAGGACGCGAGGCGTACAGTCAGGCGCGCGGTCACTGCACGTTTGAAGAGGACGCGAGCTTCGGTCAGCCTTCGCTCGAAGGCTTGTCCGCGCCTGACTTCTTCGAGCGAGGCGAGGCGGCGCGCTTCGTCGTCGCCCCCGCCGCCTTCTTCGTCGTCGAGGTTGTGCGTGCGCGCTTGGCCGCGGCCTGAGCATCGGGCTGCGCCGACGCCTCGGGCTGCGACTCTGCGTCGTGGCCGGGCGTGACGGCGTCGAGCACCGAGCCGACGAGGGTTGAGACGACGCCGGACGCCTGACTCGCCATGTCTCCGACGACGCTCGCGATGTCCGAGGGAAGCTCACGCACGGACTGCGGTACGACCGAGTCGGTCGCCGCCTTCGTTGCGGCGGCTGCGGCGGCAAGTGCCTGCGTGCCGATGCCCGTGGCGGGAGCGGGGTTGAGCAGAGCGTCCCAGCGGTACTGCTGTTCGGGGCGCGGCTCGGCGAGGCGTCGGAAGACGAGGTCTGTGACGGACTTGACCAGCCACTCGTGGTAGAACTGCCCGACCGAAGCGAGTTCCGCGTCGGGCGCGGGGTTCATGAAGTCAATCGCATACGGCACGTCGTCCTTAATCGCGAACTCGACCGTGTTGATGTCGTAGCCGAGCGCGCGGTTCAAGGTCAGCACGTCCTGACCGACGCGCGCCGCGACTTCCGTAGAGAGGTATGTGGGGTTGTGTACGTACTGCTCGCCCGAGAGGTAACCCGCGCGCGGGTCGTAGGGCATGATCATCACCTCCTGCTGGCCGATGCAGTAGCAGCGTACGAACTGATCCCACTCGACATTCGCCTGCAAGGTCATGCAGAGCGTGCCCGTCGTGTCGTAGACCTTCCAAAGCTCTTCGAGGCTGTCGACGCGCGAGACGTTCTTCCAGCCGCCGCCGTCGAAGGGCTTGATGTAGGCGGGGAAGCCCACGTAGTCCGCGATACCCTGCCAGTCGAGCGGGAATTCGAGGTTGCGCAAAGATTCGCCCGTGATGCCCTCGATGTAACCCTTCTGCGGGAGCAGAACGGTCTTCGGTATGGCTACGCCGAGCTTCGTCGCGAGCGAGTAGTTGAAGAACTTGTCGTCGGCCGACCACCAGAAGGGGTTATTGATGACAACCGTTCCTTCGAGAACAGCGCGCTTCAGGTATGCGCGGTAGAAGGGCACTTCGTGCGAGATGCGGTCTATGATGAGGTCGTAGAAGGGCGGCGCGTCGTGACGCACGCCCCCGACCTTGACGAACTCGGCGATTACGTCGCCGCCCCCACGCTCGTTGATGCTGTCAATCAGAGCGACGGGGAAGGTCTTCTCGCGCCCCACAAGGATTCCAACTTTTCTCACGGTTCACCTGTCCTTTCAAATATGGCCCGAAGTCCGTGTACTGACCCCGGCTTCGTACGGCTGACTTTTGCGTTTCTTATGAAAACACAGGACTCTATATGCTCTCGCGCGGGGTTGTCAACGCGCCGAGCGGGCATCCGCCGGAAGGCGTTTGGCATCAATTATTTTGGCCCGCGAGCGTAGCGCGGCCCCGCCGGACTTCGCGGGCCGCGCCCATGTGTTACAATCCGCCGACGAACGGGTCGCGTCCTCTCCTCTGTGGGCCTCGGGCCGGGACTCCGGCCGCTCTTGGATAGAAGTCAGGAATGGAGACTAGCTCAGTGTTACGACGCTTTTTCGTGGCTGCGCTGCTGGCGGCGCTCGCCGTCGCGCCCACGGCCGCACAAGCCCCCGCGGCCGCGCAGGACAAAGACAAGAAGGAACAGTCGAAGCCCGCCGAGGACGCGCGCACGGGCAAGGGCAAGACCTACACCGCCGAGCAGATAGCCGAGACGGTCGTCCTTGTCTTCGGCTCGCGTCAGGGCATGGCACAGGTGCGCCGTACCGGCGTCGAGCGCGGGACGATAACGCGCACGGCCGAGGACGGCCGCTCCGAGTCAATCCCGTACGCGCGCACCTTCAAGCGCGGCGACACCTACGAGAAGGACAAGATTCGTCTTGACCAGCGCCTGCCTACGGTCGAGTATTCGCTCATATACACGGACGGCAAGGTGACGGGCCTCCTGCGCGGCACGCCCTTCACGCCGCGCGAGGCGGACGTGACGACAATCATGTCCGACCGCGTCCACGGGATCGACGCGCTCCTGCGCTACAAGGAGACGGGCGCGACCCTCAAGTTCGTCGGCAACGAGAGCCAGAAGGGGCTTGAGCTGTGGGTGCTCGAACTCTCGGACAAGGCCGGGAGCGCGACGCGCTACTACATCAGCTCGAAGTCGGGCCGCATCCTCTGGCTCGAATACGAAGAGCAGACGGCGGCCGGCGCACCCCCGACCAAGTACAGGCGTACATTCCACGACTACCGCGTAGTGCAGGGCACGCTCGTCCCCTATCGAACGGTGCTCTACGAGGGCGACCGCAAGATTGAGGAGTCGCAGGTCTTGACCGTCACCTACGGCGTGAAGACCGACGACGCGGTCTTCAGCGGCGAGTCCGCTGCCGCACAGCCCTAAGCGAAGCCAACGACGCTTTTAACAGGGATGGACAGGGTGGACAGGATAAGAGCAGATGCTTAAATCCTGTCCACCCTGTCCATCCCTGTGAATTTTTCTCACCGCGATGTGCCCCGCCTATAGTTCCGATACCGTACTTAGTTCGAGTCCTAAACATTCGTTGGACGCCCAAACGGTCATGTGTTAGTATCCCGCCACTTCAACTGCCTAGTTTGAAAGGTTCACTTTCGCGCCCAACAGTTCCAAACCGGGCGAGGCGCGAGGCCCGCCCAGATTTCTTTCCGGAAGGTGAGAGATGAGTAATCGCCTGACAGAAATAGTGAAGCTCGGCCAGTCCATCTGGTACGACAACATTCGCCGCGCGATGATTACGAGCGGCGACCTACAGAAGAAGATCGAGGAGGACGACCTGCGCGGCGTCACCTCGAATCCGACTATCTTCGAGAAGGCCATCACCGGCTCCGCCGACTACGACGAGCAGCTACGCCGTCTCGTGCAGGCCGGAAAAGGCGTCTCGGAGATTTACGAAGACCTCGTCGCCGAAGACATCGGGAACGCCGCGGACATCCTGCTCCCCGTCTACGAGCGCACGGACGGGCTCGACGGATACATAAGTCTCGAAGTCAGCCCGAAGCTCGCGTACGACACGGCGGGGACGATTGACGAGGCGACGCGCCTCTTCAAACGGCTCGGCCGGAAGAACGTGATGATAAAGATTCCCGCCGCGCAGGAGGGCATTCCCGCAATCGAGGAGTCGATCTACCGCGGCGTCAACATCAACGTCACGATGATCTTCTCGATTGAGAACTACGCGCAGGTCGCGGAGGCTTTCATACGCGGCCTCGAACGCCGCGCGGCCGAGGGGAAGAGTGTTGACCACATCGCTTCGGTCGCGAGCTTCTTCGTCTCGCGCGTAGACACGGCCGTTGACGCAGACCTCGACGACAAGGCCCGCCACGCCGCGACGCCCGAAGAGGCGGAGCATTTCAAACGCCTGCGCGGTCGCGCGGCCGTCGCCAACGCGAAGCTCGCCTACAAGAAGTTCAAGGAGATATTCCATGGCCCGCGCTTCGCCGATTTGAAGGCGAAGGGCGCGCAGGTGCAGCGCTGCCTCTGGGCTTCGACGGGGACGAAGAATCCCGAATACTCCGACGTGCTCTACGTTGACAACCTCATCGGCCCCGAGACCGTGAACACGGTGCCGCCCGCGACCTACACGGCGATACGCGACCACGGCGTCGTTGCGCTCACGCTCGAAGAGGGACTCGAAGAGTGCGGCGCTCTCATCGGCCAGCTTGCCGAAGTCGGCATCGACCTCAAGGCCGTCACCGAGAAGCTACAGAAGGACGGGCTCGACGCCTTCGTCAAATCTTTCGACACGCTCGCCGAATCGCTTGAGGCGAAGCGCGACGCCCTGCTCTCCGGGATAAACGAAAGGACTGTCGCCTCCCTGGGAAAATACGCTGACGCGGTGAGTGCGGCCATTCGCGAAGCCGAAAAAGGCGACGTGATGCGCCGCGTCTGGCGTAAAGATGCCGCACTTTGGAAGGAAGACGAGGGCCACCAGAAGGTCATCAGGAACGCGCTCGGCTGGCTCGACGTGGCCGACAAGATGATTGGCGTCGAGGACGAGTTAATCGCCTTTGCCGACCGCGTGCGCAACGAGAGCGGTGTCAAGCACGTCGTGCTCTGTGGTATGGGCGGCTCGTCGCTCGCGCCCGAAGTCCTGCGCCGAACCTTCGGCAGGCAGGAGGGCTACCCGGAACTCTTAGTGCTCGACTCGACAGACCCCGACACAGTCGCGGCCCTACGCGACCGCGTTGACCTTGAGCACACGCTCTTCGTCATCTCTTCCAAGTCGGGGACGACGACCGAGCCTCTGATGTTCTATTGCTACTGGTACGGGCAGGTCGGCGGCGTCAAGGAGCAGCCGGGTGAGAACTTCGTAGCCGTCACAGACCCCGGCACGAAGATGGAGGAGGACGCGAAGCGCGACCACTTCAGGCGCATCTTCCTGAACCCCTCGGACATCGGCGGAAGATATTCGGCGCTCTCCTACTTCGGCATGGTTCCGGCCGCGTTGATGGGCGTTGATATCAAGAAGCTGCTCGACCGAGCCGAGCGCACAGTCCACGCGTGCTCGCAGGTGGTGCCCGCGTCCGAGAACCCCGCCGCGCGACTCGGCGCAATCCTCGGCGAGTGCGCGAAGGCGGGCCGCGACAAGCTGACCATCATCGCCGACCCGCGCGTCGAGTCGTTCGGCCTCTGGGTCGAACAGCTCATCGCGGAGAGCACGGGCAAGGAGGGCAAAGGGATTGTGCCCGTCGCGGGCGAGCCTCTGGGCGCGCCGAGCGTCTACGGCGACGACCGCCTCTTCGTCTCAATCGCCGTCGGCAAGCTCGACAGCGAGACCGAGTCGAAGCTCAAGGCGCTCGAAGCCGCCGGTCATCCGGTCGTCTATCGCACGTTGATGGACACCTACGACCTCGGCGAAGAGTTCTTCCTTTGGGAACTCGCGACCGCGTTCGCGGGCTGGCGTCTCGGCATAAATCCCTTCGACCAGCCGAACGTGCAGGAGTCGAAGGACGCGACGAAAGAGCTGCTCGACTACTTCAAACAGAATGGCACGTTGCAAGAGCAGGCTGTCCTCGCGACTGACAGCACGCTCACGGTCTACGCGGACGAACGTACGCGCGCCGAGCTTCCCGGCGACTCTGTTGTCGCCGCGATAAAGGCGCACCTTCAGCGCGCGGGCGCGGGCGACTACATCGCGCTGCTCGACTACCTCGAAGAGACCGAAGAGAACGAGGCGGTCGTGCAGAAGATACGCACGCACCTGCGCGACGCGACGCGCTGCGCGACGACTACGGGGTACGGCCCGCGCTTCCTCCATTCGACCGGACAACTGCATAAAGGAGGCCCGGCCAGCGGCGTCTTCATGCAGCTCACGGCCGGGGACGCGCGCGACGTTGAGATACCCGACGAGCCCTTCACCTTCTCGACGCTCAAGCAGGCGCAGGCGCTCGGCGACTTCCGCTCGCTCTCGACGCGCGGCCGACGCGCCGTCCGCGTCGAACTCGGCGCGGACGCGACCGTCGGGCTCAAACGCCTCTACGACATCGTGCTCGAAGCCCTGCCCGTCTCCGAAGCGACGGGAGCAAGTTAAATGTTGAACGCGGAGCGCTGAACGATGAACTGAAGGCTTGCCTTCGACGGTTCATCATTCAGCGTTCATACTTCCGCGTTCCGAGGAGAGTTATGGCTACACCCGAACAGACACCGAAGACCGCGCAGGTAGGCATGATTGGCCTGGCGGTGATGGGCGAGAACCTGGCGCGCAACATCGAGCGCAACGGCTACTCGGTAGCCGTCTACAATCGCCCGCCGAGCAAGGATGAGCCCGACCGCGTCACGAAGTTCATGGAGGAGAACGCGGGCAAGCGCTTCATAGGCACGCGCACGCCCGAGGAGTTCGTCAAGTCACTCGAACGTCCGCGAAAGATAATCCTCCTCGTCAAAGCGGGAGACCCCGTCGACTGGACTGTCAATCAGATAAAGCCCTACCTCGAAGAGGGCGACATCATCATCGACGGCGGCAACTCGTACTTCATGGACACGGAGCGGCGCGAGAAGCAGTTGAAGACGGAGGGCCTGAACTTCATCGGCTCTGGCGTCTCGGGCGGCGAGGCGGGCGCGCTTTGGGGGCCGTCTTTGATGCCCGGCGGCGACCGCGCGGCGTATGAGCAGATACGTCCCATCTGGGAGGCGATAGCCGCGAAGGTTGACGACGGGCCTTGCGTCACCTACATCGGGCCGGGCGGCGCGGGCCACTTCGTCAAGATGGTTCACAACGGCATCGAGTACGGCGACATGCAGTTGATAGCCGAAGCCTACGACTTCATGCGCCGCGTGCTCGGCATGTCGGCCGCCGAGATGGCGGACGTGTTCGACGAGTGGAACCGCGGCGACCTGGAATCATTCCTGATAGAGATAACCGCGAAGATTCTGCGCGTCAAAGACCCAGAGACCGGCAAGCCCCTCGTTGACCTCATACTTGATGAGGCCGGGCAGAAGGGGACGGGCAAGTGGACGAGCGCAATCGCCTTAGACCTCGGCATCACGACGCCGACGATCAACGCGGCCGTGGACTCGCGCAACATCTCTGCGCACAAGGCCGAGCGCGTCGAGGCGAGCAAGCATCTCAAAGGGCCAGACTCGGTGGACGGGCCGGAGGGCAGAGCGCAGATGCTCGCGGCCATACGCGACGCGCTCTACGCATCGAAAATCTGCTCCTACGCGCAGGGCATGAACCTCATACGCGCGGGCTCGGCGAACTGGAACTGGAACATTGATCTCGGCGAGACGGCGCGCATATGGAAGGGCGGCTGCATCATACGCGCGCAGTTTTTGGGCAAGATTAAGGACGCCTACGCGCGCCGCGCAGACCTGCCGAATCTTCTGCTCGACCCGGACTTCAGCGCATACATCGAGCGCGCCCAGTCGAACTGGCGTCTCGCCGTGACGACGGCGATGCGTGCGGGCATACCAGTCCCCGGCATGGCCGCCTCGATTAACTACTTCGACGAGTACCGCACGGCCGAACTCCCGCTCAACCTCACGCAGGCGCAGCGCGACTTCTTCGGCTCGCACACATACGTGCGCGCCGACCGCCCAGACTCGGGCGCAGTCCACACCGAGTGGGAAGAGCTTTTGGAGAAACAAGCTAAGTGATAAGTGATAACTGATAAGTTATAAGAGAGAGCGGAGCATGCCCCTTGCTTTCTCTCACCACTTATCACTCATCACTTATCATTCCCGAAGGGATTGAGTGATGGAAGCAGCGACCGTCGAGAATCCACTGCGCGCGGGGATGAGGCTTGAGCGTGCGGCCGAGCCGTGCGCGGTCGTCATCTTCGGCGCGTCGGGCGATCTGGCGAAGAGGAAGCTGATACCCGCGCTCTACAGGCTCGTGCAGGAGAGACTTCTGCCAGCCGAGTTCGCAATCGTGGGCTTGGGCCGCACGCCGATGAGCGACGACGAGTTCCGCGAGAAGATGAAGGAGTCGGTCGTAGAGTTCTCCGAAGCGAAGAGCGTTGACGAAGAGGTGTGGCACTCGTTCGCGGCGGGGATGCACTACCTTCCGTCGAACATCAACAATCCCGATGACTATAAGAAGCTCGCCGAACTTCTCGCCGAAGTAGACCGCGAGCGCGGCACCGGAGGGAATCATCTCTTCTATCTCTCGACCGCGCCCGAGTTCTACGCAGAGGCCGTCGAGCAGTTGGACGCGGCGGGCCTGACCAAACAGGATAAGGGTTGGGTTCGCGTCATCATCGAGAAGCCCTTCGGCACGAGCCTCGACAGCGCGCGCGACCTCAATCGTCAAATACTTCAACACCTCGAAGAGTCGCAGGTCTACCGCATAGACCACTATCTCGGCAAAGAGACCGTCCAGAATCTACTCGTCTTCCGCTTCGCCAACGGCATCTTCGAGCCGATGTGGAACCGGCAGTACGTTGACCACGTGCAGATAACGAATGCCGAGACGGTCGGCGTCGAGGGGCGCGGCGGCTACTACGAAAAGTCCGGCGTCGTGCGCGACATGATTCAGAACCACGTCTTTCAGGTTCTCTCAATCGTCGCGATGGAGCCGCCCGCCTCGCTCTCGTCCGAGGACGTGCGCGACGAGAAGATTAAGGCCATGCATACGGCTCGCGAGTTCACGCCCGAGCGCGTGCGCGCCGAGTGCGTGCGCGGGCAATACGGAGCGGGTTCGATAGGCGGAAAGCCCGTGCCCGGCTATCGTGAGGAGAAGGACGTAGCAGGCGACTCCGTGACGGAGACATTCGCGTCCCTGACGATGTGGTTCGACAACTGGCGCTGGTCGGGCGTGCCCTTCTACATACGCTCGGGCAAGCGACTCGCGAAGCGCGTCACCGAAATCGCGATACAGTTCAAGGCCGCGCCGCATCAGCTCTTCGGCCGCGCGATGGAGGACGTGTCGCCCAATCAGCTCGTCATACGTATACAGCCCGACGAAGGCATCACGATGCGCGTCGCCGCGAAGGTGCCGGGACAGGTCACGCGCATACGCGACGTGAACATGGACTTCCGCTACGGCGCGTCGTTCGGCGTCCAACTCGCCGAAGCCTACGAGCGACTGATACTCGACTGCATACTCGGAGACTCCACGCTCTACGCGCGCAAAGACATGACCGAGCGCGGGTGGGAACTCGTCATGCCGATCCTCGACGAGTGGGCCGCGCACAAAGACGAAGCCAACTTCCCGAACTACGAGGCTGGAAGTTGGGGGCCGGAAGAGACCTCCAAGATTCTCGAACGACAGGGCCGACACTGGCGTCGCCCGTAGCACTTAAGCCGATGAGCACGCAGGAGAGCACAAATCATCTCTCGGTCGAGCGCGGCGTTGACGCGTCGAAGGTCGAGAAGGAATTGACGGCGATGTGGGCCGAGATGTCCGCGTCGGAAGGCGAGGGGCAACACGCGGGCGTCGTGCGCGCGTGCGTGCTCAATCTGATTGTGTACGCGGCGAGTGGGGAAGAGCGTGCCGAGGCCGACGACCTTTTAGAGACGGTCGTCGAGCGTCACCCCTGTCGCGCAATCCTCATCGCCGCCGAGCGCGAATCGAAAGAGGCGCGGCTCGACGCTTACGCCTCGACGCGATGCCAAATCTCCACGCGCGGGTCGAAGCGAATCTGCGGCGAGCAGATAACGATTGAGGCCGAGGGCGCGGCGGTCGAGAACGTCTCGACGGCGGTCGCGCCGCTGCTTGTCCCAGACGTGCCGGTCTTCCTCTGGTGGAAGGACATCCCGCACGAAGAGGACAAGCTCTTCGACAGGCTCTCGGCGATGGCGGATCGCGTCGTGATAGACTCTGCCTCGTTCGACCGCCCGCACGAAGACCTTCTGCGGCTCGCCGAAGTGCTGTCGGGCGGCCACATGCACCTGAGCGACCTCAACTGGGGGCGGCTCACTTCGTGGCGCTCTCTCGTCGCGAGCTTCTGGGACGTTTCGGACTACCGCGACTCGCTCGCGCACGTCGAGCGAATCCAAATCGAATACGACCCGCCCGACCGCGCGCACGAATCGGTCGCGCCGAAGGCTCTGCTCGCGCTCGGCTGGATAGTCTCGTGCCTCGGCTGGGACGTGACCGAAGACGGGCACACGCTCGAAGGCAGCGGCGCGCGTTTCTCGCTTCGCGACAAGGAGGGGCGAGAGGTCGAGGCTCTGCTCTCGGCGACGGACGACATTGCGGGACGCGACGGCTGGATAACGTCGCTCACCATCTCTACGCATGCGGGCGACGAGTTCTACGTCGTGCTGCACATGAACGCGAGAAAGCTTGAGACGGGCGTGCGTCGCCGCGAGGGAAGCGCCGACGTTGGGCGCGTGCTCGCCTACGAGGCGCGGACGGAGGGGCAGCGCCTGAGCGCGGAGCTTGAGATTCTTTCGCGCGACATGGTCTATGAGACTTCGGTCGCGCTCGCCGCTCGCATGCTCGTTGCGGCCACCGCTTGAGTTCTTCACTCGAAACGTACAGTGGGAGTCGGCCTTCATACATGATAATCGCAGGAGACATCGGGGGGACTAAGACGAACGTCGCGCTCTTCGAGGCGCGCGGGCGCGAGTTGGGCCGCATAGTCGTGCAGCAGAGCTTTCCGAGCGGCGGCTACAACTCGCTCGAAGCGATACTCGAAGACTTCGTCGCGGCCTACAAGCCCGACGCGGTGACGAGCGCGTGCTTCGGCGTCGCGGGGCCGGTCGTGCGCGGCCGCGTCGAGGCGACGAACCTCGCGTGGAAGGTTAGCGACGAGAGCCTCGCCCACGCGCTCAATCTTCATTCGGTGCAGCTCATCAACGACCTCGAAGCCACTGCCTTCGGTCTGGGCGAGCTGAGCCCCGAGCAGCTATATACGCTCAACGAGGGCGAGGCCGACCCGTCGGGCCACCGCGCGCTCATCGCCGCGGGCACCGGCCTCGGCATGGCCGGAATCTTTAACGACGGCGGCCGTTTCATCCCGATGCCTTCCGAAGGCGGCCACATGGACTTTGCGCCGCGCAACACGCGCGAGTTCGAGATGCTCGCATACCTGCACGAGAAGGTCGGCGGACGCGTCTCTTACGAGCGCGTGCTGTCGGGCCTCGGCCTCTTCAATATCTACTCGTTCCTGCGCGACCGTGGTTACGGCGAAGAGCCCGCGTGGCTCGCCGAAGAGATTGTGAACGGCGACCCGACCGCGATCGTCTCGCGCGCGGGGCTCGAAGGCAGATGCGAGCTTGCGGCGACGACGCTACAGATGTTCGTAGAGATTTACGGTGCGATGGCCGGAAATCTCGCGCTGCTTCTGAAGGCGACGGGCGGGCTCTACATCGGCGGCGGCATCGCGCCGAAGATACTCGACAAGCTCAGGGACGGCTCCTTCATGCGCAACTACGGCGACAAGGGGCGCATGTCCGGTCTTGTCATGTCTATCCCCGTGCGCGTCATACTCGACGACAAGACCGCGCTCTACGGCGCGGGCCGACGCGCGCTGATGGGCGAAGGCTGAAGACTCACATTATGAGCCCTACGGGCGACACGGAAGAGGCGCACGGCGTTCAAGTCTTCGACGACGCGGAGGCTGTCGCGCGTGCAGCCACCGAAGTCTTCGCGCGACTCGCTAGTGAAGCAGTCGAAGAGCGCGGCACGTTCTCCGTCGCGCTCTCGGGAGGCACGACGCCGCGCCGCGTCTACGAGCTTCTCGCGTCCGACGCTTACCGTGAGAGCGTGCCGTGGTCGAAGGTACACATCTTCTTCGGCGACGAGCGGACGGTTCCGCCCGACCACGCCGAGAGCAACTACCGCATGGCGAGCGAGGCTCTGCTCTCGCACGTGCCCGTCCCTTCTGAAAACGTTCACCGCATAGAGGGCCTCGGCGACGCCGCGGCGAACGCGAGCGACTACGAGTCGGTCATGCGCGGCTTCTTCGGCGAAGCGGAGTGGCCGCGCTTCGACCTCGTCCTCCTCGGCATGGGCGACGACGGCCACACGGCCTCGCTCTTTCCAAACACGGCCGCGCTCGAAGAGTCGCGCGCGTGGGTCGCGCCCAACTGGGTCGAGAAGCTCGGGGCGTGGCGCATAACTCTGACCGCTCCCGCAATCAACGCCGCGCGCCGCGTCGTCTTCCTCGTCACGGGCGCGTCGAAGGCCGAACGCCTGCGCGAAGTCTTAAACGGCCCACACGATCCCGCGCGTCTTCCTTCTCAAATTATCGGGCCGCGCGAAGGGGCGCTTCGCTGGTACGTTGACCGCGCAGCCGCCGCGAAGCTCGAAGGTTAAGAGAAGAGTGGAAGGGTCAAACGTGGAAGTAGGTAAGCTTCACTTGAGTGAGTATGAAGGCAGTTCACCACCACAGACACAGAGACACGGCTTCAGGCTTGTAGCCTGCGCCTCTGTGTCTGCGGTGGTTTAACTCTCTCTCGGTTTCACTTACCTGCACACTGCTATAAGACGGGGAGGAGCGCATGATGGAACGAACGGCCGTCTATCCGGCGCTGGACGCGGGCGGGCGAATCGAGAGCGCGACGGCCGCTGCCGCGCTCGACTCACGCACGGTGCCGCGCGTCGCAATCTCCTCGCGCTTCCTGCTCGGCATCTACGCAGTCCTGCCGCTCTGCGTCCTCGCGATGTTTCTCGACCAGATGTTCTGGGGCGGCTCTCTGTCCCGCGCGCTGCCCAAGAATCCACAGAGATATTTCCTCTTTCAACTACTCTTCGGGACGCCGCACATCGTCGCAAGCTCGGTCATCCTCGCCACGAACGGCAAATACTTCCGCGCATACCGTATGCGCCTCGTTCTGCTGACGCTCCTCATCCTCGCGTTCTTCGGCGGTGGAAGTCTCTTCATTCCCAACGGATTCTTCCTTGCCGTGGTCGGCGTCGTGACGGTCATACACGTCCTCAAGCAACAGGTCGGCGTCGGCAAGGGCCTGTGCCGCCTCCCCGGACGACTCTACGACACATGGGGCTTGACGCTCGTCGTGCTCGGCTCGGTTCTATACTACCCGCTCTACTCTGACCGAGAGCTTTCGACCGCAAGCGCCGACCTGCTTCGCGGCGTGCTCTGGGCGCTCGCGGCGCTCTCGGTCGTGCTGACGCTCTTCTGCCACCCGCGCATCAAGACCACAAAGGGCCGCCTATACCTTTGGGCGAACACGCTGATGGTGCTTCTGAGCGCGATGTTCTACGCGCGCGGCTACCCTTTCCTAGCCATCCTCGGGCCGCGCCTCGTGCATGACCTGACCGCCTTCACCTTCTACGTGACGCACGACGTAAACCGCCACGGCGCGGAGCCTCGGAACGTGCTCTACCGCGCAGCGAGCAGGCTCGGGCTCGGCATCTTCTGGGTCTGCCCGGCCGTGGCCGTGCTGCTGACGTATCTCATCGTCCGCTTCGCAGACCCCTTGGTGCAGTTCATCACGGCGCCTGTGCTCGGCTACAGTCTGCCCCATTCGGCGGGCTTCCTGCTCGCGGGCTATCTGGGTCTGCTGCACTACTACACTGAAGCCTTCACATGGCGGCAGGGCTCGCCGTACCGTCGGCACGTCGCGCTCACTCCCTGAGTCGGTGTAGAGGTAACGGCCGTTAAATCCATACATCTCCTTCTGACTCCTTCGACAAAACATGGCGAGCAAAGAGCATGAGAGACTGAGCGAGCCGCACGAGGGGCACGTGGGCCAGTGGCGTCGATGGGGGCCGTACCTCTCGGAGCGCGCGTGGGGCACTGTGCGCGAAGACTACTCCGCGAACGGCGCGGCGTGGGACTACTTTCCGCACGACCACGCGCGCTCGCGCACGTATCGTTGGGGCGAGGACGGCATGGCGGGCATCTCCGACCGCTATCAGATTCTATGCTTCGCGCTCGCGCTCTGGAACGGCCGCGACCCCGTTTTGAAGGAGCGCATGTTCGGACTCGTCGCCTCCGAGTCGAACCACGGCGAGGACGTGAAGGAGTACTACTTCTATCTCGACTCCACTCCGACGCACTCCTACATGAAGTATCTCTACAAGTACCCTCAAAGTGAGTTCCCTTACACGCAACTGATCGAAGAGAGTCGAAGGCGCGGCGCGAACGAGCCCGAGTATGAGTTGATTGATACGGGAGTCTTCGACGAAGACCGCTACTTCGACGTGTTCGTCGAATACGCGAAGGTTGGCCCCGAAGACATCGCAGTCCGCATCGAAGCCTTCAATCGCGGCCCCGACGACGCGCCGCTTCACATACTTCCGCACATCTGGTTCCGAAACACGTGGGCTTGGTGGCCCGCCGAAGAGCGACCGGAGCCTTCGATTACGCTCGGCCCTTCCGGCGCGGACTTCACGAGCCTCATCGCGAACGACGAAGCGGTCGGCCCGCTGCAAGGGCTCGCGCACGAATACAAGCTCGGCGCGCGCCACCTCTACGCGGACGCGGGCGGACTGCCGCTCTTCACCTTCAACGAGACGAACAACCCGCGCATCTGGGGTGCACAGGCGACGAGCCGAAAGCCTTTCGTCAAAGACGCCTTCCACCGCTACGTCGTGAACGGCGAGCACGCGGCCGTCAACCCCGAACCGGAGGGGACGAAGGCTTGCCTTCATTACGCGAGCCTCGAAGTCCCGGCGGGCGGCTCCGTCGTCGTGCGTCTGCGGCTGACGTGCGAAGCCCTCGAAGACCCACTCGGCACAGTTGACGAAACAATCGAGCTGAGAAGGCGCGAGGCCGACGAGTTCTACGACGAGATTCAACCCCCCAACGCGAGCGCGGACGAGCGGCGCATACAGCGTCAAGCTCTGGCGGGAATGCTATGGTCTAAGCAGTCATACTTCTATGACGTTAACGTTTGGCTCGACGGCGACGACCCGGCCGCGCCTCCGCCCGAATCGCGCAAGACGATCAGAAACTTCCGCTGGAAGCACCTCAACTCGATGCGCGTGATGTCGATGCCCGACAAGTGGGAATATCCCTGGTTCGCCGCTTGGGACTTGGCCTTCCAGTGCGTGCCGCTCGCGCTCGTGGACGCGGAGTTCGCGAAGGAGCAGCTTTGGCTACTGCTCTTCGAGCAGTTCCAACACCCGAACGGACAGATACCCGCGTATGAGTGGGAGTTCTCAGACCTCAATCCGCCCGTCCATGCTTGGGCCGTCTGGCGAGTCTACAACATGGACAGGATTCGCTCGGGGCGCGCCGACCGGGAGTTTCTTGAGAAGTGCTTCCACAAACTTCTCATCAACTTCGCCTGGTGGGTGAACAAGGTTGACGCACAGGGCAACAACGTCTTCGAGGGAGGCTTCCTCGGGCTCGACAACATCACCGTCATCGACCGCAGCCACGCGCTCCCCGAAGGCACCGTGCTGGAACAGTCGGACGCGACCGGCTGGATGGGGATGTTCTGCCTCAACCTCATGCGCATCGCGCTCGAACTCGCGAAGGAGAATCGCGCGTACGAAGGTCTTGCGACGAAGTTCTTCCAGCACTACGCGTACGTCGGCGCGGCGATGAAGCAGATGGGCGGGGACAACGTCGAGCTTTGGGACGAGCGGGACAAGTTCTTCTACGACGTTCTACGCTTCGCGGACGGCAGCGTAAACAAGTTCCGCGTACGCTCGCTCGTCGGCCTCATCCCGCTCTACGCGATTGAGCGTCTCGAAGAGGACTGGATAGAGCCCTTCAAAGATTTCGGCGCGAGCCTGCATTGGTTCCTCCACAACCGTCAGGACACCGTCCAGCGCTGCGTGACTACCTTAGAGCACGACGGCAAGCGCGTACACGTCCTCGCGATGGTCACGCCCGAGCAGATGCGCGGGCTGTTGGAGCGCGTCTGGGACCCTTCGGAGTTTCGCTCAGAGCACGGCCTCCGCAGCCTCTCGAAGTTTCACGAGCAGCACCCTTTCGTCTCCGGCGGCGCGCAGGTAGGCTATGAGCCCGCCGAGTCAACGGAGAATCTGAAGGGCGGCAACTCGAACTGGCGCGGCCCCGTCTGGTTCCCGACCTCCTTCATGATGATCGAATCCCTTCGCAAGCTCGCGAAGGCTTACGGCCAGAAGTTCACGATAGACAGCCCCGTCCCCGGCGAGCCCGACATAAAGCTCGACGACATCGCGCGAGGCTTCGCCGACCGTCTCATCAATATCTTCACGCGCGACGAAACGGGACGCCGCGCGGTCTATGGCCGCTACGAAAAGTTTCAGACAGACCCTCACTGGCGCGACCTCTTGCTCTTCCACGAATACTTCCACGGCGACACGGGCCAGGGGCTAGGGGCTTCGCACCAGACGGGCTGGACGGGGCTGGTGGCTTCACTGATTGACGAGTGGCGGAGATAACGGAACCGCGAGCGGTAGCGAGCAGGTGTGCGTTTTGATGAAGGCATGCCTGATGAAAATCGCTACCCACTCGCTACCGCTCGCGGTTCTGTTATGAAACAGATGTCTTCAAGGCTCGACCCTTCGGACTTGACGCTGCTTCAGGCGTTGGCGGCGCGTTACACGACGGCCGACCTTGCGCTGGCGGAGGCGGCGGCGCTGCGCGCGTCGCTCTCCCTGCCGAAGGGGACTGTCCACGTCGTCAGCGACGTTCACGGCGAGTACAAGAAGCTGCGCCACATCATCAACAACGCCTCGGGCTCTCTGCGTCCCCTCGTCGAGAAGCTGTTCGCGGGCGAGTTGGACGCCGCCGCAACCGCGCAACTCCTCGCCGTCATCTACTACCCGCACGAGGCAATCGAGCACCTGCGCCCGACGCTTGAGGGCGACGCGCGCCGACGCGAGTTCGTCACACGCACGCTGCGCCGACAGTTCCGCATCGCACGCGCGCTCGCATGCAATCGTCGCCTGCCCGAGCTGCGCGAGCTTTTCCCGCCCGAGCGGCGCGAGCTTTTCGAGGAGCTTCTCTTCGAGCCTCTGATGGGGCGCGGCGAGAAGTTCGTCGATCTGATGATTGAGACGCTCGCGCGCCACGACCTGGACTTCTCCGCCGTGCGCGCCGCCTCTCGACTCGTGCGCGACCTCACGGTCTCGGAGCTTGTCGTCGCGGGCGACCTCGGCGACCGCGGGCCGCGACTAGACCGCGTCATTGACTACCTGCTCGAACAGCCGCGCGTCTCCTTCGCGTGGGGCAACCACGACGCCTCCTGGATGGGCGCGTGCTTGGGTCAGCCCGC
This sequence comes from Pyrinomonadaceae bacterium, assembly GCA_045807805.1. Taxonomy (GTDB): domain Bacteria; phylum Acidobacteriota; class Blastocatellia; order Pyrinomonadales; family Pyrinomonadaceae; genus QHXN01. The sequence goes on along the minus strand of JBJMGR010000400.1, from coordinate 6,570 downwards.
GCTCGTCGCGACCGTGCTGCGAATCTCTCTGCGCTATGGCCGCCTATCGCAGCTCGAAGAGGGCTACGGCGTAACGGTCGCGCCGCTCGAACACCTCGCACGCGAAGTCTACGCGGACGACCCGGCCGAGCGCTTCCGCGTGAAAGACTCTGGCCCGCGTGACGAGCTTCTGATGGCTCGCATGCAGAAGGCCGCCTCCGTCATGCAGTTCAAGCTCGAAGGTCAGACGATACGCCGACACCCCGAGTGGGAGTTGGAGTCGCGAAACCTCTTGCACCGCATCGACCTCGACGCGGGCACGGTCGAGATAGACGGCCGCACGCATCAGCTTCTAGACACGCATCTACCGACGCTCGATGCTTCAGACCCTTACGCGCTCTCGAAGGAAGAGGAGGTGTGCATTGACAGAGTCCGCCAGTCGTTCGTCTCAAGCTCGCGACTCTGGCACCACATGCTCGCGGTCGTGCGCCACGGCGCGATGTGGCTGCGTCGAGATCAGGCTTTAATCTTCCACGGCTGCGTGCCCGTGTCGGACGAAGGCCGCCCGCTCTCGCTCGAAGTCGAGGGGAGCGAGCGCGCGGGGCGCGAACTCTTCGACGCGCTCGACCGGGTCGTGCGCTCCTGCTTCCGGCGCGGCGCGGAGCGCGCAAACGAAGATGCGGACTGGCTCTGGTACCTTTGGACTGGCCCGCGCTCGCCCCTCTTCGGCAAAGACCGCATGGCGACCTTCGAGACATACTTCGTCGAAGACTCCGCCGCGCAAGTCGAGACTAAGAACTCCTACTTCCGCCTCATACAGGACGCGGACTTTTGCCATCTCATCGCGCGCGACTTCGGCGCGGGCGACGACGCGCTCATCGTCAACGGGCACGTGCCCGTGCGCGTCGAGCGCGGCGAGGGGCCGGTCAAGCGCGGCGGCGGCGCGGTCACGATTGACGGCGCGTTCTCCGAAGCCTACGGCGACCGCGGCTACACCCTCATACTCGCGCCCGAGCGCATCGCCATCGCCGAGCATCACCATTTCGAGTCAATCAGCGACGCCATCACCGAAGGCGCGGATATCGTCCCCAAAGTCACGAACGTACGCACCTACGACCCGCCCCGACTCGTCGCCGACACCGAAGAGGGCGAGCGCCTGCGCGGTCGCATCAAGGCGCTCGAACAACTCGCCACGGCCTACGAAGAGGGCCAACTCCTCGAAGACTCCGGCCCGCCGCACTAAGACAGCACGCCTTTCGTGGAGAATCGTGGAATTTTCAGCCTCAAAGACTCAAGTTTGAGCCTTTAAGGCGGAACGTCGAGCCTCGGAGGTGAAAAATTCACCCTCTGAGGTGGAAAGTTGAGTCTTTGAGGGCGAAACTTTAGCTACGGAGAGTCACATTTGAGCCTTTTTGGCACTCCTTTCAGCCTCGGAGGGCGAGTATCGAGCCTCGGAGGTGCGTCTTTCACCTTCCGAGGCTCAACGTTGGGCCTTTGAGGGCGAATGTTCAGCCTTCGAGGCTGAATTTTTGGCCTCCAAAGCTCAATGTAGACATTCTAAGTCTCAAACGTTCAACAGCTTAGGAGTACAACGGGCGGGGGCGGCGGGGCACCCGACTAATCTTGACAAAAAAGTCAGGTATGTCTAGTATAGGTCTTCGCTGAAGAGTTTGCGGTCGGTTTCGTGGGTGTTTTTATGAAGGTTTCGGCACAGGAAGAGTACGGGCTGCGCTGCCTTTTGCAGCTCGCGCGTTTGGGCGCGGGCGAGTCGCTGACGCTCGGGCAGATAGCCGGGGGCGAGGGCATCTCGCAGGCGAACGCGGGCAAGGTTCTGTGGCTTTTGAACAAGGCAGGGCTCGTCGCCTCGACGCGCGGCACGAAGGGCGGCTATACGCTCGCGCGCGCCGCCGCGGAGATTCGTCTGAGCGAGGTCATAAAGGTTCTGGACGAGGGCGAGGTAGAGGGCCACTGCAAGACGTATCCGGGCGTGCTCGACTCGTGCGTACACACGGGCGACTGCGGCATACGCTCCGTCATCGTCAATGTCCACGAGGTCGTCGAGCGGGCGCTCTCGGGTATCACGCTCGCGCAACTCGCCGGGCAGATGGCCGTGACGGACGCGCCTGCGGCAACGACGCTTCACAAGATTCAGGGCTTGCGCGAAAGTGTTTAAGGAAACGATAACAAGATGAGTTCAATCGAGCTGCTTACAAACAAAGAGTACAAGTACGGCTTCGTCACGGACATCGAGTCGGATGTTATCCCGAAGGGCCTGAGCGAAGATACCGTCCGCCTCATCAGCGCGAAGAAGGACGAGCCCGAGTGGATGCTCGAATTCCGCCTGAAGGCTTATCGCCAGTGGCTCAAGATGACCGAGCCGAAGCACTGGCCGAACATAAGCTACCCCGAAGTTGATTTTCAGGACATCATCTACTACAGCGCACCGAAGCAGAAGGCGACGAAGGCGAGCCTCGACGAGGTTGACCCCGAGCTACTTCGCACGTTCGAGAAGCTCGGCATTCCTCTCAACGAGCAGAAGCAGTTGGCGAACGTCGCCGTGGACGCTGTCTTCGACTCGGTCTCGGTCGCCACGACCTACAAGGAGAAGCTGAGGAAGCACGGCGTCATCTTCTGCTCCTTCACCGAGGCTATACGCGACCACGCCGACCTCGTTAAGAAGTACCTCGGCTCGGTCGTGCCCGTCGGCGACAACTACTTCGCGGCCTTGAACGGCGCGGTCTTCACCGACGGCTCTTTCGTCTTCGTGCCGAAGGGCGTCCACTGCCCGATGGAGCTTTCGACCTACTTCCGCATCAACAATCAGGAGTCGGGCCAGTTCGAGCGCACGCTCGTCGTCGCGGAAGAGGGCGCCTACGTCTCATATCTCGAAGGCTGCACCGCGCCGAAGTTCGACAAGAACCAGTTGCACGCGGCGGTCGTCGAACTCGTCGCGCTCGACGACGCGGAGATTAAATACTCGACCGTGCAGAACTGGTACGCGGGCGACGAAGAGGGCAAGGGCGGCATTTATAACTTCGTCACGAAGCGCGGCGCTTGTCGCGGTCGCAACTCGAAGATTTCGTGGACGCAGGTCGAGACCGGCTCGGCGATAACGTGGAAGTATCCTTCGTGCATCCTTCAGGGCGACAACTCCATCGGCGAGTTCTACTCGGTCGCGCTGACGAATCACGCGCAGCAGGCCGACACCGGCACGAAGATGATTCACATCGGGAAGAACACGCGCTCGACGATAATCTCGAAGGGCATCTCGGCGGGCAAGTCGAATAACTCGTACCGCGGCCTCGTCAAGGTTCTGCCCGGAGCCGAAGGCGCGCGAAACTACACGCAGTGCGACTCGATGCTCATCGGGCAGAAGTGCGGCGCGAACACGTTCCCGTACATCGAGGTGATGAACAACACGGCGCGCGTCGAGCACGAGGCGACGACCTCGCGCATAAGCGAGGAGCAGTTGTTCTACTTGCAGCAGCGCGGCATCTCGCAGGAGGACGCCATCTCGCTCATCATCAACGGCTTCTGCAAGGACGTGTTCCGCGAACTCCCGATGGAGTTCGCCGTCGAGGCGCAACGCCTACTCGGCATGAAGCTTGAGAACAGCGTGGGATAAGGCAGATGTCAGATGCCGGATGTCGGATGTTAGTAAGAGAGCTTGTCTTTAACCAACATCTGACATCCGGCATCCGATTGAATTTTCGGAGAAAATTTACTGTGTTAGAGATTCGTGATCTACATGCGACGGTTGACGGCAAGGAGATCCTTCGCGGCATCAACCTGACGATAAATAAGGGCGAGATTCACGCCATCATGGGGCCGAACGGGTCGGGCAAGTCCACGCTCGCGAAGATACTCGCGGGCCACCCTGCCTACGTCGTGACGAAGGGCGAAGTGCTCTACGAGGGTCGAAACCTTCTCGAACTCGCGCCCGACGAGCGCGCGCGCGAAGGAGTCTTCCTGGCGTTCCAGTACCCTGTGGAGGTTCCGGGCGTGTCGAACGCGCAGTTCCTACGCCTCGCGTACAACGAGAAGCGCAAGCACTTGGGCGAAGAGGAACTCGACCCGCTAGAGTTCAAAGACCTGCTCGCGGAGCGCGCGAAGGTCGTAGAGATGGACGCGGGGCTGATGTCGCGCTCTGTGAACGAGGGCTTCTCGGGCGGCGAGAAGAAGCGCAACGAGATTCTTCAGATGGCCGTGCTTGAGCCGAAGCTCGCCGTCCTGGACGAGACCGACTCGGGACTCGACATAGACGCGCTGCGAATTGTCTCCGAGGGCGTTAACAAGCTCCGCACGCCCGAGAACGCCGTCGTGCTCGTCACGCACTACCAGCGCCTTCTCAACTACATCGTGCCCGACGAGGTTCACGTCCTCTACAAGGGGCGCATCGTCCGTTCGGGCGGTAAGGAGCTTGCGCTCGAACTCGAAGAGAAGGGTTACGACTGGATAAAGGAAGAGGTCGGCTCTCAGCATTCAGCGGTCGGCTCTTAAACGCGCGGATGCGGGCCGCTCGGTTTGAAACTTGAATCTTGAGAGAGAAAGGCTGACAGCTTATTGCTGAACGCTGAGAGCTATTAGATGTCACAGGCAGTCAAAGAGAAGAGCATTTACGCGGATGCGTTCCGCAAGTTCGCGGCGCGCGCGTCCGAAGGGCAGCCCGCTTGGGTCGCGCGCCTGCGCGAGGGCGCGTTCGCGCGCTTCGAGGAGTTGGGATTCCCTACGACCGACGAAGAGGATTGGAAGTACACGAACGTCGCTTCGATAGCGCGCGCGGAGTTCATGCCCGCCGAGGGCTCGACGAAACTTGAGAGCGGGGCTGTCGAAAATTTCGCCTCGGCCGAAGCAAAGCGGAGTTGCCTCGTCTTCGTGGACGGAGTTTTCCGCCGCGAGCTTTCGTCGCTCGAAGCGTTAGCGGAGGGCGTCGTCGCGGAAGACTTGAGCGTCGCACTCGCGGGCGAGCACGCCGAACTCCTCTGGGAGCATCTGGGGAGGCTTTCGGGCGAGGGGAGCGACGCGTTCTCCGCGCTCAACACGGCCTTCCTCGGCGGCGGCGCGCTCCTTTATGCACCGAAGGGCGTCGAGGCGGGCGCGCCCGTTCAGTTGCTCTTCGTCTCGACGGCCGAAGCCGGGGCGGCAACGTTCCCGCGCGTGCTCGTCGTCGCGGAGCGCGACAGCCGTCTCGACGTGATTGAGACTTACGCTTCGACGGGCGAGGGGACTTACTTGACCGACGCGGTCGTAGAGGTCTTCGTCGGAGAGGGCGCGCGAGTCTCGCACTACAAGGTTCAGGACGAGGGCGCGAACGCGTTCCACGTCGCCTCGACGCGCGCTGAGCTTTCGCGGTCGTCTTCATACGACCTGACGACCGTGACGCTCGGCGCGCAGCTATCGCGACACAACATCGAGGTGCTGCTAGAGAGCGAGGGCGCGGAGTGCCGCATTGACGGGCTCTACATTGTGGGCACGGGCCAGCACACGGACACGCATTCGCTCATAGACCACCGCGTGGCGAACTGCGCGAGCCGCCAGAACTACAAGGGCATACTCGACGGACGCTCGCGCGCCGTCTTCAACGGCCGCGTCTTCGTGCGCGAGGACGCGCACGGCACCGACGCCGAGCAGAGCAACAAGAACTTGCTGCTCTCGCGTGAGGCGCGCGTTGACACGAAGCCGCAGCTCGAAATCTACAACGACGACGTTAAGTGCTCGCACGGCGCAACGGTGGGCCAGCTCGACGAGGATGAGCTTTTCTACCTCATCAGCCGCGGCCTCCACACAGACCTCGCGCGAAATCTGCTCACGTACGGCTTCGCCGAGGAGATTGTCGGGAAGATTAAGTTTGAGTCGATACGCGCGCAGTTGGACGAGGCGATACTCAACCGCCTGCACGCGCGGCTCGAAGTATGAGAGTTCAAGAGATGATAGCGACAGAGAAGACAGTCGAAGAGAGCAGCGCGCCGCATGCGAACGTCCACGCGTGGGACGTTGAGCGCGTGCGCGAAGACTTCCCCGTGCTCGCGCAGACGGTGAACGGCAAACCGCTCGTCTATCTGGACAACGCCGCGTCGGCGCAGGTGCCGCGCATCGTCATCGAGCGCGGCGCGAAGTACCTGCGCGAAGAGCACTCGAACATACACCGCGGCGTCCACTACCTGAGCCAGCGCGCCACCTCCGCGTACGAAGGCGCGCGCGAGAAGGTCAAGCGCTTCATCAACGCGCGCGAGGCGCGCGAGTGCATCTTCGTGCGCGGCGTGACCGAGGGCATAAACCTCGTCATGCACGCCTACGGGCGCAAAGTTGTGCGAGAGGGCGACGAGATAATCGTCTCCGAGATGGAGCACCACTCGAACATCGTCCCCTGGCAGATGCTCTGCGAGGAGAAGGGCGCGCGCCTTCGCGTCATCCCGATGAACGACGCGGGCGAACTCCAACTCGACGAGTTCGACGCGCTCTTAAACGAGCGCACGAAGCTCGTCTGCGTCGGCCACGTCTCGAACGCGCTCGGCACAGTCAATCCCGTCAAAGAGATCGTCGCGCGCGCGCATAAGCTCGGCGTCCCGGTTCTGGTTGACGGCGCGCAGG
>JBJMGR010000399.1:0-8374 GCA_045807805.1 Pyrinomonadaceae bacterium | reverse complement strand
GGCGACGATGGCGTACTCGGTCGAGCTGTCGAGGACGAGGTTGAGGAAGCTGTGCGCCTCGGCCAGCTCCGCCGTGCGCTGCGCGACGCGGCCCTCCAACTCCTCCGCGTAGAGCTTGACCTCCTCTTCGAGCCTGCGCTTCTCCTCGCCGAGCCGCCTCTTCTCGGCGGCGCGCGCGACGGCGCGCGTGATCACGTCCTTGAGGACAGGCTTGGCGATGAAGTCGTATGCGCCGGAGCGCACGATCTCCGGCAGGTGCGAGACGTTCGGCTCGCCAGTGATCATGATGATCGGCACGTACGGCTCGCGCCCAGAGAATTCCCGCAGCAGCTCTATGCCGCTCCGGCCCGGCAGGTTGACATCCACGACGGCCACGTCCACATGCGAGTCGAAGAGTGCGACGGCCTGCGCGGCGTCCGCCGCGACGACGGTCTCGAAGCCTTCGCGTTTGAGGAACTCGGCGAGCGTCAGGCGGATGCTCGGCTCGTCGTCTACGATTAAGACCTTAGGCATGAGCGTCCGCCTCCAGTCGGCCCGTGGGCAACTCTACGATGAAGCGCGCGAACTCGCCCCTCTCGCTCTCGGCCCGAATGGTTCCGCCGTGCTCGCGCACGATGCCGAAGCTTATCGAGAGTCCGAGTCCCGTCCCGCCCGTGTCCCTGCGCGTCGTGAAGAACGGGTCGAACACGCGTTCGAGGTCTTCGCGCCGCACGCCCACGCCGTTGTCGTAGAACTCGACGCGCACGAGCGAGCGCCCCCCGCTTTCGACGCGCCGCGCGCTGATGCGGAGCAGCTTCTCGCGCCCGTTCTCAAGCGGCTTCTCCTTCAGCGAATGGTATGCGTTGCTGACCATGTTGACGACGACCTGCCGGAGGCGCGAGCCGTCCGCGTAGACTTGCGGCAGCTCTTCCGGGAGGTCGGTCTCGACGACGATGCCGTCCTTGTCGAACTGCCGCCCGAAGAGTGCGAGCGAAGTCCCGACGGCCTCCGACAGAGAGACGAGCGAGCGCCGGTTGTCGTCGTGGCGCGCGAAGGTGAGCAGGCCGCGCACGATTGATGCGATGCGCTCGCCCTCGTCTATGATGCCGTCGAGCATCCGCGACTCGAAGTCGCTCTGGCCCGTCTCCTCGTCCTTCAGTAGTTGCGCGAAGTTGATGACGCCGTTCAGAGGATTGTTTATCTCGTGCGCGACGCCCGCGGCCAACTCGCCGAGCGAGGCGAGCTTCGCCGTCTGGTATAGCTGCTGCTGCATCTGCTCGCGCTCGGCCTCAAGGCGTCTGCGCGCGGAGAGGTCGCGGATGATGAGGATTATCAGGCGCTCCTTCTCGGTCGAGAGCGTATTGAAGGAGACGGAGACGGGAAGCTGTGCGCCCGCGCGTGTCTCGACGACAAACTCGCCTTCGCCCGAAGCGCTGCCGTCGAGCAGGTCGTCCAGCGCGGAGCGGTCGTCGCCGATGCCGGGGCGGACTATCTCGCGCACGTCTCGACCGAGAACCTCCTGCGTGCCGTAACCGAGAATCCCGCAGAACTTACTGTTGGCTTCCGTCAGGCGATGGTCCGCGGCCGTGACGACGCCTATGCCGTCGTTCGCGTGCTCGAAGAGAGCGCGGTAACGCTCCTCGCTCTCGACGAGGGCGCGCTGCTTGTGGTTGACGAGCCGCAGGAGCAGCGTGACGACGACGACATCGACGGTGATGGAGATGGCGAAGTGCTCGACGCGCTGCTGGATGTTGCGGCGGGTCTGACGATTCTCCTCGCCGGGGTACCTGCGCTCGACCCATGCGAAGAACGGGTCGCGCAGAACCCTCTCCCACGTCACGACCACGACGGCCGTCATGACGACGGTGAGAGCGGTGAAGAACAGAATTAGGGTAAGGTTCGAGCTTCTCTTCATGCTGATGAAGACGAATGAGGAGGAATGTGGGCAAGCTCTAAAACAAGGGCAAGCGTCCGACGAGCCCGTAGGATGACGGCGGCCTTCTCGAAGCCCGACCCGCGCGTGGAGACACGAATCGGAAAGGCAAAGTTTGTCGTCGAACGCCCGACTGTCTGACCCGACGCCGCTGTACCGACAACGCGCGCGCGGCTGCTATCAACCGACTCTTATCCTGCTACGTAAGAACTGTCGCCGAGGGCTTCTTCCGAAATCCCGCGGCAAGAACCCCCTGCCGACTCACGACTCTGTATTGAAAGATTTCCGTTTCAGCCGAAAAGGCCCGACGGGACGGGGGACAGGCTAAGCTAGAGAATTATACTCGGAAGGTGAGCTTTTACAACCGCGCTATGCGTCGCATCGTCCGGGTACGCTATCGCTCATGCGAATCAAGCGTGGGGATGCTCTTCGCGACCTTCGCTACTACTTCGCGAACTTTGCGTTTAAGTTCGGAAGCTCTAACCGCTAAGGTCGCGAAGAAGGCGCGAAGAAGGCGCGAAGAAGGCGCGAAGGGCGCAAAGGGAAAACGTCTTCGTCTCGTCGCTTAATACACCCGTCATTGGAACGGACTCTACCTCGTGCTGTTGACGCCCCGCCCCCGTCACACGCAACTCATCCACGCTTCGCCGTCATCATAGGGCGGAAGGTCTGACTCAGAGAGGTGGAGGGCCGCGGCCCCTGACAGCGGATGGACTTCGCTGACAAGGAGTAGCACCCGAACGTCGGGCGTTGTCCGCGCCGACTGACGTAAACCTCCACCACAGACTTACACGCAAGTTCTCCCCGTCCTTACCGTTCAAGCGAAGTAAAGAGACCGATAGCGTCTCAAACATCGGCAATCAAGAAAGGCGCTTCACCCGCGCACGACACGCGCGTGGGGACGGACTCGTTTGCGCTCGACTCCATCGCGAGGTAATCCCTATGAGACCCACACATCGCTCCGGTCGGCACATGCGCGCCGTACTGCCATTACTCTTCGCCGCCCTCGCCGCGCTCCTTTACACCAGCGCGCCGAGAGATACGGTCTTCGCCTCCGGCGACCGTCTCGGAGCAACGTACCGTGACGGCACGCTGCGCGTGAGCGTCCCTTACGACGAGACGGTCGCACGCTCCCGTACCCTTCGCGTCGAGATACTGGCCCCCGACGACAAGCCCGTCGCGGAGACCACGAAGGCCGTCGCGCCCTCGCGTGAGGCGGAGCCGTGGGAAGTCTCCTTCGATGTAGATAAGGGCATCTCGCTCGAAGACCTCGTGTGGCATCGTCTGAGGATAGGGACTGGCTCCGCCGCGAGAATCGTTTCGCTCTCCGAGATTCTGCGCCTGCCGGTCGTGCGACTCCTCGCGCAGCGCGCATACGCCGCGGGGTCGCGCGCCTCCGTGCGCGTGGTCGCGGTGGACTCGAAGACCGGGTCGCCTCTGCGCGACAGCCGAATCAAACTAGACCTCGTCAACGGCGAAGTCGCGACGGCGCTCTTCGACGGAAGTACCGATGCACTCGGCACGGCGCAGGTCGAATTCACCCTCCCCGCCGCGAGTTTCGGCTCGCGCAGTCTGCGCGTTACGGCGGAGACGCCGCTCGGCTCAGTCACGGCCGGTCAACCGGTTCAGATCGAGCGCCGCAACAAGATTCTTTTGACGACGGACAAGCCGCTCTATCAGCCGGGCCAGACCATGCACGTCCGCGCGCTCGCCCTCGACAGGCCGACGCGCGCCGCCGCGGCCGACCAGCCGCTCACGCTCGAAGTCGAAGACGCGAAGGGCAACAAGGTCTTCAAGCAGCGCGGGCGCACCGACCGCTTCGGCATCGCTTCGGCCGACTTCGAGCTGGCCGACGAGGTCAACTTCGGCCCCTACCACGTGCGCGCACTGCTCGGCGACGCGGACGCCGTCTACACGCAGGAGAAGACCGTCACGGTTGACCGGTACGTCCTGCCGAAGTTCAAAATCGCAATCGATTTGAGCAAGGACGCGGGTCGGCAGCAGCAGAGCTACTACTCGCCGGGCGAGACGGTCGAAGGCAAAGTGACGGCGAACTACCTGTTCGGCAAGCCCCTCGCGAACGCGGCCGTTGTCGTGGTGCTCAAATCCTTCGACGTTGAGGCCGCGGAGGTCGGGCGCATCACGGGCCGAACGGACGCGGAGGGGCGCTTCACGTTCTCCTCGAAGCTGCCGGACTTCCTCGCGGGCCGCTCCACCGAGCAGGGGAGCGCGCCCGTCTCAATCGGCGTCGAGGTCAAAGATTCGGCCGAGCACACCGAGACGAAGTCGCGCGACATACTCGTCTCCAACACGCCCATCATTATCATGGCCGTCCCCGAGAGCGGGCAGTTGCTCCCCGGTTTAGAGAACCGCGTCTACATCCTCACGTCCTACCCGGACGGGACGCCCGCCGAGACGACCGTCAGCGGAAGCCTTCTCGCCTCACCTCTCAAAACAGACGAGAGCGGCGTCGCCGTCATCCCCGTCCGCGCCGAGACGGGCGTGGTCTCCGTCAGCCTCAAGGCCGTTGACTCGCAGGGGCGCGAAGGAAGCGCGAACGTGAAGCTCGAAGCACGCGCACAGGCGCAGAGCTTGATGCTCCGCACCGGAAGGGCCGTCTACAAGGTCGGCGACAAGCTCCGCCTCGAAACCATCTCGACGCGCGAGCGCGGGGCCGTCTACCTCGATGTCGTCAAAGACGGGCAGACCATCTTGACGCGCGCCATCGAGACGGACGGCGGGCGCGGCCGTCTCGACGTAGACCTCACGCCCGAGATGTTCGGGGCGGTCGAAGTGCGCGCATACCAGTTCACTTCGGACGCCGACCCCATCTCAGATCGCAAGCTCGTTTACGTTGACCCGGCGGACGACCTGCGCGTAGAGGTCTCGGCGGGGCGCGAGAGCTACAGGCCGGGCGAAGACGCGCGCATAGACTTTCGCGCGACGGACGCCGCGGGGCACCCCGTCTCCGCCGCCATCGGCGTCGAGATAGTTGACGAGGCTGTCTTCGCCCTCTCCGACAAGCAGCCCGGTTTCGAGAAGGTCTTCCTGAACTTGCAGAAGGAGCTGCTGACGCCGCGTTACGAGATACACCAGTTCTCGTTCGAGCAGGTGGTGCTCGACGACTTCCGTGGCGAGGCGGCAGCCCGCGTGGGACGGCGCGAGCGAGCCGCCGAGGTGCTGCTCGCCGCCGCCGGGACGGTCTCGGGCGGCGACGTGCGCGCGGAGTTTGGCCGCGACACATACGAGGCGAAGCGTAGCCAGTATCAGGAGCTATACACGCGTCGCGTCGGCGAGCGTGCGCAGGCGCTCGTCGCCTCGTTGACGAAATACTACGAAGACCACCCTCCGTCGAAGGAGGGCTTCGGCCAAGACCTGCAATCGTTCGCCTCGACCGACGACGGGCAGCGCCTCTCGCTCGCGGACCCCTGGGGCAATCAACTCACCGGCGAGGGCGCGTTCGGCGAAAACGACTATGCGAGTTTCACGCTCCGTTCGTACGGGCCGGACGGCCGCAATGGGACGGCCGACGACATCGGCATCCCCGTACAGGCGCAACGCCAGCGACCGCTCGAAAAGGTTCGCACCGTTCCCTTCAAGGGGAGCGCCACGGTGGAGGGCGGCGTGGTCGGCGGCGGCTTCGTTCGTATCGAGGGCGCTGTTAAGGACGAACGCGGGAGGCCGGTCGGTGGCGTCAAGATGCTCGCGCTGCGGGCCACGGACGGCAGGGCCGTGTGGGTCTATACGAACACAGAGGGATGGTTCGAGGTGACGAATCTTCCGCCCGGCCGCTACCGCGTCACGTTCGAGAGCGACACACACCACACCACCACATACAGGACGCTCGCCCTCAATGAGAGCGCACGGGCGCGAATCGAGGCCACGCTCACGTCGCGCGGCCCGACGAGTGTCCTCCTCACGCTCTACGGCAGCTACTCAATTGACGCCCTCACCGAGACGGTCGAGGTCGCGGCTGGCGCTGTCGGCCGCGATAAGGACATAAGGAGAATGAGGGCGGACCTTCCCGTGAACGCGCCGCGCGCCGAACGCAGAATGTGGAAGAATGCGTCCGCCGAGAAAGCGGCGGCCTCTCGGGGTGCCGCGCTCGCGGAAGACGACGAAGTATTCAGGAACGACAAGGCGAAGACCGAGAAGAAAGACGGCGGCGACGACGGCGGCGCAGGCCCGCGCGTGCGGAGTTTCTTTCCGGAGACGCTCTACACGAACCCGGCGCTCATCACGGACGGCGAAGGGCGCGCCTCCGTCAACGTTCCGCTCGCAGACTCGATTACGACGTGGCGCGTGACCTCTCTCGCCTCGACCGTGCGCGGCGCGCTCGGCTCTTCGACCGCACCTCTGCGCGTCTTTCAGGACTTCTTCATCGACCTGGACCTTCCCGTCTCCGTGACCGAGGGCGACGAGATATCGGTCCCCGTCGCAGTCTATAACTACCTCCCGACGCCGCAGCGCGTCTCGCTTGAGTTGAGGCAGGACTCATGGTTCACGCTCTCAGACGGAGACACGCCCGTCAAGGCGGTCGAAGTGGGCGCGGGCGAGGTGACGGCCGTGTACTTCCGCCTCAAGGCATCGCGGATTGGTGAACAGCAGCTACAGGTGACGGGTCGGCTCGCGGGCCAGCCCGCGCAGGCGGGCGACGCTTCGGGCGGCGCGGGCGATGCGGTCGCGCGCAGCCTGACCGTGCTCCCGAACGGCGAGGAGCACACGGTCGTCGTCAACGAGCGGCTCGAAGGCTCGGCGACGAAGGAGGTCTCGATTCCCGACGAAGCCATTCCCGGCGCGTCGAAGATATTCGTGAAGTTCTATCCCGGCGCGCTCTCGCAGATGGTCGAAGGGCTCGACTCGATTTTGCAGATGCCGGGCGGCTGCTTCGAGCAGACCTCCTCTTCGACCTACCCGAACGTGCTCGTCCTCGACTACCTCAAGGCGAGCAAGAAGCTGACGCCGGAGATTCAGGCGAAGGCCGAAGGCTACATCTCGCTCGGCTATCAACGGCTGGTCACCTTCGAGGTGCAGGGCGGCGGCTTCTCATGGTTCGGCGAGGCACCGGCGAACAAGATTCTGACCGCCTACGGGCTGATGGAGTTCTCCGATATGTCGCGCGTCCACGAAGTAGACCCGCGGCTCATCGAGCGGACGCAGAACTGGCTCGCGTCGCAGCAGCAGCCCGACGGCAGCTTCAAGCCCGACACCTCCTTCATCAACGAGGGCGCGACGACTCGCTACAACACAGACCTGGTTCGCATCACCGCATACATCGGCTGGTCGCTCGCCGCGACCGGCTATAAGGGCGAGGCCGTCGAGCGCGCGAAGCAGTTCGTCGCGTCGCACGCGACGGGCAGGGAGGACGCATACACTCTGGCCGTCATCGCCAACTTCGCCGCCGACAGCGGCACGGACAGGAGTTGGACTGACGCGGCCGTGTCGGCGCTCGCGTCGAAGGCGAGCGAGAGTGGGAAGACCGCCTTCTGGAAGCAGGAGGGCGAGACTCCGACCTCCGCGCGCGAAGAGTCCGCCGACCTTGAGACGACGGCGCTCGCCGTGCAGGCGCTCTTGAAGTCGGGCCAGAGAAGCGCGCTGGCGAAGAAGGGGCTCGACTATCTGACGGAGAAGAAGGACGCGCTCGGCAACTGGCAGACGACGCAGGCGACCATCCTCTCTTTGAAAGCGTTCCTCCTCTCGTTCACCAAAGGGGCGAGCGCCGACACCGAAGGGACGATCAGCGTCTCCGCCGACGGACGACAGGCGGGGACTGTGCAGATTACTGTTGATAACAACGACCTGCTGCACATGATAGACCTCAAGCCCTACACGCACACGGGGGCGCACAAAATCTCGCTCTCCTTCGCGGGGCGCGGGAGCATGCAGTACCAGATCGTCGGGCGTTACTACGTGCCCTGGGCGCGCGCGGGCGAACAGGGCCGACGCGGGCCGCTCTCGATTGACCTCACGTACGACCGCACGCGGCTCGTGCAGGACGAGTCGGCGACGGCACGCGTGAGTGTGCGAAACAACACGGCGGCAAAGGCCAAGATGGTCATGATTGATTTAGGAATTCCGCCGGGCTTCGAGCCGTCGGGCGAGGACTTCGCCGAGATGGTGGATATGACGCGCGGTAGAGAGGGCGGCAGGCTTGAGAAGTATACGATCACGGCCAAGCAGGTGATTCTCTACCTCGACGGATTGAACCCGAGGCAGGCGGCCGAGTTCACCTTCAGGCTGCGTGCGAAGTACCCAGTCCGCGCACAGACGTTCCCCGCGCGCGTCTACGAATACTACAACCCCGCCGCAGGGGACAGGACGAAGCCCGCTTCGCTGCTAGTGACCGCGAAGTAGAAGCTCAAGACGTGGAGACGTTCGGCGTTTACCGCGCCGCCCGTCGTCCGACGCATGAATAGAGACGCCCCGCCGACGCTTGCCGGTGGGGCGTTGTTCATTTACACG
>JBJMGR010000398.1:0-11164 GCA_045807805.1 Pyrinomonadaceae bacterium | reverse complement strand
TTATCTTATACATCAGGCCATGAAGCCGAGATTCGTCACGGGGAAACGGTCGAGCAGCGGGAAGACCGCCGGGAAGTCGCTCGCCGAGAGGCCGTACCACGAGGCGAGCGTCGCGGCGTACTGCTCGACGGAGGTCGTCGGTATCCAGCGCCCGCGCGTGTCCGCGTCGTTGGGGCCGCCGAGCGCGAGCGTGGGGAACGAGCCGTAGAAGTCGCCGCCGTGAACTGCTCCGCCCAAGACCAGATGGTGATTGCCCCAGCCGTGGTCGCTGCCGACGACGCCCGCGCCCGTGCCCGAAGGCTGTAGCGTGCGGCCGAAGTCGGAGAGCGTGAAGGCCGTCACCTCCTGCGTCACGTCCGAGCCGATGTAGAAGCCGCTCGCGGGATTACCCAACTCGTTCTTGAGAAGGTTGTAGAAGGCGCTGAGCGCCTGACTCAACTGCTGCAAGAGTGTGTCCTGCGTGCCGCCGCCCGCGCCGCGCTGGCCCGTGTGCGAGTCGAAGCCGAACGCCTGCACGAAGAAAATCTGTCGCTTCATGCCGAACGTATTGCGCTCGGCGATGAGGCGTCCGACCTGCAAAAGCTGTCGGCCGAGCGACGTTGCGGGGAACGGAGTCGCGAAGTTCTTTAATCCGACGGAGGCGAGCTGCGCGCTCGTCTGTAGGGCGCTGTCGCGCGTGTCGGCCGCGGCCTTGACGAGACGCGCGCCGAGGTCTGTCGCCCTTATCTGATTGAAGGCCGCGAGGCGCGACGTTTTCTCCGCGTCCGTGCCCGTCATTGTGAGCGGCAGAATGTTTGCGAGCGCGGTAGATGCGTCGGCGATGGCGAGCTGTCGCGTCGAGTTGCCTGTGAGGAACGTGTTGACGCCGTTGATGGAGACCGAGTGCGAGAAGGTCGCGGGTAGGTTGATGGCGGCCATGCGGTCGGCGATGCGCCCGCCCCAACCGGTCTGGCTCACCGAGTTCGCGATTGAGGTCTGCCAGAGGCCGACCTGATCCGAATGCGAGAATAGCTGAAGCGGCTTCTTGCCCGTGCCGTTCTGATAGGTCAGACGCGTTAAGGGCTCGACGAGCGGGCCTGTGTTGCAGACGACGGCGAGCTTGCCCTGATTGAAGAGCGTCTGCATCTCGGGCATGTTCGGGTGGAAGCCGAATGGGCGGCCCTGACTCGGCGGGTTGACCGCCAGCAGGCTCGCTTGCGTGAGCGCGAGCCCCGAGGCGGAGCGCACTGAGTTGTACTGGTTGAAGCCCGTCTGGTCGAGCGGCACGATCAGGTTGTTGCCGTCGTTCCCGCCGTTCAAGAAGACGCAGACGAGCGCGCGATAACCGGTCTGACTCTGCGCGAACGCGTCCATCAGCCCGAAGCTCTCGACGGTGGAGGCGAGCGCCGCGCCGCCGACGGCGCACGCGGCAGTGCGTAGAAAATCTCTGCGTGTGTGTGCCATCTCTCTTCTCACCTCTGCACGTCGAACTGCGGCGAAGTCACAATCAGATAGGCGGCCGCCTGCACGCGCTTGCGCGCGAAGTTGGCGTCGCTCGTCGGTATCGCGTTGACGGCCGAAAGGACTGAGGTACGCACGGCCGTCGTCATCGTGCCGTGGAGCAAAAGGGCGTTCAGCCTGTCAACCAACTGCGCGCTCGTCGTATCGCTCGTCGCTAAAGTCATCAGCGAAGAGAGGTCGAGCTGCGTGCCCGTAGGGTTGTTCGCGCCCGTGCCGATGCCCGAGTAGATGAGCGTGTTCATGACGTTGGCGCGTCGGACGGTCGTCGTCGTGTAGAGAATCTGGAACGCGGGGCCGAGCATCTTCGCCCCCGGCACCTCGTAGTCGGGCATGTAGTAGCTGAAGACCGTCGGCGGCTGGAAGATCGGCTGGTCGAGTTGACCCGGCAGGTCGCCCGCGCGGTTGGACGAGCCGAGCACGCCGTCGCTCGACGCGTTGAAGGCGCGAAGGACGTTTGCGATGTACTGCACGGGCTCGCGCAGTCGGCCGTACGAAGGGTCGGTCTTTAAGTCGCCGCGCGCCTCTGGGTCGAGAAGGATGTTGCGCACGACGGCCTTCATGTTGCCGCGCGCGTGCGAGCAGGGCGCTTCCGGGTAGAGCCCGTTGCAGTCGTCGTTGAAAGCGGAAGCGACGCGGCCGACGTACGCGGGCGTCGGGTTGCTCGTCACGAGGTGCTGTATGAGCTGCTTCGAGATGAACGGGCCGACGTTCGGGTGGTTGAAGATTGTGTCGAGCGCGATGGTTAAGTCGCTCTGCGCGCACGCGGCGTTCTGTGTACCGTTGCTGCTCTGGCAGGCCGCAACGTTCGTCGAGAAGAGCGTCTTTGCGCCCGTGTCATGCGCGCCGTTCGTGCCGCGCGGAACCATCGGGTCGCGGAAGTTGGTCGCGCCCGCGGGCGGGTTACCGGCCTGTAGGGCCGGGGCGAACCTCCACCCGGTGAAGGCGCGCGTGAACTCGTTAACCGTCGTCTGCGTGTAGGTCGGGACGGGGTTGCCGGAAGAATCGAGCACGGGCGTCCCGTCCGCGTTGAGTCGGTTGACGCCGACGGAGAATAGCTGCAAGACCTCGCGCGCGTAGTTCTCGTTCGGGTTGCCCGCGATGGACTGATTCATGTTCAGGTACTCGCCCATCGCGGGGTTGAGCGTGATCTCTGCGAGCAGCGTTCTGTAGTTGCCGAACGCGTTGCGGTCGAGCGACTGAAGGTACGCCGTCATCCACGAAGGCTCGCCGATGTCGCGCTGCGAGACGACGAAAATCTGGTGGAGCGCGAAGGCCACGCGCTGCCGCAACTGCGTCTGCCGCGTGAAGGCGTTCTTGAAGAGCTGAACCTGCAAGGGATAGACCGAGTAGTTGTCCCTCACGCACGCGTTTCTGATGGTGCCGTTGGGGTCGCCGACGGGGTCTGTGGGGCAGCCCTGATTAGAGTCGTCGGGGACGAGCGTCAAGTCTGGGAAGTCGGAGCCCTTAGAGAAGTTGAGCACCGGCTCGTTGAACTGCTCTTCGATGTAGGCGCGCACGCCGACCTGCTGCACGTGTGCAACGTCCGAGCTGTCGCCCTTCGGCCCCCACGTCGTCTGTTCGAGCAGACGCGTGATGTCCGCGACGGAAGCCTCGCCGGGGCCGTAAGCCTTCAGAGCGAGCGGCTGCAAGGGCGTGGGCTCGGCCGCGGGCGCGGGCGATATAATCTCGGTCGAGGGGTCTGTCGCAATGCCGCCTCCCGACTGCCCTATGCTCAGGCGCACGCGGTTCGAGGAGAGGCCGTGCAGACTCACGCGCACGAGCACGTCGCCGAGCGTGTCGGTCATCGCATCGTCGAGCCGGAGCGTGACGGCGAAGAGCCACGGCTGCGCAACTTCAGTTGGAACCTGCACACTGGGGTTGTCGGGCGCGGGCAGAAGGCGCAGATACTTCGGGTTGCCCAACGCCTCTACCTTGAGCGGATAGAGTCTGCCCGATGCGTCCTGCGCGTCGGCCGTCAGAGCGCTCGCGCCCTCGCCCGGAAGGAGCGAGAGGTTCATCGCGAAGAGCGTCACGCGCGTCTGCTGGTCTCGCGTGTTCGTCTTGTCCGCGTTCCAGTTGTATGGCGACAGCACGGTGAACGGCTCGGAGCGGAAGGTGACGGCGTCGTAGGCGACTGCGCGCGTCGTCGTCCCTGTGCCTTCTGTCAGAAGGACGGGCGCGCTCTGCGCGCTCGCCGACGACGCACAAGTCAGGACGAGCACGGCGAAGGCGCAGAGCCACGACGCGAGGCGCGCGTGTATTCGGGGGAAGTCTTGTAAGTTCATAGGACTTCGGCTCGCGTGTATATTCAGTTGTGAGGCTGTTTCAGAACTCTTCGGGCTTAAAAACTGCCGCGGGCTGCGGCTCGCCAGCGACGGCGGGCCACAAAAAATATAGCACACGGCCAGCGGCGCGACCAATGTTTAACCGGAACGCGCGTCGAGGCTTTAGACGCGCCTGCGCCTCTCTCGGCTTTAATAAATTTTCAGAGGTGTCGAGTGAGTTAAACCGGCGTACGCCTTCGCGCCCTTCGGTCCTCTTTGCGCGCTTTGCGGTTGAGTAAGATTCTCTAACCGCAAAGGTCGCAAAGGAGTCGCGAAGGGCGCGAAGTGTACTTAAGTTCTTATGGAAGGGTTAGCCGTTCGCGCCCTTCTGTCGAAGGTCTTCGTCAACGGTCTGCTCGTCGCCCTCCGCCGTGCCGGGCGTGCGACCGGGGTCGCCGCTGTTCAGGTCTTTGTTGCCGCCGGGCGCGGTCGTGCTGTCGTGGCCCACCAACTGGTCGTCGCCGTCTCTCTCTTCTGACATCTGCGCCTCCCTTTAAAGAAGTATCTCGCGTCTACTTTCCCGCCGACGCGCCGCGGCCCGTCGAAGTCGTCGTCGACGAAGTCCGGCCCGCCTCCATCAACTGCTTGAAGCGGCCGAGGTCTTCATCTATCTGCCGCTCCGGGTTCTCG
Organism: Pyrinomonadaceae bacterium; assembly: GCA_045807805.1. GTDB lineage: Bacteria > Acidobacteriota > Blastocatellia > Pyrinomonadales > Pyrinomonadaceae > QHXN01. The sequence continues at coordinate 6,710 of JBJMGR010000398.1, read as the reverse complement.
CCGAAGAGCCGCGCGACGAACGCGCCGAGTTTGCCGCCCGGCGGGTCATACTTTAGAGACACGCGCACGACCGTCCCGCCGTTCGGCGCATCCTCGAAGCGCACAGAGCCCGCGCTCGAAACCTGCGAGCCTTCGAGCGTGCGCCACGCAATCAACTCGTTCGGCTTCTCGTTGTAGACTTCCGCGTCCCACTCGACCGTCGTCCCCGCGGGCCCCTTCGCGACCCAGTGTGTGCGTTCGCCGCCGATGCTCTGCACGCTCTCAAGGTGATTCATGAACTGCGGCAGGTTCTCGAAGTTGCGCCAGAAGGCGTACAGGTCAGACGCGGGCCGGTTGATGTTCACGCTCTTCTCGACCTTCGTGCCGCGCTCGGCGGGCACGGAGACGTTCTCGGAGTTGCGCAGAGACGCGTCGCCGCCCGTGCTGAAGCCCGCGGCCTCGTAGAGGTTGCAGTGGCCCGTATAGCCGCGCTGCACGAGCGCCGCGCCGACTAACGCCAGCGCGATGCCGCCCAGACTCCCGCGCGTTATCCCGTAGAGCGCGAGCGCCCCGCCGCCCACGGCCGAAACCCAGCGCTCGGTCTGTCCGACGTTAATCGAAGAGCCGGACTGTCCGCCCGCCTCCTCCAACACACCCGTTCCCTGCCCGATGTTAGATAAAGTCTCTTCACTTGCTGCCATCTCATCCTCCCCCTCACGAAAAACGTTTTCAGGACACCGCCCCAGACAGGCAGAGTCCACCCTGTCCGAAAACTACTCGTCCCAACCACTCTTCGTAAGGAGATACACAAACCCCGTGCCGCCTCCCACCCGCCGCGCGGCCTCACACGTTCCGTTACGACTATCCCTGAAAGCGAAAACGGCCGCCCCGTAGGGCGACCGTCTACTCTAAAAAATTAAAGTCGGGGCGAGAGGATTCGAACCTCCGACCTCTCGGTCCCGAACCGAGCGCTCTACCAGGCTGAGCCACGCCCCGACAAACCAACCGAACTGTTGAAGCATTCTATGTGTCGCGAATCTTTATGTCAAACACGCGCTCAGTCGGCGTGCGCGGCGGAGTCCGACGGGCGCGAGTGTTTGAGGTGTCGCCAGACCCACCAGACGACGGCGACCACTATGAGGATGCCGATGAGGAAGTCGAAGCGGTGGAACCAGGTCTTCAAGGTCTCGTTCTTGTCCCACTGCTCGCCGAGCAGTTGTCCGACGTACGCGAGGCCGATGCACCAGGGGAGCGAGCCGAGGAAGGTGTAGAGGGTGAAGCGCGTCATGTTCATGCGCGCTATCCCTGCGGGAAAAGCTATGAACGTTCGCACGACGGGCAGCAGACGGCTCGCGAAGACTATGACTTCGCCGTAGCGTGCGAACCAGCGGTCTGCGAGGTCTAGGTCACGGCTCGATAGGAGTACGTAGCGGCCGTACTTCTCTATCAACGGCCGCCCGCCGTAGAGGCCCACGTAGTACGCGACCCAGGAGCCCACGACGCACCCGAACGCGCCCGCCACGCCCACGGCCCAGAGGTTGAACTGCCCCTTGTAGACGAGGTAGCCTGCGAAGGGCATGATTATCTCGGACGGCAGCGGTATGCACGCCGACTCGATAGCCATCAAAAGCGCGACGCCGCCGTAGCCGAGCGTCGAGATCGTCGCCACGATGAAGTATGAAAGTATCTCTATGAGTCTCGCGATCAAAAAATCACTCCGTTCATAAGTTCAAAGTTGCAAGTTATAAGTTCAAAGTTGCAGGTTCAAAGCTCAAAGTTAAGAGCATGCGGCTTCAACTTTGAACTTTGAACTTGCAACCTGTAACTATTGATTATTCCATCCGTGTCGGCCTATGAGCGGGACGAAGGCGCATGCGCCGTGCTCTTCGCGCTTGAAGCCTTCGTCCGTGCGTATGACGCGCACGAGGCGTTGCGACTCGCGCGACTGGCCGATGGGGATGACGAGTCGGCCTCCGACCTTGAGCTGCGCCGTAAGAGGCTCGGGCACTTCGGGGCCGCCCGCCGCGACGAGTATGCCGTCGTAGGGCGCGTGCGCGCTCCAGCCCATCGTGCCGTCGAAGCACTTCACGGTCGCGTTGTAAATCCCGAGCGAGCGTATGCGCGCCTGCGCCTGCCGCGCGAGGTCTGCGATGCGCTCAATCGCGTAGACCTGCCCCGCGACGCGCGAGAGCACGGCCGTCTGGTAGCCCGAGCCCGCGCCGATTTCGAGCACGCGGCTCGACTTGTCGACGGCGAGCAGCTCCGTCATCAGCGCGACGATGTATGGCTGTGAGATGGTCTGGTTGGCGTCAATCGGGAGCGCGTGGTCGCCGTATGCACGGCCCTGCAACGCCTCTGGGACGAAGAGGTGACGCGGCACGTCGGCCATCGCGGCGAGCGCGCGCGCGTCGCTGATGTGGTAGTGGTCGCGCAGGCGCTCGACCATCCTCTGGCGCGGTATGCGAAAGCTCGAAGACTGCGCGGCAGACCAGTTTGAAGACGAAGAACTCAAGAGACTTCCCCCGCCGAACGCCCCTTCAGAATCCCGCGACGCGGTCGTGGCCCGCGTCCTTCGACTCGCCCGCGCGCATGCGGTTCCAGAGGTCTAAGGCGTCGAGCGCGCTGTGGTTCGTCATGTCGCTGCGCATGGGGGTGACGGAGACGCAGCCCGCCTCGACGGCCGCGTAGTCAGTCCCGTCCTCGCTCGAAGAGCTGAAGTACTCCTCGCCTATCCAATAGTAAGCCTTGCCGCGCGGGTCTATGTGCTCCGTGATTATCGGGCGCGCGTTCTTGATTCCCTGCCGCGTGACGCGCACGCCGCGCAACTCTCCGGGCGGGACGTTGATGTTAAGGAGCGTCCCCTCGGGCAAGCCCTCGTTCAGGACTTTGCGCGCGGCCTCGACGGCGAAGCGCGCGGCCTCCGTGAAGTCGAAGTTCTCGCGCGCGACGAGGCTGAAGGCGAGTCCGGGCACGCCGAGGATCGTGGCTTCGAGAGCGCCCGCGACGGTGCCGGAGTAGGTCGCGTCGTCGCCGAGGTTGCCGCCGTGGTTGATGCCGGAGCAGCAGACGGCGGGCATCTCTTCGGGGCCGAGAATCTGGTTGAGCGCGAGCGTGACGCAGTCGGTCGGCGTGCCGTCAACTGTCCAGTGGCGCTCGTCAATCTGGCGTATGCGAAGGGGTCGCGAGAGCGTAAGGCTGTGCGACGCGCCGCTCATCTCCGCCGCGGGCGCGACGACGTAAACGTCGCCAAGCTCGCGCAGAGCCTCCTCCAACTTCGTGAGGCCGTCGGAATGTATGCCGTCGTCGTTTGTAAGAAGAATCCGAACCATATATTTAAGCCGGACTCCATTACACCTCAGCGCCTTGATTTATTCAAGCGTGCGCGCCTGAGTGCACCGACCCGGCACGGCTCAGTCGAGCTTCTCGTTGAGCCAAGCGGCGAACTCCGTCCAGTTGATACGCTTGAAGCCGCGCTTGCCGCTCGCCTTTCGCCAGCCGAAGGAGCCCTGGCCTATCTCTATCTCGCCGAGTTTCTCGCCCTCGGACGAGATTTCGAGTGTGATGCCGCTGCCGGCCTTTGACAGTTCCAACACCTGCACCTTGACTCTTACCTCGTGCTTCTTGTCCGTCGCCATCGCAGCCCTCCCGAATGTCTAATCGTCGTTTACGAAGCAATCATATTCAATAGAAGGCCGACAAGAAAAGCCCCGCGAGCCTGTTGCGCCCGCGGGGCTTTCCGGTTTCGAGAGAGCGACGCGCGCTTAGGCGTTCGCCGTCTCCTCTTTCTTGCTGCGAGAGAGGCCCTTGATCTGGACGGGCGTGTTCTTCTCAACGTCCGAGCCGAGCTTCTTCTTCAAGACCATGTCCTGATAAAGCTTGCGCATCATGGCCGCCTCTTCGTGCGCCGTCTTCGGCCCTTCCATGTGCGGCTTGTTCGGGCGCTGCAAATCAACTTCATTCAGCACGAGGCTGACAGGCACTTCCGCAAGCTCGACGTTCTTGTTCTTGGCGAAGATTTCGTGGCGGCCGTTCTCCTTGTACCACGTCGCGACGGTCGCGTTCTGGTGCATCTGCTCGATGATGTTGCGCCAGCCTATCCCGGTGTTGTAAGCGCAGAACGAAATCTCGCCCTCCTGCGTGCCGTAGGGGATGATGCACATCTCCGTGCGGCGGAAGTCGTAGTTGAACAAGTCCTGGAACCACATGCCCGCGATGAAGAGGAAGTTCCAACGGTCGGAGCGACGCGCCTTGATATCCTCCTCGGAGCGCTTGCCGTCCACGCGGCCGTACTGCTTACCGGTGAGTCCGAACGACTTGTCGAACTTCTTGAACAGCTCGTAGAGCGAGAACTGGCTGGGGGCCTTGTACGGGTTGTAGTGCTTCAGAAGCGTCAGGCCCATCATCATGTTCGACATCCACTTGCCGCGCCCCGCGTCCGTGATCTTCTTCATGTCGTGGACGAGGCCGGGGATGTTCAGGAACTCGGGGACGGGAGCCATCTCCTTCGTCTCCTTGTCGATCATCACGGCCGTGCCTACACCGCAGTTCGGGTGGCAGCCGCAGGAGACCTGACCCCATTCGGCGTCCGGCCCGTGCGCGAGGTCTGCGAAGTCTGCGAACGCGCCCATCAGAGAGAGCGGGAACCAGTCGCGCGTCGGCTCGGTGATGCCGACCTGCGTCTTCACGTCCTGGGCGAGGTGCGAGAGCGTGTAGCGCTGCTGCATGCGGCGCTCGTCCGTAATCTCCTCGTCGCGGCCCGTGAACGAGACGGGCTGGAAGGAGAGGAAGGCGATCTTCTTCGGGTTGTCGAGCGCGAAGCGTATGACGGAGCCGACCTGATCGTTGTTGATGCCGTTGACGAGCGTGATGACGAGCACTATCTCGACGCCCGCCTCGTGCAGGTTATCAATCGCGCGCAGCTTCACGTCGAAGAGGTTTCCGACCTGTCGGTGCGAGTTGGCGTCGTTGCCGATGCCGTCGAACTGTAGGTAGGCGTAGCGCAGGCCCGCCGCCGCCGCCTCACGGCAGAACTCTTTCGACTTGGCGAACTCGATGCCGTTTGTCGCCGCCTGCACGGAGTTGTAGCCGACCTTGCGCGCGTACCGGATGGCATCAAGGAAGTAGGGCGAGATGGAAGGCTCGCCGCCGGAGTACTGCACGGACATCTGACGGCGCGGCTTAATAGAGATGGCCTTGTCGAGGATGTCCTTCACCTCGTCGAACGAAAGCTCGTGGACGAAGCCGACCTGATTGGCGTCCATGAAGCACGGGTCGCACATCATGTTGCAGCGGTTCGTGAGGTCAACGGTGAGAACCGAGCCGCGCCCGAACTTGATGGACGAGGAGCCGTGGTCGTGGAGCCCCTTGTCGTTGTGCGCCTGAATGTCGCGGCCGGGGAACATCGTCTCGATGTGCTTCAGGAACTTCGAGTCAATCGCCATGATGTCCTCGAAGTGGCCGTGGATGGGGCAGTCCTTGACCATCCAGATTTGACCGTCGCGCTCGATGATCTGCGCCTTAATCTCGCCGACCTTCTCCGTGACGAGAATGGTGGGGTCAATCGTCGGCGCGCTCAGGATTTTGTTGCGCGCCTCGATGACGCACTTCGGGCAGAGCGAGTCGGTGGTGCGGGGGAAGCCGAGCGGCGGCTTCGACTTCTGCCATGACTTGAGCAGGGGCTTATCAGACCACTTAGGGATGAACGACTCGTTCGGCCTGTACTGGTTGAAAAACTGTATTGTGTTGAAGATGCCGCCCGCGACGGACGCCAGCGCCTTCTCGGCGTGCTTAATCGGTTTCATCTGCTTCCCTTCTCGAAGGAGTTATCAAAGCTGTCAGCATTAGCTCTTAGCTGTTAGCCTCAATCCATAGATAAAGAGGCCAACGGCCGAACGTTTTAAGCTAAAAGCCAACAGCCAACGGCTAAAAGCTATTTCAAAGCGCGGATTGAGGTCTGCCGAAAGCGTCTCAACCCGACGCCGCGTAAAAAAACTGTAGCACCTGTGTTTCTTGCCGCCGACCGGACGAGAATCGGCATTCAAAGCCTTGAGCAATGCCTATGCCAGCGGGCCGCTTTCGGCTTAAATGAAGAAATAGTTGGGGAAACGCCTGAAAAGAGTCTTCCGCCGTGGTAGAACGCCGGGGCTTTTTTGAGTCAAAGAAGCCTAATATTCAGTATCCATCGCAGTCCGTTGCCTTCTGACCCACATTCGAGCCTGAAAGTAGTTACCAGCGGCATCATTGACTCAACTGCTCTGGCAAATGTTCACTCACGGAGCGCGGAGCTTCAGGCTCGGAAGCTCGATTTTAGAGCTTTTTTCTCGGAATTTGAGGTTGTTAGCCTCAAGGCCGACGTTCAGAGCAGCAAGCTTGAGGGTCGAAGCCCGAATGTTCCCACTTGAAACTCGGACTTCGGCGCTCTGAGCCGGAAAGTTAAAGCAGAAAACTCGAACGTCCGAGCTTTTGACCTGAAATTTCGAGCTATTTAACTCAAACTCCGAGCTAAAAGTAGGAAGTTCGAGGCTCAGAGATCGAACGTCGTGGCTCTGAGCCGGAATGTCGGAGTTCTGAGTCGGAGCGTCGGAGCTTTGAGCATGAAGTTTCAAGCTTTTAACTCGAAACGCCATCCCGAAAGCACGAAGGTCAGCCTATTTTCAGGCGGGCTCGTCGTTCGACTTGATTATCCGCATGACTTCGTCGAAGAGCGGCCCGTTGGTGGCGACGGCGTTGCC
>JBJMGR010000397.1:0-30323 GCA_045807805.1 Pyrinomonadaceae bacterium | reverse complement strand
GGCGGGCGCGGAAGTCGCGTTCCGCCGCGCGATACGATTGAACCCTTCTTACGCCACGGCGCATCACCTCTTCTCGTTCATGCTGAGCGCGCTCGGCCGCCACGAAGACGCGCTCGCGGAGGTTCGCAAGGCGCAGGAGATTGACCCGCTCTCGCACCTCATCAACGACGCTATGGGCTTCTGCTACTGGAACGCCCGGCGCTTCGACCTCGCCGAAGCCCAGTGCCATAAGACCATCTCGCGCGACCCCGAGTTCTTCATGGCGCGCTACGGGCTGGCGATGACCTACGCTCACACGGGCCGACACGAGGAAGGGATTGAGGAGGCGCGCGTCGCAGCGCGTTTGTCGCACGACAGCCCGCTCGCGCTCGCGACGCTCGGCCACGCGTGCGCGGTCGCCGGACGCGCGCGCGAGGCGGAAGAGTTGTTGGAGAGGCTGACGCGCATGTCTCGCCTCGGCTACGTCCCGCCCTACTACCTGGCGACCGTCTGCGTCGGCATGGGCCGCGCCGACGAGGCGTTTGCGTTTCTCGATAAGGCCGTCGAGTGCCACGACGGCTGGCTCACATGGCTCGGCGTCGAGCCACGCTTCGACCCGCTCCGCACAGACCCGCGCTTCCAGAACATCTTAAGAAGAATCGGCCTGCCATAAAAAAACAGAACCGCGAACGGTAGTGTGCGGGTAGCTGTTAGGGACTTACCACCGCAGAGAGACAGAGGCACGGCTAAGACTCAATTAGCCGCGCCTCTGTGTCTGCGTCGGTGAGTATGACCTTACCCGCTCACTACCGTTCGCGGTTCTGCTTCTACTTTTGACTTACCGCGGGCGCGAGCGAGGTGAGCGAGGCGGCGACCGCTTCGGCGGCGTTGATGAAGGGCTGCGGGTAGACGCCTATGACTATGACGGCGAGGGCGCAGACGACGAGCGCGGTCTGCAAGGGCGCGGAGAGCGAGAGCGGGCGCGCGTCCGCCTCTCGGTCGCCTATGTACATCGCGCGTATGAAGCGCACGTAGTAGTAGAAGCTCACGACCGTGTTGACGGCCGCCCACGCGGCGAGCCAGTAGTACCAGTTCTTCCCTTCCGCCTTCCCGCGCTCGATGATACCGCCGAAGAGGAACCACTTGCCTATGAAGCCGCCCGTCACCGGCAAGCCCCCGAGCGAGAGCATGAAGATTGCCATCATCAAGGCCATCACAGGCGACTTCTGCCCGAGGCCCGAGAGGTCTTCGACCTCGTCGCCGATGACGCCGCGCCTTCGCAGAGAGATGATGATGCCGAACGCGCCGACGTTCATGAAGGTGTAGACGATGAGGTAGACGACCAGCCCCGTGTAGCCGTAGGTGTTCGCCGCGATGACGCCGAGCAGAAGATAACCCGCGTTCGAGATCGACGAGTATGCGAGCAGTCGCTTCGAGTTCGTCTGTGTGACGGCGGCCCAGTTGCCGACCATTATCGTTATGGCCGCGACCAGCCCCAGCAGCGGTGCCCAGTCAACCCTCATCCCTCCCAACGCCTCTATGAAGATGCGCGCGTAGAGCGCGAAGCTCGCGGCCTTCGAGCCCGTCGAGAGGAAGGCCGTGACGGACGTGGGCGCGCCCTCGTAAGCGTCCGGTGCCCACATGTGGAAGGGCACGGCCGCAATCTTGAAGAAGAGCCCGGCCGCCAAAGCGATCATCGCGAGCACGACCATCGGACGCATGCTCGGCCCCCCGAACTCCGTAGCCGTAGATGCCGCGCGCGCGACCGCCGGTGCTATCTCGCCGAGGTTCGTCGAGCCAGCGACGCCGAAGAGCAGGGAGATGCCGTAGAGAAGTATGCCGGAGGAGAACGCGCCGAGCAGGAAGTACTTCATGCCCGCCTCGTTCGACCGCCGCTCGCGCTTCGTGTAGCCGACGAGCACGTAGAAGGTGAGCGCCATCAACTCAAGGCTTATGTAGAGCACGATGAGGTCGTACCCACTGCCGAGGAACATCATGCCGACGGTCGCAAACAGCACGAGCGAGTAGTACTCGCCGCGCTGCTCGCCCTCCACGTCCAGATAGCGTAGAGAGATTGCGACCGTCAGCGCGGCCGCGAGCAGGAAGATGAGCTTGAAGACTACGGCGAAGCCGTCAACCTTGATCGTGCCGTAGAAGCCCGTCACGGACGAGCCGGGCCACACCTGCGCCCCCAGCACGACGACGGACGCGGCCGCGAGCGCGAGCGAGCCGAGCGCGAAGTATCCCGTCCAGCGCTTCTGCCGCTGCGGCAGCAGAACATCCATCACGAGCGCGACGCACGCGCAGACGGTCAGGATAAACTCCGGCGCGATCAACTTCAGGTCGGCCGGGTCGAAGAGCGCGGTCGTGGAGGCTTGAAGGAGAAACATGGCTTCAGATGTCAGATGCTAGATGTCAGATGTTAGTGGAAGCAGATGGCTAGACTCTCGACTTGAACTGACATCTAGCATCTGACATCCAACATCTATCTTGTGTTTTCCGCCGTCTGCGGCGCGCGCGGCGCGGCGGGCGCTACTGGATAGTCTGGACGCACGTGGCGGACTATCGCATCGACGGGCTTCTGTATGAACTCTATGAAGGGCGTCGGGTAGACGCCTATCCAGAGCGACATCAGGAGGAGCGGCAGCATGTATGCCCACTCGCGCCCCTTCAGGTCGCGCAAGCCTTCGTTCTTCGGGTTCTCGATGTTACCGAAGAACATTCGCTGGTAGAGCCAGAGCATGTAGCCGGCGTTCAGGATGATGCCGAGCGCGGCCCACCCAGACCACCAGGGGTTCGCCTCGAACGCGCCGCGCAAGGCGAGAAACTCGGAGATGAAGACGCACAGCAGCGGCAGCCCTATCGCCGTCATCGCCATCGCGAGGAAGACCGCTGCGTAGCCCGGCATGACGTGCGAGAGCCCGCCGAACTCCGAGACGTTTCGCGTGTGACGCCGCTCGTAGATGATGCCTACCAAGAGGAAGAGCGCGGCCGAGTAGATGCCGTGGTTGATCATGTGGAGCACCGCGCCGTTCAAACCGTTCGGGTTCACTGCGAAGAGCCCGAGCATCACCATTCCCATCGAAGAGACGGACGAGTAGGCGACGAGTTTTTTAACGTCGCCGTCCGACTTAACGACGAAGTACATCGCGGCGAGCGCGCCGTAGATGATGCCGATGATTGCGAGGATGACCATCACGTTGCGGACGCCGAAACTACCGAAGTACGCCTGGTCAATCGAAGCCTTCGGGAAGAAGGGCAGGTTGAAGCGGAAGAAGCCGTAGGTTCCGAGCTTGAGCAGGATGCCCGCGAGTATGACGGAGCCAGCGGTCGGCGCTTCGACGTGCGCGTCCGGCAGCCATGTGTGAAACGGCCACATCGGAACCTTGATGGCGAAGCCGATGGCGAAGGCGAAGAAGAGTAAGACCTGCATCGAGCCCATTGGGATGGCCGAGCCGAGCGACTGCATGAACATTATGTTGAATGTTCCCGCGCCCGATGTTTGCGCAATCGCCGCGCTATGGTTGAGCATCGCGAGCGCCTGCGGGTTGCCCGCGATGGTGGCCTTCGTCGCGGCGGTGATTGCGCCCACGAGCGCGGCGTCCTGCGTCAGGAAGTACATCTTTATCATCCCGAGCAGGAGGCCCACCGACCCGGCAAGCGTGTAGAGGAAGAACTTGATGGCCGCGTAGAGCCTGCGCTCGCCGCCCCAGATGCCTATGAGGAAGTACATCGGGACGAGCGAGACCTCGAAGAAGAGGAAGAAGAGGAAGAGGTCTGCCGCGCAGAAGACGCCGAGCACGGAGGTCTGCAAGAGCAGGAGTAGGGCGTAGTACTCCTTCTCGCGCTTCTCTATGTACTCCCACGAAGAGAGCGCCGCGATGACGCCGAGCAGCGTCGTCAGCAGTATCAGCAGGACGGCCACGCCGTCCACGCCCATCTGGTAGCGCGCGCCTATGACGGGAATCCACGCCCTGTCTTCGAGGAACTGGAAGCCGCCCGCGCCCCGGTCGTAGGCCAAGAGCGCGAGCGAGGCCACGAAGTCGAGCGCGAACCACGCGGTCGCGAAACGCTTAATCGCGCCCGTCTGCCCCTTCTTAAAGAGGAAGAGGACGACTAGCGCGCCGACGGCGGGCAGCCACGTTATAACTGAGAGTAAGGGGATGTTCACGAATCCTCCCGAGCTGACGATTAACGCAAGAAATAATTAACAGGGATGGGCAGGATAGACAGGATAGAAATTACAGGATTTCAGATTTGAAATTTCAAATCTCTTATCCAGTCCATCCAGTCCATCCCTGTTGAAATTTCCCTTCTTAACGCGCGCCCGTGATGGCGGCGAAGATATCCTTGCCGAAGTAGAGGCCGAAGGCGGCGACGAGACCGAGCACCATCACGAGCGCGTAGTTCGCCGTCATGCCCGTCTGCGCCGCGCGCAGAAGCGGCGACATCAAAAGCTTTATGAAGCCCGCTATCCCGTTGACCGCGCCGTCAACGACGATTCTGTCAGTGTTGCCGGTGAAGCGGCTGAGGGCACGCGTCAGCCGCGCGACGCCGTTGACCGCGCCGTCTATCATGCGCGAGTCGGTCGCGTAGACTCCGCGCGCGGCGTCCATCGTGCGCCGCGTGACGAGTTTGCCGTATAGCTCGTCAACCCAATACTTGTTGAAGCTCGCGCGGTAGAACGTCCCAAACCTACGCGCCCAGAGGTCGGGCAGGTGCGGCCTCCAAACGTAGAAGAGGAAGCCGAGCCAGATGCCGAAGCCCGCGACCACCACCGAGACGACGATGAAGAACCACTCGGCCGCCGCGTGACTGCCGAGCGCGTGCTCGACGTAGTGCGCGAGGTTGAAGCCCGTGTTCGTGTAGGGCAGGGCAGCGCCCGCGCTGTGCTCTTCGTCGCTGCTCGTCGGGAGCGGAGCAGTGCGGCTTCCCTCCTGACGCACGGCCTCGTGCGCGGCGGTCGCTTTGTCGTGCGTCGCGACCGCACTCATCTCCGCGTGCGTCTCCTTGCCGAACTCGCCGGTCGCGGGATTCCAGATTACGGGGTCGAGCCAGTTGACGATGTTGAGCTTGCCGCCCGCGTGCTTGCCGCCCGTGAAGGCGGGGCTTACGCCGACGAAGCCGCCGATGGTCGCGAGCACGGCGAGCACGGCGAGCGGAACCCACATCGAAGGCGGCGACTCGTGCGGGATGACGGAGCCGTGCGGGTGTTGACCGTGGCCCGCGGGCTCGTGCGGGTCGTGATGGTCGTGTATGTCGTGGCCGCGACTGTCTACGCCCTCGGGCTCGCCCGCCTCCGCCGACTCAAGGGCGTGCGCCGCGCCGACACGCTCTTCGGGGCCGTGGTGCGGGCGGTCTCCGACCGAAGGCGTGGCGGCGGCGTGCGACGTTTTGCCGTCGGCGTAAGCCTGCGCGTGCGCCTCGTCGGCCTCGCCCCCGGCTGGGACTTCGAGGAAGCGCTCTTTGCCCCAGAAGGTCAGGGCCATCAGGCGCGTCATGTAGAAGGCCGTGCAGGTCGCGGAGATCGTCGCGATGAGCCAGAGCGCCCATCCGCCGGAGACGTACTCGGTCGAGGCGGCGTTCCACAGAATCTCGTCCTTCGACCAGAAGCCGCTCCAGATGGGTATGCCGCAGATGGCGAGCCAGCCCATCATGAACGTCCAGTAGGTCTTCGGCATGTACTTCCGAAGGCCGCCCATACGCCGCATGTCCTGCTCGTGATGCATCGAGTGAATGACACTCCCTGCGCCGAGGAACATGAGCGCCTTGAAGAAGGCGTGCGTCATCACGTGGAAGATGCCTATGACGAACGCGCCCACTCCGCACGCGAGGAACATGAAGCCGAGCTGCGAGACGGTCGAGTAGGCGAGGACTTTCTTGATGTCGTTCTGCGTGATGCCTATCGTCGCCGCAAAGAGCGCCGTCAAAGCGCCGACTATCGCCACGACCGTCATCATCCATTGCGAGTGCTGGAAGATGACGTTGCAGCGCGTGAGCATGTAGAGCCCGGCCGTCACCATCGTCGCGGCGTGTATGAGGGCGGAGACGGGAGTCGGCCCCGCCATCGCGTCGGGCAGCCAGACGTACAAGGGTATCTGCGCCGACTTTCCGCACGCGCCTATGAAGAGGCCGAGCGCAATCCACGACATGATGCCCCATCCGATTGCGCCACCGACGGTTTCGACGGGCAGAGAGCGCGCGGCCTCGAAGACGTGCGTGTACTGCGTCGAGCCGAAGGTGGCGATGACGGCGAAGACCGCGAGCGCGAAGCCGAAGTCGCCGACACGGTTCGTTATAAATGCCTTGCGCGCGGCGTCGCCCGCCTCCTTGCGGTCGAAGTAGTAACCGATCAACAGATACGAGCAGAGGCCCACGCCCTCCCACCCAACGAACATCATCATGAAGTTCGAGCCCATCACGAGTATGAGCATCGAGAACATGAAGAGGCCGAGGTATGCGAAGAAGCGATAAAACCCCTTGTCGCCGTGCATGTAGCCCGTGGCGAAGACGAAGATGCAGAGGCCGACGCCCGTCACGACGAGCATGAAGATGGACGAGAGCGCGTCGAGTTGATAACTCCACTCGACATCAAGCACAGCGCCGCGCCTCGAAGATGACGCCGCCGCGCCCGTCTGCGCCGGAGCAATCTCACGTCCGTGAGTGTCGAGCCCTGTGCTCGGCGTCGCGTGTACATCCCCGCCCTGATGCTGCACCTCCACGACGCCGCCCGGAATCCAAGTGTAGCTGAACGCGCCGTCATCGCTCGTCACGTAAGGCTTCGGCCAGATGCCCGTGCCGTAGGAGATGACCGCCGACAGGCTGAGCAGAAACGCGAGCGCGACGGAGCCGACCCCTATCGAGCCGACGAGCCTCTCCGAGAAACGGAACCGACGCCCGAACAGGCCGTTGATGGCCGCGCCGAGCAGCGGCAGCAGTGGGACGAGCCAGATGTATCGGTACATAAGAGCGGTCAGCTTTCAGCTCTCAGCTTTCAGCTTGTTGCGTCAGTCGGTGCGGCACACTTTTACGGTTTGGCTGACCGCTGACTGCTGAATGCTGAATGCTTCCTCACCATTTCAGCAGATCAATCTTGTCAACGAATATCGTCTCGCGGTTGCGGTAGAGCGCGATGACGAGGCCGAGGCCGATGGCGGCTTCGGCGGCGGCGACGACGATTATGAAGACCGTGAAGACCTGGCCCGCGACTGCGTTCAGGCTCCCCGACTCTTGCAGGTAGCGCGAGAAGGCTATGAAGTTCAGGTTCGCTGCGTTCAGTATCAACTCGATGGACATGAAGATGACGATGATGTTGCGCCGCGTCAGCACGCCCGCGACGCCTATCGAGAAGAGCAGCGCGCCGATGATGAGAAACTTCGAGATGTCCGGGTGCAGGAGTCCCTCACGCATGTTATCCGTGATGGAGACCTGCAAGAGCGCGAGCGCCGTCGTTAAATGGGTGTTCATGATTTCCAAAGGACTCGCGTTCCGCCCGCTTCGGCGGGGCGGTTCAGACTTCCGCGGCGTGCGCGTGCGAAGCCTCTTCTATCTCAGCGGGCGTCAACTCGCCCGCCGCGCTCAACTCCGAGACGACTTCGGGGTCAACGTCGTCGGTCGCAAGCTCCTGCTTCGACGTGCGCGCGAGCAGGACTGAGCCGACTATCGCGACGAGCAGGAGCACGCTCGCAATCTCGAACGGCAGCCCGCCGTAACGGTAGAGGCTACTGCCTACGCGCTGCGTGTCCTCGGAGATTCGCGAGACGCGCGTCTCCGAGGGTCTCAGGTCTGCGTCGCGCGCGGCCGAAGCGGCGGGCGAGGTCTCCGGCAGGGAGGAGGCGAAGCGCCCGGCCGACTGGTTGATGGCGTAGAAGAGGCCGAAGACGAGCAGCGCCGCGAAGCAGACGGCCGCGGTCGTCTGCCCCGTCTGATTGAAGAGGACTTCCTGCTCGCGCTCCTCCGCGCCGACGTTGACGAGCATGATGACGAAGAGGAACAGAACCATCACGCCGCCGACGTAGACGAGTATCTGCACGCCCGCGATGAACTCCGCGCCGAGCAGCACGAAGAGCGCCGCGACGCTGACGAGCGTCGAGATGAGGAACAGCGCCGAATGCACGGCGTTGCGCGCCATCACGGTCAAAAGCGCCGCCACCAGCGCCGCCAGCGCGAAGACCCAGAAGAAGACGCTTTCCCAGCCGGAGAGAACCATAGTCTTGAACCGTGAACCGTGAACCGTGACAAGAGAGTGAACCGCGAACCGTTAACCGTTGGCCGTGACGAGAAGAGATCGGGTTTTAACTTGTCACGGTTTACGGTTTACGCTTCAAACTTCCGCGTCTCGCGCCCCTGCTCAAGCATCTCGCGGTTCCAGACGAAGCCCGCGCGAGAGTACGTTGCAAGCTCGAACTCCTGCGTGAGTTCGAGGCAGGCCGTGGGGCACGCCTCCTGACAGAGCGCGCAGAACATGCAGCGCGAGGTGTCGAAGATGAACTCGTCGAGCACCTTCTTCTTGCGCGGCTTGCCGCCGACCGTCATCTCGATGTCCATCGCGATTACGTCGATGCAGTCCTCGGGGCACGCGAGCGCGCAGAGGTTGCACGCGATGCACAAGCTTTCGTGCGTCTCCGGGTCCATGTTGAGGCGCGGCGCGCCGTGCCAGCGCGGCGCGACCTGCGGCCTGACGGAAGGGTACTGCTCCGTATAGATGCCGAAGCCGCGCACGGAGTCCTTGTCGGTCAGCGCGCCGACGTTGAACTTCAGCGTCAGCCACATCCCCTTGAGCATGTCCGAAAAGAAGAAGCGCCGAAGCTTCTCTCCCCATGTCGCACGCGGGACTTTTACTAATGGCATAGAATCTCTCAAGCGTTCTCGGTCGCGGTGGTGGCGACGGCGGGCGCGCCTTTGGGCACGTCCACGAGCCTTATCTCGCGGCGCTGCGACTTAAGGTTGAAGTCGCGCGAGCGGTGGTTGAGTAGAGCAAGGAAGATCGCCGCGACGAGCAGCCCCGCCCAGCCGAGCGCGATTGCAATCCCCTTGCCCGTCAACGTCAGGTTAAGACCGTGATTGAGCGAATGTATCGTGCGAATACCGCGCCAGCCGTGGAGCGCCTGCACGACGAAGATGGTCAGCGCAGTCCAGACGACGTTGAGGAGCGACGCGGGTATCATCCACTTCCAGCCCAAGTCCATCAACTGGTCGTAGCGGTAGCGCGGGAACGTCCAGCGCAGCCAGAAGTATATGTAGAGCAGCACGCCCATCTTCAAGACGAAGACGACGAGGCTCAGGAAGACGTAGAGGTTCGGCGAGCCGAGAGTCCTTATCGCGAGCCAATGTACGCCGGGCAGGTACCAGCCGCCGAGGAAGAGCGTCACGGCCACGGCCGAGACCACGACCATCGCCGCGTACTCGGCCATGAAGAAGAGCGACCAGCGCATGCCCGAGTATTCCGTGTGGAAGCCCGCGACGAGTTCCGACTCGGCCTCGGGGAGGTCGAAGGGCGCGCGGTTGTTCTCGGCGATGCCGCTTATCAGGAAGATTACGAAGGCGAGCGGTTGGTAGAGGATGAACCAGACGTGGTCGGTCGCCTGCGCCTGCGTCGCGCCCGAGAGGCTGAGCGTGCGCGCGAACATCAGCGCGCCGATGAGCGAGAGCCCCATCGAGACTTCGTACGAGACCATCTGCGCCGAAGAGCGTAGGCCGCCGAGCAGAGCGTACTTCGAGTTTGAAGACCAGCCCGCGAGTATCAGCGCGAGCACGCCAACCGAAGAGATGGAGAGCACGAAGAGGAGGCCGATGTTCACGTCCGTTATCACGCCCCAGTTGGGCGCGAACGGGATGACCGAGAAGGTCAGGAACGTCGCGGCCACGGAGATGTAAGGCGCGTAGCGGAAGATGTAAGGGTCTGCCTTCTCCGGCACGAGGTCTTCTTTGGTGAGGAGCTTGACGGCGTCGGCGATGGGCTGCAAGAGCCCCCACTTGCCGACGCGCATCGGCCCGAGCCGCGCCTGCATGAAGGCCGAAATCTTACGCTCAAGGTAACTCGCGTAGAGCGCCCACACGGCGACGAGGGTGACGACCGCGCCTATCTGTATGAAGGGCCAGATGACGTAGTTCACCGTCTCCTGACTGAAGAACTTCAGCAGAAGGCCGTCAACGAAGTTGGGCGGTACGAACAGTGAGAACATGATTCTAAGCATTCAGCACTCAGCGGTCAGCTTTCAGCTTTTCGTGACGGCGACCGCGCGTGTTCAAAATCAGGTGACTGCCTGTAAGCCTTGCTTGGCTGAAAGCTGACCGCTGAGTGCTGACAGCTTTCAAACGTCTATCTCGAAAGTGCATTTGCACGCTGCCTTCAGGTCTACGAGTTCCCAGTCGTCTTCGAGCGTGCCCTTTCGGTCAACGACGAGGTAGGAGTACCACTCTCCGATGGCGAAGGGCGGCGTGTGCCAGGTGCCTCGGAAGTACGCGTAGGGCAAACGGCCTTCGACGCGGAAGGCGACGACCCTTTCAACGTCAGGCGCGTCCGAGCCGTTGGGCGGCGCGACGCAGATGATCGCCTGCGAGCCCGCGAGCGGCGAGAAGACCTGCATCGTGTGGCGGTGTCGCGCCATGAAATCGAACTGGAAAGGGCGCGGGTCCGCGGTCGCGCCCGTGATGCTCGGCACGCCCACGCCTATGTCAACGTCCACCGACCCGCGACGGTCGAGCAGAATACCGTAAGGCGTGAACGCCTCGCGCGTCATGGTCTGGACTTGGAGTTGAATTACTCTCATAAGACAGGTGATGAGTGATGAGTGATGAGTGATGAGAAAGAACACTTGCTCTCTTCTCTTATCACTTATCACTCATCACATATCACTTACCGGTCTATCTCCCCGAGCACGATGTCGAGCGTGCCGATGATTGCGACCACGTCCGCGACGAGGTGGCCGATGCACATCTGCCGGAGCGCCTGAAGGTTTATGAAGCAGGGGGGCCGGACGCGCACGCGGTACGGGCGGCTCGTGCCGTCGCTCACCAGGTAACAACCTATCTCGCCCTTCGGCCCTTCGATTGAATGGTAGTAGTCGCCCGCGGGCGGCTTGATGACCTTCGGAATCTTTGCGTTTACGGGGCCGTCCGGCATCCCCTTCAAAGCCTGCTCGACGATGCGGCGCGACTGTCGCATCTCTTCGAGCCGGACGAGGTATCGGTCGTAGGTGTCGCCGTTCTCGCCGACGGGCACCTCGAAGTCCATGTCGGCGTAGGCCGCGTAAGGACGGCTCTTGCGTATGTCCCACGCGACGCCCGAGCCTCTGAGCGCCGGGCCGGAGAGCCCGATTGCTATCGCGTCTTCGGCCGAGATAACTCCTATCCCCACGGTGCGTCCGAGCCAGATGCGATTCTCGGAGAGCATCGTCTCGTACTCTTCGAGCCGGTGCGGAAAGTTATCGACGAAGCTCTGCACCTCTTCGGTGAAGCCCTCGTAGGTATCGTTCGGCATGCCGCCGATGCGCCACGCGTGTGTCGTGAGGCGCGCGCCGAACTGCTGCTCGAATATCTTCAGAATCTCTTCGCGCTCGCGGAGCGACCAGAGCAGGACTGTGAACGCGCCGATGTCCAACGCGTGAGTGGCGAGCCAGAGCAGGTGCGAGGCGATTCGGTTAAGCTCGGTCAGTATCGTGCGTATGTAGTGCGCGCGCCGTGGAACTTCGAGCCCCATCATCTGCTCGACGGTCTCGACCCAGACGAGCCCGTTCGAGACGGCCGCGATGTAGTCGAGCCTGTCCCAGTAGGGCGCAATCATCGGGTAGAGGCGGTTCTCGGCTATCTTCTCCATTCCTCGGTGGAGGAAGCCTATGTCGCAGTCGAGGTCAATGACGGTCTCGCCGTCGAGGCGCAGGATGACGCGCAGCACGCCGTGGGTCGAAGGGTGCTGCGGCCCCATGTTCAAGACCATCTCGGGGTTGTCGAGTAAGGTCTCCTGCGTTGTCGCGACTTCTACCTGATGCATATGAACTCAAGGATGAAGGCGGAAGGATGAAAGCGCGGCTCTCAAGCCTCTGCTTTTACTTCATCCTTCATCCCTCCGCCTTCATCCTTTCCTTTGAATGCTCCCGTGACGGTGCCCGTTTCGAGGACGAGTGCGATGTCGGAGACTTCGCCGCGCTTACGTTTGCCTACAAGGTCGAAGAGAATCGCGGAGGCCGCGCTGTCGCGGTTCCAGAGGTTGCGCGGACTCATGCTCCGGCCGAGTTGGAACCCGGCGGTCTCGGCGGCCGTGGGGCTGTCGAAGACCTTCACTTCGTATTTTGCCGCGAGGTCTTTCGGGTGCATCTCTTCTACTTGTGCTCCTTCGGCAGCGGGTCGCGCCCGTCGCGGAAGATTTCGCGTATGCGCCGCTCGTCGGGCGTCTGTAGGATTTCGAGGCCGTACGCGCGCCGTTGCGCGAGCTGCTCGCGCTGCACTTCGTCGAAGACCGGAAGGTGGCGCGAAGTCCAATCGTTCTCCATGAATTCGAGCGGGTAGTCTTTTCGGAAAGGGTGTCCGTCCCAGTCCTTCGGCAGAAGTATGCGGCGCAGGTCTGGGTGGCTCCTGAACACGACGCCGAAGAGGTCGTACACTTCGCGCTCCATCCAGTTCGCGGTGGGCCAGACGGACGTGACGCTCTCTATTCCGTCGTCGCCCGCGCCCGCCTTCAGACGCACGCGCTCGTTCTTTGAAGTCGAGTAGAGGTTGTAGACGACCTCGAAGGGCTCTTCGTCGCGCTCGGGCCAGTGTACGCAGGTCAGGTCGCTCAGGTAGTCGAAGCGCGTCTCCGCATCGTCGCGAAGCGCGAGGCAGATCTCTACAATTGAGCCGGAGCGTACGTGAATCGAGAGTTGTCCGACGAAGACGAACGCGCCCGTTACACGGTCGCCGAACCTCTCCTTCAGGCGTTTGACGAGCGCGTGTTCCGAGGCGTCCTGCGGCTTCGGCCCCTCGTCCTTCTTCTTGACCGGCGCTTTGGGCGCGCCCGCCACGGCACCCGCCGCGGGCGTCGGCTTCGACGCGTCCGACGCTGTGGCCGGAGCCTTCGACGCGGCGGCCTCTTTCAGAGCGGCGGCGCGCGCCTTCGCCTCCGCAATCTTCGCGGCGCGTTCGAGGTCTGCCTGCGAAGGACTCTTCAGAGGGTCGCCGACTTCGGGAGACTTCCCTCCCGGCGGCTGTGCTTCGACGCCCTCGCCCTGAACGGCGGCGGCAGCCGCGGCCTCCTTCTTGGCCTTCGCCTCCGCGATGACTCTCGCGAGGCGTGCCTTCTTCTCTTCGGGTGTCTCGTTCGCGGGCGGGGCGGCGGGCTTCCGTGCGGCGGAGTCCGCCGGGACGGTCGTGCCCGAGGTGGAGCTGCCGGAGGGGGCTTTGCCCGTCTGCGCCGCCTGACTCTCGGGCGTGGGGCGCGTGTGGTCTGAGTCGGGCGGCGGCGGAAGTGTGCCCGCGTCGGCGTCGGCGGCTTCGGGTGAGCCGGCGGCATGTCTGTCTTGGCTTACGGCCGCGGGCGCGTCCGTGCCCCCGCGGCGCGATTCGTCGCTGTCGGACGGTGAAGTGTCGCTCGTCTCTTCGGGAGGGTTGTTCGGTTCGTCCGTCATCGCGTCCTAGTCTTCGACTCTCGAATCGGGACGCTGTCGGGAACTTCTGCGTCCCTACTCGACTGTGAATGCGGTTTGAATGACTTTCAAGGTGCTCGAACGGAAAAGCTTCCAAAGGCGTGTACGAGCGCGTTTGTAACACGCGGTTTGCGCGCGTGTCAATCGGGTCAAACGCGCGCGCGAGCGTGCGTTCGCGGGCGGGCAATCCGGAGGCACCCCTCGTGCATCCAAGTCTTTGCACAACTTGACGATGCGCGACAAGCGTCGGTAAGATGGGGCTTTGTTCGAGGGGCAAAAGAGCCCTCCTACTGAGAGGAACCACAAATGAAGCAAGGAATTCATCCCGACTACCACGAAATCACAGTCCACTGCGCCTGCGGGAGCACCTTCCAGACGCGCTCGACTAAGAAGGACAACCTTAACCTCGAAATCTGCTCAGAGTGCCACCCCTTCTTTACGGGCAAGCAGAAGCTCATAGACACGGCCGGCCGCGTCGACCGCTTCAACAAGCGCTACGGCAAGAAATCGGAAGCGACGCCCGAGGCCGCGACGACCGAAGGCGCTAACGCCTGAACCTAGCGGGGCAGCGCAAATGACGCCAATCGAGCGCCGCCGTTATTAGCTACACGAAACTCGACGCCGACCGTTCGCGTCACGGCCCCCGTCTTTCCATCTAACGATGATGAAAGACAGCCGCACCGAACGTCGGCGTCTTTCTTTGGTAAATAGTCAATGGTAGTTGAGTGTCCTTGAAGTTGAACGGTAAACGTTCAACCAGGGCGGCTCAAACGCTCTTAACCATTTACCACTTACTATTCACCATTGACTCACGGAGTGACTATGAGCGCCAGCGAAAAAGACCTGATCGTCGGCGGGCAGGCCGTCATAGAGGGCGTGATGATGCGTACGCCCTCGGCATACGCCATCGCCGTCCGCCGCCCCGACGGCACAATCACGCACACGGGCGCGACGCTCCCCAAATGGAGCGAGAAGTATCCGGCCCTGAAGCTCCCCGTGCTTCGCGGCGCGGCCGTGCTCGTGCAGTCGATGGCGCTCGGCATAAAGGCTCTGAACTTCTCCGCCGCCGAAGCCTTCAACGAGCAGGAGCAGGAGGCGCGCGCCGCCGAAGTCGCGCTCACGCCCGCCGTCGTCGAGGGCGAGGGAGACTTCGCAGGGATAACGGGCGGAGTGCCCGGACTCTTCCCGGTGCCTACGAAGAGGCGGCCCGAGGATGAGTTGAAGCGCGGGTCGGCCGCGGCATTCGGGTCGATTGCGTTCGCGCTCCTCTTCAACGTGCTGCTCTTCGTCGTCGCGCCGCTCGTGCTCACCAACGCTCTCTTCGTCGGGATGGGCTGGGCAGACCGACAGGCACAGGCCGCCGCGACCGCGACCACGCAGCAGGCCCAGGTGACCGACGGGACGGCGCGGACACAGGCCGTTGACAACGCGCAAGCCGAGGGCGCGCCGTGGTACTCGCGCGCTTATCAGTCGGCGCGAGGCTACCTCAAGCCTGTCAGGCCGACGGTCGGCTTCAACCTGGTTGACGGCCTTATACGTATGGCTATCTTCCTGACGATGATCTTCAGCTTCTCGCTTGCGAAGGACATACGCCGCGTCTTCGAGTATCACGGCGCTGAGCACAAGACGGTCTTCACCTGGGAGGCGGGACTTCCGCTCACGGTCGAGAACGCGCGCCCGCAGCCTCGTCAGCATCCGCGTTGCGGGACGAGCTTCCTGATGGTCGTGATGCTCGTCTCGATAATCCTCTTCTCGGTCGTCGCCTTCAACGCGCTCGTCTACAACATGGCCGTGCGCATCGCGCTCATCCCCGTCGTCGCCGGATTGAGCTACGAGATAATCCGTCTCTCGGCGAAGAAGGAGGGCAGCCTCGTCTTCAAGCTAATCACGCGTCCCGGCGTCTGGCTTCAGAACATCACGACCAAAGAGCCCGACGACCAGCAGCTCGAAGTCGCAATCGTCGCGCTCAAAGAGTCTCTGAAGCTCGAACCCAAACCGGCGGACGCCGTGATGACGCCGCTCTCGTGAAGGAAGCTGTCAGCACTCAGCTTTCAGCTTTTCCGTTGTGGTGAGAGGTCGAGGTTTCATAAAGGACAGTCGGTAGTTAAAAAGTTTGGCTGAGTGCTGAACGCTGAACGCTGAACGCTTATGTTAGACAAACTCGAACAGATTGAAGCGCGGTACGAGGGGCTGACGGAGCAGATATCTTCGCCCGAGGTCTATTCAGACCCGGCGAACTACGCGAAGCTTAACAAGCAGCACCGCTCTCTGGGCGAGGTCGTCGAGAAGTACCGCGAGTGGAAGCAGATTAAGTCGGAGCTTTCGGACGCGCGCGAGCTTTTAGACTCGGCCGACGACGAGGAGATGCGCGAGCTTGCACGCTCGGAGGCCGTGTCGCTCGAAGAGCGTCTGACAAAGTCCGAGGAAGACCTGCGCGTGCTCCTGCTCCCGCGCGACCCGAACGACGAGAAGAACGTCATACTCGAAATTCGCGCGGGCACGGGCGGCGACGAGGCCACGCTCTTCGCCGCCGAGATGCTTCGCATGTACGGGCGCTACGCCGAGCGGCAGGGCTGGAAGATGGATATCCTCTACGCGTCGGAGTCCGGCATCGGCGGCCTCAAGGAAGCAATCGCGTTGATCGAGGGCAACAAGGTCTATTCACGGCTCAAGCACGAGTCGGGCGTACACCGCGTCCAGCGCGTGCCGCAGACCGAGACGAGCGGGCGCATACACACGTCCGCAATCACCATCGCCGTGCTGCCCGAGGCCGAAGAGGTTGACGTTAAGATAAACCAGAACGACCTGCGCATAGACACCTTCTGCTCCTCCGGCCCAGGCGGCCAGAGTGTGAACACGACCTACTCGGCCGTGCGCATCACGCACATGCCCACAGGCGTCGTCGTCTCGATGCAGGACGAGAAGTCGCAGATAAAGAACCGCGAGAAGGCGATGCGCGTCCTTCGCGCGCGACTGCAAGAACTCGAAGAGCAGAAGCAGCACGAGGCGCAGGCCAGCGAGCGCAAGCAGATGGTCGGCTCGGGCGACCGCTCCGAGAAGATTCGCACCTACAACTTCAAAGAGAACCGCGTCTCCGACCACCGCATCGGCCTCACGATTCACCAGCTCGACCTCATCATGGACGGCGCGCTCGACGAGATAATCAACGCGCTCGTCACGCACTATCAGGCCGAGAAGCTCAAGGCCGAGACCGTCGCGGCATGAATCTACTTTGATAGAGATTCATGATGATAGTCGCATCATTCGTGTATAAAGATTTGTGCCTGAATCAACGCACATACTCCTCATACGCCACGGCCAGTCGCAGGGTAACGCCGAGCGCCGCTTCGGCGGCCACACGCACACACCCTTAAGCGAACTCGGCCACGCGCAGGCCGAAGCGACCGCTCGCGCCCTCGCCTCGGAAGGCGTCACGGCAATCTATTCGAGCGACCTGCTCCGCGCAGTCCAGACCGCCGAGCCGCTGGCGCGCGCGACGGGCCTGCGCGTAGAAGAGACGAGCGCCTTCCGCGAGCGAAGCGTCGGACTGATGGAAGGCTTGACCTTCGAGGAGGCGGCCGAGGCCCACCCCGAAGAGTACGCCGCGCTCCTACGCCGCGACTTCGACCACGTGCTCGCGGGCGGCGAGAGCTACCGGCAGCTACTCGACCGCGCCCACGCACGCCTCGACCGCGCAATCGAAGAGAACACAGGCGGCAGCATCGCACTCTTCTCACACACAGGCACCATCTGCATACTAGCCCTACACCTCCTCGGCGCGCTCGACGCGCCCGACCTCAGGCCCGTCTGGGTCTCTTCGTCGAACTGCGGCGTCACACGCTTTGCGATTCAACGCGGCGGCCTCACGCGCGTCCTGAACGTCAACGACACGCGACACCTTTCGAGCCTCTGAGCGCGCGCGGGGCGGCGGAGAAAGTTCTTGACAGCAAGGGCCAAGTCTTATAGCTTCTGCGCGCCCTCGCACTTCTATTGAGCCGTCGGCCCTCACCAACAGTCGCCTCGATCCACCGTAGGGAGCCGCCGGACGAAACGACCGCGCAAGCGGCCGCCCCGCCCCTCGGACGAGCCTCGCTCGTCAAAAGGAGAGTGAGAAAGTCATGGCACAGAACGGCAAGCTGAAGCTCGACTTGGTGGACGTTAACGGCAAGCGCCTTCAGGAGAACGTAGACATCTCTCTACGTCACACGCGGCTCGCGCAGAGCCTCTTCTTCAAGAAGCAGGATGCGTCGAAGCTCATACAGATTTCGGGCCTCTTCACCGCCGTCGAAGGGCCCTACCAGATTTCGATTGACCCGCCCTCTTACCATCAGGTCACGCGGTTCCTCAACGTCAAGCCGAGCGGCGTGACCGAGGTGCAGATCCCCTTCCCCGTGAACGCGTCGAAGGTCGTCAGCGTCAACTTCCCGAAGTTCACGGGCGTGTCGAAGGAGATGCGCACGGTACTTACGAACAGCTCGAACGTCTTCGGCTTCGAGAACAAGTCGGGCGCGGACCTCTACAACGCAATAGAGGTGGACAACATAAAGCTCGCGGGGCTGCTCAACATCGCGTGCAAGACGACGGCTACGGTCTTCGCCGACGGCACCAACGTCCTTTCGCTCGTCAAGGAGCTGCGCGTGGTTCGGGGCGACCGCTTCTTCGCCTCCGTCGAGAGGGGCCTGCGCGAGGAGACCCTCAACAGCCTAAGCTCCGGCCTCTTCCACAAGGTGTCGGGCTCGCTGCACAAACTGCCCCCCGAGTTCGGAGCCTTCGAGCCGACTGACAAGCCGACTGAGAAGCCGACCGACAACCCCGGCCCCAACCCGGCCGACGGCTTCAAGCCCGCCGACAGCTTCAAGACCAACGACCACTTCGGCAACCTTCAACTCACCTTCTTCCGCAAGGGTGACGAGTTCGTCGCCGACATAGACATAGACGACGCGGCGGGCATCGAGCACGTCTTTCAGGTCTTGCACAACCACTTCACGGGCGAGCCCACGCACCCCTACAACATCCACGAGATTCTCGTCGCCCATCAACACCTCGACCCCAAGTACACGTTCAACCTCAAGTGAAAGGTCGAAGTCCCAAGTTGCAAGTTCAAAGTTAAGAGCACACGCATTCAAACTTTGAACTTGCAACTTGGGACTTCGACCTTACAGACGAAGGCCGCCGTCAACTGTTGACGGCGGCCTTCGCGCTTCGTCTTCGTCTAAAACTCTTCTCTAACCCTTTATCTCCGCGACGACCTCCGCCGCCTCCGCGTCGAGCGGGGCGAGATCGGATGGCGACTCCTCTTCGTCGCCTTCGAGGTGACGGCGGCGATAGACGGCACCGTCCGACTCGAAGATGTATGCGGACGGAGACTCGCGCATGATTATCTCTTGCAGGCACATCAGGCCGTAGAGCAGGGCTTCGGGGCGCGGCGGGCAGCCCGGTATGTAAACGTCAACGGGGATGACGCGGTCAACGCCCTGCATCGTCGAGTAGGAGTCGAACGGGCCGCCCGTAGAAGCGCACGCGCCCATAGCAATCGCCCACTTCGGCTCGGGCATCTGGTCGTAGACGCGGCGCACGACCGGCCCCATCTTCAGCGTCACCGTGCCCGCGATGATGATGAGGTCGCTCTGCCGGGGCGAGGGTCGGAAGACGCCCGCGCCGAAGCGGTCTATGTCGAAGCGGCCCGCGCCCGTCGCTATCATCTCGATGGCGCAGCAAGCGAGCCCGAACGTCATCGGCCACAGCGCGGACTTCCGCCCCCAGTTCACCAGGCCCCGCACGGGCTTAGCCCCCATCACGGGCGCGGCCACGTTCCGCCGCAGCGAGTTGATGAGCGAGTCGACGGTCGTCAGTACGAATCCTTCTTGATGTTCAGCCATATCAAGAAAGAATGAAGGCGGAAGGATGAAGGATGAAGGCCGCGCAGTCCAGCTCTCATCTTTCACTTCATCCTTCCACCTTCATCCTTCATCCTTTCTCTCAAGCCCATTCCAAAGCGCCCTTGCGCCAGGCGTAGTAGTAGCCGACGACGAGTATGCCTATGAAGACGAACATCTCGACGAGCGCGAACTTCGTGAAGGAGAAGTCGTCGCCCATGAAGATTATCGCCCAGGGCAGAAGGAAGATAGTCTCTACGTCGAAGATGAGGAAGAGCATCGCGACGATGTAGTAGCGCACTGTAAAGCGGTCGTGCGCCTCCGTCACGGGGTCTATGCCGCACTCGTAGGGTCGCATCTTCGCCTTGCCGTAGAGCATCGGCCGCACGAAGCGCCCGAGCACGACCGGCAGGACGGGGAAGATAACGGCGACCGCGAAGAAGACCATCACGGGCCAGTAGCCCGAGACCGGCCCGCCCAAAGCGGCGGACGCACGCGGCGTCGTCGCGGCGTTATTAACTTGCAGGAGAAAAGCGCTCAGCATTGTAGGCTCGCCCTCTTGCGTTGGCGCGGACGGAAGTGAAGGAGCTATGGCGGATTCTATGTGCCGCCCTCCGGCATTGTCAAAACCTTTCTTCGCACGCGGCCGCGCACGGGACGCGCAGGATTGTAGGCGTCGGCGGCGCACGCGGTCAAAAGTTTTCCGGCGGGGCGCGGAGTTAATCTCGACGACTAACCTCCGGCCTCCGACTTCCAACCTCTATTTCACGTGGTCTTCTCCGGCGAGTTGCGCGACGGCGTGCGCGAGGACGGGGCGTATGACGGCGAAGCATTCCCGCACGGCCTTCGGCGAGCCGGGAAGGTTGACGACGAGCGCACCCGCGCATACGCCGCACACGCCGCGCGAGAGCATCGCGGTCGGCGTCTGCCTCAGACTCTCCGCGCGCATAGCCTCCGCGAGCCCCGGCACCTCCCTCTCGATGACAGAGCGAGTCGCCTCCGGCGTGTTGTCACGCGGCGAGAGCCCCGTCCCGCCCGTCGTCACGACCAGGTTCACATCCACGCGCCCCGCCATCGCACGCAACTTCTCTACGAGCGGCCCGAACTCATCCGACACGACCTCCCTCACGACGACGCACGCGCCCTCCTCAGTCAACAACTCCGCGAGCACCGCGCCCGACACGTCCTCGCGCTCGCCCCGCGCGCTCCTGTCGCTCACAGTCAACACCGCCGCACGAATCTCGACACTCATCGCAATCATCTCTTAAAGAATGAAGGAAGAAAGGGTGCAGGGTTCCGGGTTTTAGGTTCCGGTTTGAACTAGAACCCAGAACCCAGAACCTTCTTCCTTCTTCCTTCCGCCTTCTTTCTTTCCTATCCCACGGCCTGCGCGGCGGCGTGGAGTTCCTGGAGCGAGTAGACCTGGAAGGTGGCCGTCTCTTTGCGCGAGGTGATGGCTTCGACGATGGCCTGCGCGCCGGTCATGGTCGTGACGCAGGGGACGTTGAACTGTAGGGCTGCGCGGCGTATGGCCTGCTCGTCGAAGTGGGAGGCGCGGCCCAGAGGCGTGTTGATGACGAGAGCTATCTCGCCGAGGCGTATCTTGTCCGCGATGTTCGGGCGTCCCTCGTTGACCTTGAAGACCGACTCGGCTTCGAGTCCAACCTCGCGCAGGCGCGCGGCCGTGCCGACCGTCGCGGTCAGCTTGAACCCGAGCCGCGCGAGGCGGCGCGCGAGCACGACGGCCTGCCCCTTGTCCGAGTCGTTGACGCTTATGAAGGCCGCGCCTTCGCTGGGCAGCTCGACGCCAGCGCCCGTCATCGCCTTCGCGTACGCCTCGCCGAACGCGCGGCCGACGCCCATCACCTCGCCCGTCGAGTGCATCTCGGGACTCAGGATTGGGTCAACGCCGGGGAACTTCTTGAAGGGGAAGACGGGCGACTTGATGTAGAAGCGGTCGAGCTTGACGGTCAAGTCTTCCGGCAGCCCGAAACTCGCGAGCGACTTGCCCGCCATCACGAGAGCGGCGACGCGCGCCAGCGCCACTCCCGTAGCCTTCGACACGAACGGCACCGTCCTCGACGCACGCGGGTTCACCTCCAAAACGTACACGCGGTCCTCCTTTATCGCATACTGGATGTTGATGAGACCCCGCACCTTCAGAGCCCTCGCCAGCGTGTGCGTGTAGTGCCGCATCGTGTCCAGATGCTCGCCCGCTATCTTGAAGGGCGGCAGCACCGACGAAGAGTCTCCCGAGTGTATCCCCGCCTCCTCTATGTGCTCCTGTATCCCGGCCACCACGCACGTCTCACTGTCCGCGAGCGCGTCAACGTCGAACTCGGCCGCGCGCTCTAAGAACTTGTCAATCAGCACGGGCTTCTCCGGCGACGCCTCCACCGCCGTCCTCATGTAGTCGGCCAGGCTCTGCTCGTCGTAGACTATCGCCATCGCCCGCCCGCCGAGCACGAAGGAGGGGCGAACCATTACGGGGTACCCTATCCGCTCCGCGCACTCTCGCGCCTCCTCGAACGACGTGGCAGTCCCGTTCTCCGGCTGCGGGATGCCGAGTTCGTGCATCAGCGCGCCGAAGCGCTTGCGGTCTTCCGCCAGATCAATGGAGTCAGGCGAGGTCCCGATGATGGGCGCCCCGGCCTCCGCAAGGCGAGTCGCGAGGTTCAACGGCGTCTGCCCGCCGAACTGGACGATAATGCCTTCCGGCCTCTCAACGTCCACGATGTTCATCACGTCCTCGAACGTCAGAGGCTCGAAGTAGAGTCGGTCCGAGGTGTCGTAGTCGGTCGAGACGGTCTCCGGGTTGCAGTTGACCATGATGGTCTCAAAGCCCGCCTCGCGTAGCGCGAACGACGCGTGGCAGCAGCAGTAGTCGAACTCGATCCCCTGCCCTATGCGGTTCGGCCCCGAGCCGAGGATCATAATCTTGCGGCGGTCCGTCGGCGCGCTCTCGTCCTCCTCCTCGTAGGTCGAGTAGAGGTAGGGCGTGTGCGACTCGAACTCCGCGCCGCAGGTATCAACTCGCTTGTAGACGGGGCGCACGCCGAGACGCTTGCGATAGTCTCTGACTTCAAGCTCCGTGCGATTCGTCAGATACGCGAGCCTTCGGTCGGAGAGCCCGACCTCCTTGAACTCGCGCAGGGCTTCGGCGTCAATCTCTTCGAGCCCGCGCCCTTCCACTTCGCGCTGAATCTCCATCACCTGCCGGAGCTGTTCGAGGAACCACGGGTCTATCCGGGAGAGGCGATAGATCTCTTCGAGCGACCAGCCCGAACGGAGCGCGTAGGTGACGTAGGAGAAGCGCTGCGAGTTGGGCCGCGCCAGCTTGCGTTGAAGCTCGTCTTCGGGCACGTCGCGCAGTCGCAGAGGCTTCACCGCTTCGAGCGAGCGCAGCCCCTTGAAGAGAGCCTCCTTGAACGTTCGCCCTATTGCCATCACCTCCCCGACCGACTTCATCTGCGTCCCCAGAACGTCCTCCGTGTCCTTGAACTTCTCGAAGTTCCACTTCGGAATCTTCGCCACCACGTAGTCAATCGTCGGCTCGAAGGCGGCGGGCGTACTTCTAGTGATGTCGTTACTAATCTCGTCGAGCGTGTAGCCGACGGCGAGCTTGGCCGCAATCTTCGCGATGGGAAAGCCCGTCGCCTTCGACGCCAAAGCCGACGAGCGCGAGACGCGCGGGTTCATCTCTATGACGCGCACCTCGCCGTCCTCCGGGTTGACGGCGAACTGGATGTTCGAGCCGCCCGTCTCGACGCCGACCTTTCGGATGACCTGAATCGCCATGTCGCGCAAGCGCTGGTACTCAACGTCGGTCAGGGTCTGCGCGGGGGCGACCGTGATGGAGTCGCCCGTGTGCACGCCCATCGGGTCGAAGTTCTCAATCGAGCAGATGATGACGACGTTGTCACTGATGTCGCGCATCACCTCAAGCTCGAACTCCTTCCAGCCGAGGATGGACTCTTCGATGAGCACCTGACTGACGGGAGAGGCGGCGAGGCCCGCGCGCACAATCTCCTGAAACTCTTCCGGATGATATGCGGTGCCGCCGCCCGTGCCGCCGAGGGTGAAAGAGGGGCGAATGATTGCGGGGTAGCCCGTCTGCTCGACGATCTGCTCGGCCTCGGCCCAAGAGTGGGCGAAGCCGCCGAGCGGCATCGGGAGTCCTTCCTCCTCCATGGCGCGCTTGAACAACTCACGGTCTTCGGCGACGCGTATGGCCTCGCGCTTGGCGCCTATCATCTCGACGGAGAACGCGGAGAGGACGCCGGCGTCGTCGAGAGCGAGGGCGAGGTTGAGAGCGGTCTGCCCGCCGACGGTGGGGAGGAGAGCGTCGGGTC
Organism: Pyrinomonadaceae bacterium; assembly: GCA_045807805.1. Lineage (GTDB taxonomy): Bacteria > Acidobacteriota > Blastocatellia > Pyrinomonadales > Pyrinomonadaceae > QHXN01. The sequence continues at coordinate 6,494 of JBJMGR010000397.1, read as the reverse complement.
GCTCGCGGCGGATGATCTCGGAGACGGACTCGACCGTGAGCGGCTCGACGTAGGTGCGGTCGGCGGTCTCGGGGTCGGTCATGATGGTGGCGGGGTTGGAGTTGACGAGGACGACTTCGTAGCCTTCGGCGCGCAGGGCCTTGCAGGCCTGAGTGCCGGAGTAGTCGAACTCGCAGGCCTGGCCGATGACGATGGGGCCGGAGCCGATGATTAGAATCTTGCGGATGTCTGTGCGTCTGGGCATCTGTGAACGGCTTCGCGCCTCCGGCGAGGACTTCCTTCCTTTACACGTAAATTCGGGGCATTATACACTCCCTCCAAACTCGCCACGAACCCGCCACGCGCCACGGCGACGAGCGCCGACACACTCGTCAAAAGGATTGAAAACCGTCAGCAGTCGGCGTACCTTAATAACGCCGTGGAGAGGAACACCAACATGGCCGCGAATCCCGAGCGTCGCTACACGCTGGAAGAGTATCTGGAACTCGACCGGACTTCCGAAGAGCGCATTGAATTCTGGGACGGCGAAGTCTTCTGCATGAGCGGCGGGAGCGAGGCGCACGTCGAGATAGAATCGAATCTCGTCGCCTTCCTGAAGCCGCAACTCAGAGAGCGCGGTTGCCGTGTATTTCCCGCGGAGATGCGGATAAAAGTTCCGAGCGCCCCGCCGTATCGCTACGCGGACTTCTCCGCCCTCTGCGGCGAGGCGAAGTTCGAGGAGATTGGCGGCGTTGACGCGCTCGTCAACCCGCAACTCATCGTCGAAGTCCTGTCGCCCTCGACCGAAGCCTACGACCGTGGCGACAAGTTCTCGCACTACAAATCCGTCCCCACGCTGCGCGAGTATCTGCTCGTCGCACAGCATCGCCCGCACGTCACACACCTCTTTAAGCAAGACGACGGGCAGTGGATTCACGCGGAGGCGAATGACCTTGAAGCGTCCATCCATCTACAATCGCTCGACTGCGAGTTGCCGCTGAGTGAAATCTACCGCGACGTTACCTTCGACTCGCCGGCAACTACTTGAAGCCCGCGCTCGAAAAGTATCCGCGAGAGATGAGAGCAAGCCTTCCTCTCATCTCCCTCGATTTCAAACAGAGCGGCCTTCATCAAACGTTTGATGAAGGCCGCTCTGTTCTTCGTCTTAACCTTTGCCTTTTTACTTTTGCCTTCCCTCAAGAGCCGTCGGTGATGGTGAACTTGATGTCGTCGTCGTTCTCGGAGAGCTTCTGGCCGTCGCTGTTATAAGCTTCGAGTTCCCAACGGTATGTGCCCTTCGGCATAGGCTTCTCCAACGTGAAGGAGGTTCCGTCCACGCGCTCGTTGATGTAGGGCGAGGTGACGCCGGACTCGGTCGCGTAGAGGCTGAACTTGTAGTAAGCGGCGTCGGGGTACGCGTCCCACTTCAGCTCAAGTCCCTGACCGCTCACCTTCGAGCCCGCCTTCGGGGTGAGCGTCTTCAGGTCGCTCTTGAAGAGGCTCGTCGGGTTCACGAAGAGCGTCTTGTCGGCGTTGACCTCGTACTTCGAGGATTCGAGCCCGCCTATGCCCGTCGTCGCGAAGACCCAGAAGTCCGTGTTGTAGACGCGCGCTTCGAGCGCCTCGTAGGTCGCCGGCGGGACGTTCGCGATTACGTAGTCGCCGTCGCTGTCGGTGCGCGCGGTGTAGGTCTTCCCGCCGCTGCAACCGCCGAAGAAGCGGTTGAACTTCTCGCACAGCTTGACCTCGTTATTCGGGACGGGCTTGCCGTTGAAGAGGACTTTCCCCTGCACGTTGCCCGTGCCCGGCGCGGGCTTCTGCTTCTCGACGCCCGTCGCGACGCTGCTCGCGTTCGTCGGCGCAGGTGAAGGCGAAGCGGAAGAGTTGTTCGCCGTGTTCGAGTTGTTGTTGACCGAGCGCGAGATGCTGTCGCCGAGTTTGCATCCCGTCGCGAGAAGCACGAGCGCGAAGGCGTATAAGACCCAACGTCTGTCGAATGTCATACCTGAAGACCCTTCCCCCTGTCCGGCTCGCGGCGTCGGCCGCCACCTCAACCGGACGGACGCCGCGAGCGAAGTTGACCACTGATAAAAGAAGAAGCGCCTGACATCAAAAGTCGGGCGCCCCTCGAACGTGCGGGCCTAAAGACCCTTGAATGCTTCCTCGCTAAAGAACTATTCGGGCGCTAAGTCTTGCCCGCGTCGAGCTTTTGACGGTAGTCGTCGCCTTCCATGATGACCGTCTTGCACATCTCGTAGAGGCGCGAGCGCAGGCGCACGCCCACGCGGTCTTCCAAAGTCTCTTCGGTCTGCGTGCGGCGCGCGTCCATGTAGTTCGTCGTGAATATCGTCAGGCGCTTGTCGTTGTAGCGCTTGCCGATGATGTTCATCATCGTGTCGCGCACCCAGTCGGTCGGCTTCGACGCGCCGAGTTCATCCAAGACCAAGACCTCCGCCTGATAGACGGGCGCGAGCACGCTCATCTCGGAGGTGTTTGAAACCTTGTTGTATGAGTCCTGAATCTCTTTCAGGAGCGCGCCGAACTCGTAGAACAGACACGGCACGCCCTTCTCTATCAGCCCGTCAAGGATGGCGACGGCGAGGTGAGTCTTGCCGACGCCGACCGGCCCCGTCAGCAGAAGGCCGCGCTCGACCGAAGGGTACTCGCGCACGAGGCGGAAGGCGTAGTTGAAGGCTTTCAACTGAGAGCCGTTGTTGGGCGAGGGGTAGAAGTTCTGAAGCGTGCAGCCGCCGACGCGCGGCGGCGCGGCCTCCCGATAGCGGCGCGGTATGCGCGCCTGCTCCAACAGGCGCGAGCGCACGTCCTGCGTGCGGCACTCGCAGCGTCGAGCGCCGCGGCCTGGTACGACTTCGAGGCCCGTGCCGAAGCACTGCGGGCAGACCGACGGTGCTTCCGCCCTCTTTCTGCGCGCGGGCTTCTCTTCGATTGGAAGAGAGTTGTCCGCGGCTGCGGCCCCGTCGGGGACGGCGAAGAGCGGTGGAATCTTTTTGCGGTTGTCCGTCGGCATCAGTCGGAGCTTGTATGTTGTTTTGTCGGACGCGCGAGGGATGGAGCGTTTGCGCGTCGTCCCATACGGTCAAGAATATCGGCCGCCCATGCTCGAAGGCGTGCGGATTATAGCATTCGATGTTTAGATTGCAAGACAATCGTTCGACGCGACTCGACGCGTCGAAACACAGACTCTTTTCGAGCGAAATCGCGCATTAAAAACTCTCATCGCGAGCGCCCTGTTCACTCGCACGATTGATTCAAACTTTTCCACAAGTGGAAAAGTCTTCGCGCGCGAACAGACTCAACAGCCGCCGCCCCCGCCCTGATAGACCGCACGCCAAGAGCCCGCCTGCCGCTTGTAGATGATGTAGTCGTTCGACTCGTAGTAGCCGCCGCCCGCTATCACTTCCGAGACGCCGTCGCCGTCCATGTCCACCTGATCGACGAAGCGCCGCTCGGCGTAGTCGGCCTCGCCGCCGTGGTGGAACCAGACGAGCGCGGGCTTGCCCGTCTGCGCCGACTGCTGCGTGTAGTCGGTCAAGGGCGTCGTGATCATGAAGAGGTTGTAAGAGTCCACGCCGTCGTCGCTCTTCTTACCTTCGATGCGGAAGCTGCCGACAAGCTCGAAGGTGCCGTCGCCGTCGAGGTCGGTCGCGGTGAGGTTGACGACCTCCATCTTCTTGACGAGCGCCGCGCCGACACGGTTGTTCGCGTAGGCGGCCTGCGCCTGCATGAGCGCAAAGACGCGTTCGATGTCCGTCGGCGCGCGGCGCGATGCGGCACGCTTGCCCAACGTCGAGGAGTTCGTCGCGAGCGCCCGCACGTTTCCGCCGAGGCGCGCGGTGGTGTTCACGTTCACTTCGGCGTTGAGGCCGACGCAGCCCGGCTCCTGATACTGCTTCACGGTCAGAGTGCCCGCCTCGCCTCCGCCCGAGAGCACGCGGTACTGCTTTCCGGGCTTGAAGTATTCGTCGACGAAACTCTTCATCGTCGCCTCGTCGCCGTCAATCGGCGGCTTCGTGTAGACGCCGCGGCTGTAGAGGACGACGGGCTCCATCGTCACGTTCGTCTCATACTTCGATATCGCGAAGATGACTGTCGGCGCGGCGGCGGGTCGGGGCGTCCGCTTCGTCTGCGCCCCCGCGCGAGAGAGCGCCGCGGCGGCGAAGAGGAGTGAGACACAGAGTACGAACGTCGGGATGGTTCGGGGGATGCGTGTGTGCATTCGTGTGCGGCCTCTCAAAGAGCGCGCGCGCGCGGCGCGCACGTGCGATTCGGTCGGGGCTTCAGGTGACGCGCAAGAAGAGTTCCAGCAGCACTATGACGGCGGCGGCGATTATCAGTGTCAGAAGAACGATGTGGACTCGCCGCGGCACATAGCGGCGGCATGCGAGGCAGCGTAAGCCTCGCAAGGGTCTTGCGCAGTAGGGACACTTTGGCATCGGTCGCTGCCCGTCGAGGGGCGGGTGTTAGCAAAATGCCACGACTGCGCCCTTACGTACAAGCTCTAAGTGTGAATCTCGCCGCCGTCTCGCGCCCCCGGACGCGTGTGATATATTCTGCGCGGGCGTCGGGCGCGTGCGTCAGAAAGGTTTCGCACGGCTGCGCCGTTTGCACTAGCATGGGTATACTGCAAGGGCTTCTGGACAAGGTCGGACTCGGCCACATGCTCGCGCCGCGCGAGCCGCTGCGCGTCTTCCTGCTCGACGACGACGTGCTGCGCCACGAGTGGTTCGCGAAGCAGTTCGCGGGCGACCGTGTAGACGTGGCCGCCGACCCCGCGCGCTCAATAGAGCTTCTGTCGTCGAACCGGTACGACCTGATATTCCTCGACCACGACCTTCTGCCCGAGCACTACTACGCCGAAGGATTCGACGACGAGCGGAGCGGCTACGCCGTCGCGCGCTGGCTCTCGGAGCGTCCAGACCGCTGCGCCGCCGCGCGGATCATCGCGCACACGCGCAACGCCGACGGCGCGCTCCGAATGGTCGAGCTTCTGCGACGCGTCGGCCTACAGGCCGAGCACGTCCCCTTCCAGATGCTCGCGCCGAAGATCAAGAATCTGCGAAAACGTTAACGCGCCTTCACTTTAAAAAATATGTGGACAAAGACTCCCCCGAAGACGGCGGTGCTCGCGCTCTGCCTCGCGCTCTCTTTCACCTCGGCGCACGCGCAGACGGGCGCGGGCCGAACGGCGCAGGGCGGCACAACGCAGGGCGGCACGACCCGTCCCGCGCCGCGCGAGGGCGCGGGCAAGCCTTACGACGAACAGGTCAAGGCGCTGCTCGCGCGCCCCGAAGTGCAGGCCGCGTTCGCGCACGTGGATAGGAACCACGACGCCATTCAGAAGGAGTGGATTGCCATCACGGAGATAAACGCGCCGTCGGGCAAGGAGGCGGAGCGCGCTTCGTTCGTCGAGAACTTGCTGAACGGCTACAAGTCCGTCGAGGTGCGACGAGACTCCGCGGGCAACGTCATCGCCACGCGCAAGGGCACGGGCGGCGGCCCCGCCGTCATCATCGACGCGCACCTCGACACGGTCTTCCAGGAAGGCTTGAAGATAAAGGCGGAGCTTAGAGAGGGGAGGATTTACGCGCCCGGCGTCGGCGACGACACGCGCAACGTCGAGGCGATGCTCGCGATGATTCGCGCGCTCGACGCGGCGCAAGTGAAGACGAAGGGCGACCTCGTCTTCGTCTTCACGGTCGAGGAGGAGACGACGTTTAAGGGCGTCGAGACCTTCGTCAAAGAGAACAAGGCGAAGATAGGTCACTACATCGCGCTCGACGGAGGCTACGAGGGCTTCACCTTCGGCGGCATCGGTATCAACTGGTATCGACATCACTTCATAGGCCCCGGCGGACACACGCGCTCGGCCACGCCTCCATACTCCGCGACGCTCCCGGCCGCGCGCGCAATCGAGCGCATATACCAACTGCCTCTGCCGCCGAACGTCCCCGCCAACATCAACATAGGCATGACGGGCGGCTCGGAGGTGGTCAACGCGAAGGCTTCGGACGCGTGGTTCACCGTTGACCTTCGCTCGACGAGCAACGATGTCATCGCAGACCTCGAACGTAAGATCGCGGCGATAGTGAAGGAGGAGGCCGACCGCGAGCACATGACCGTGAAGACGGAGCTAATCTCCTCGACGCCCGCCGCGCAGATTCCCGGCCACCGCGAGTCGCTGCTGGTCAAGACGGCCGAGGCAGTCCACTACGCCGTGGGCTTCCACCCTTTCATCACGACGACGGGCTCGAACAACGGGAACGTCGCGCTGCTCGCGGGGCTCTCCGCCATCTCTACGGGCGCGGCCGACTGCGGCAACTCGCACGCCGTCACCGAATGGTGCGACGCCGAGACGATATACAAGGGCATACAGAAGACCATTCTGCTCGGCGTCGCGATGGCTCAGTTGCGCCAGTAGAGGTTAAGGCAAGAAGCAGCACAGAATGCCGCGCGTCGTTGTGTTAACGACGCGCGGCATTCTGTTTCACTCATTG
>JBJMGR010000396.1:0-23441 GCA_045807805.1 Pyrinomonadaceae bacterium | reverse complement strand
CGATTCTTCCAACCGCACGACTACGTCGCCGTTGACTATGCGACGAAGCACGCCTCCATCAGCAGCCTCGCGCCGCCGAACGCGACCGGCTCATGGCCGGGCGTACAGGTCAGGCACCTCGACATCGTTGACGTGGAGCCGCTCCGAACGGAGATTGAGTTGTTCATCGAATCCGCGCGCGAAGGGCGGCCCGCGCCCGTCACCGGCGCGGAAGGCAGACAGGCGCTCGCGCTCGCCGAACGCCTCCTCGCGCGCATACACGAGCACCCAATCATCGCCGGAATGAAGATGCAGTTTTAAGGAAGAATGAGAGTTCAAAGTTCAAAGTTCAAAAGTTCAAAGTTAAGAGCACACGCCTTCAAACTTTGAACCTGAAACTTGGAACTTGAAACTTGCCAAGATGACGGAAATCAACCCTCGCACATCTGCTGAAATCTCCGCGATGCTCGCGGAGCGTATAGAGGCTGGCGACTTCCCTTCGGCCGTCTACGTCGTCGCGGAGCGCGGTCGCGTGCGATTCACAGACGCTCTGGGCGACGCCGTGCGTGAGCCTGAAGCGCGACGACCGGCAACGCTCGAAACCATATATGACCTCGCGTCCCTGACGAAGCCGCTCGTCACCGGATTGCTCGCTGCAATGCAGGTCGAGCGCGGCGCGTTGGAGTTGGACGGGGCCGTCTCGGACTACTTGAAAGAGTTCGATACCGACGAGAAGCGCGCGATAACAGTCCGGCAGTTGTTGACACACACCTCGGGACTGCCCGCGTGGCGCCCGCTCTACCTGCTCACCGACGGCGGCCCCGAGCGCGTGCTCGACACGATTGCGGCTGAGCCGCTCGAACAGGAGCCCGGCGCGCGCATCGTCTACAGCGACCTCGGCTTCATCACGCTCGGCCTCACGTTGCAACGCGTAGCAGATGCGCCGCTCGCCGAACTCGCGCGCCGCGAAATCTTCGACCCGCTCAAACTCGCGCGCACCTTCTTCAACCCTTCGGAGTCGCTACAGACCGAGACGGCCGCATCCGAGTCGGGCGGCAACGCATACGAGCGCGGCGTGTGCGAGAGCGAGGGGCGAGACGCGGGCGGCGAGTGGCGCAACACTACTATCTGGGGCGAGGTTCACGACGGCAATGCACACTTCCTCGGCGGCGCGGCGGGCCACGCGGGGCTCTTCTCGACCGCGCGCGAGACGCTACGCATCGCCGGGCAGTTCCTTCCGCGCACGACGCAACTCCTCTCGCCCGACACCTGCGCGCTCTTCCGCACGAACATGACGACGGGCCTTAACGAGGCTCGCTCTTTCGCGTGGCAACTCGCCGCGACTCCCGACTCGACCGCGGGCGCGCGCCTCCCGCCCGACGCCTTCGGCCATCTCGGCTTCACGGGCACGAGCTGCTGGACTGACCCGACGCGCGAGCGCACCCTCATACTCCTCACCAACCGCACGCACGCGCGCACACTCCCCTTCGTCAACATCAACAGCGTCCGCCGCCGCTTCCACACGCTCGCCGTCGAGGCGCTCGAAAAACAGAACCGCGAGCGGTAGCGAGCGGGTGTGCGCCGCGACTCCGAGCCTGCACAGCGTAACGCCTACCCGCTCGCTACCGCTCGCGGTTCTGTTTTCGCGTCGAAACTAACTGGTGTAAACTCGCAGGCGGCGCGGCGCTCTCCCTCCGGCACTTAGACGCCGCGCGCCTTCGTGAGTAATAAAGCCCGATGCGTCCCTCGTTAAAAAATTTCTTCGCAGCACTCGGCCGCGCGTTGTTGACGGCGACGCTGCTCGCCTCCGCGCTCGTCGCGCCAACGCTTCGGCCTCTCGCGCAGGACTCGCGGCAAGTAACGCGTCCGCGCCGCGCGACTCAAACAGACGCGTGGCCGACCCCGACGCCAGACACCATCGCGCTCCCAACAATCGAACCGCCCGCGACCGTCATCAAGTCCGAGCCGCTCGTCCGCGTCGGGCTCGCGACGAACGCGCGAAGCGTGACCGTCTCGACCGACGGGCGACTGCTCAACGCGACCGACGCGAGCGCAGAGCCAGTCCCCTTCGAGGTCGCGCGCGTACGCATCGAGCCTCGTGCATACCCTCCAATGCCCGCGCCCGACGCAAGCACTGACGGAGTCGAGACAGCTACGTCCTCATCGACGCCCTCCTCTACACGCACAGCTTCAAACTCCGACACGACGACGCGCGGCGCATTAACGCGCGCCAGCGCGCCAACGTCTAACGCCTCCGGCGCGAGGGGCGGCGTGCAGTTGACCTCGCGCGCGAGCGCGGCGGTGCGCGGCGCGGCCCTCTACGTGCCGGGGACGACGCGCCCGCTGCTCGACGTGCGCGCGCCCGTAGTCTTCGCCTCCGACGACGAGGAGCGAAGCCCCGTACGCTTCAACGAGAAGCCCTACCGCGGTCGGCTCGAAGTCTTCGCGAACACGCGCGGAAGCCTCACGGTCGTCAACGTCGTCGCGCTCGAAGATTACGTGCGCGGCGTCGTGCCGAACGAACTCGCGCCCGGCCGTTGGCCCGAGATGGAGGCGCTCAAGGCTCAGGCCGTCGCCGCGCGCACATACGCCCTGAACCGCCTCGGCGGCTACGCGTCGGAAGGCTTCGACGTGATGCCCGACACCTATTCTCAGGTCTACGGCGGGCGCTCGACCGAACAGGCGCTCACAGACCGCGCCGTCGCTGACACGCGCGGCCGCGTCGCGACCTACGCGGGCCGACCCATCAACGCGCTCTACACTTCGACCTGCGGCGGGCGAACCGAGGACGCCGAGAACGTCTTCGGCGGCCAGGCGGTCGCGTACCTGCGCGGTCGCGAGTGCGCGCTCGAAGCTGGCGAGCACTTTACGCCCTTCACCGTGCGAACCACGCGCGAGCCTCCCACAGTAAAACTCGCGGAGCATGAGACGAGCACGCGCGACGCGGCGCTGCTCACGGTCAACGGATTCGCTCTGCCCGCGCGCGTCAACGACGAATGGCTCGGCTCTTTCGTCTCGACCGACGAAGTGCGCGAGATGCTTGCGCGCGTCGCGTCGCTCGCGCACCAGCCCGCCCCGCAGGTCTCGGTTGACGCGACGCGCCCCGCCGCCTTCGCGACCGCGCTGGCCTTCGCGCTCGACGGCGAGAGTCACGGCTCCGTGCTCCTCAACAGCGCCGACGTTGAATACATCCTTTCGTTCCGCGACGAGTCGGACGTGCCGCAACAGTCGCGCGCGGACGTTGCGGCGATGCTGCGCGAAGGCCACCTCTCGCTCTACACGGACGGCACGCTCCGCGCGCGACAGGTGTTGACGCGCGCGCGAGTCATCCATTCGCTCGCGCACGCGCTCGAAGCGCGCGGGCTTCTGCGACTTCAGAAGGCCACCACGCGGCCGAGCATGAAGGAGTCGCTCGTGCTGCGTCCCGCGTCGGGCAAGGAGTTGAACGTGCGTGTCGCGGCGGACGCACACCTCTTCGCGGGCTTCGGCGAAGGGCTCTACGCCGTGCGCGAGTTGAGAATCGTGGGCGGCGAGCCGGTCGTCTATCACTCGAACGCGTCGGGCGAGATTGATTATCTCGAAGCGCGGCCGTCGCCTTCGGGCGCTGCCGCCGACCACACATCATCCTATGCGAACTGGTCGAAGACGCTCACGCCCGGCGAAGTCGTCTCGCACAACCAGCGCGCGGTCGCGGGATTGGGACAGCTACTCGACCTGCGCGTGCGGCGTCGCGGCGTTTCGGGCCGCGTGATAGACCTCGAACTCGTCGGCACGGAGGGCACCGCGCACCTGCGCGGCCGACGCATACATACCGCGCTCGACCTGCCGGAGCTTCTGTTCGTCATCGAGCGCACGTTCGACGACGGCGGACGCGTCGCGCGCTTCACGTTCAAGGGACGGGGATTGGGCCACGGCGTCGGCCTCTGTCAGGTCGGAGCCTACGGGCTCGCGCGCGCGGGACTCTCCTACGAGAAGATTCTGAAGTCGTACTACACGGGCATAAGCCTTACGAAGCTCTACTGAAGCCGTGCGACTTAAAAGTTTGACGACTGCTGCTCCATGAGGCTCTCGCGCACACAACTCTTCGGCGCGCTCGCGCTCGTCGCGCTCGTCTGGCTGTTGATTCTCTACTGGCTCGCCTTCACGCGTCCGTGACTTCAAGCCTTCAGACCGAGAGGCCGATTGTCGCCGTCGTCGGGCCGACCGCTTCGGGCAAGAGCGACCTTGGGCTCGCGCTCGCGCTTCGCACGGGCGGCGAGATAGTCAACTGCGACTCTGTACAGGTCTACAGAGAGATTGAGATTGCCACGGCCAAAGTGCCCTTCGAGGAGCGGCGGGGCGTGCCGCACCACCTCATCGACTTCGTCCCGCCCGAAGTCCGCTACACTGCCGCCGACTGGGCGCGCGACGCGCTGCGCGTGATTGAAGAGATCGAGGCGCGTGGCCGCACGGCGCTGCTCGTGGGCGGGACGGGTTTCTACCTGCGCGCGCTGCGCGAGCCATTCTTCAAAGCGCCGCCGACCGACGAACGATTGCGCCGCCGCCTCGAACGCCTGCGCGAACGGCGCGGCCCCGAACACATACACCGTCTACTGATGCGACTTGACCCGGACTCCGCCGCGCGTCTCAACGCGCGCGACTGGCCGCGAGTGCAGCGCGCGCTCGAACTCTACTTACAGACGGGCGCGCGCCTCTCCGAGCGCATGAAGGAGAGCCCAGAGCCGCCCGCGACGGCCGCGCGCCTACGCGTCTTCGCTCTGAGCCCGCCGCGCGAAGAGTTGTACCGACGCATTGACCTTCGGGCCGAGGCCCACTTCCGCGCGGGGCTCGTCGAGGAGGTGCGCGAGCTACTGGCGCGCGGCGTGCCCGCCTCTTCGAGCGCGCTCGGCGCGCACGGCTACCGTCGCGTCGTCGAATACCTTCGCGGCGAGCGCACGCTTGAGAGCGCCGTCGAGCAGACGAAGCTCGACGTGCGCCACTACGCGAAACGGCAGATGACCTGGTTCCGGCGCGAGCCCGGCGTCGAATGGGTCGAAGGTTTCGGCGAAGACGCGCGCGTGCAGGAAGAGGTCGCGCGCCTTCTCGGAATCCGGGCGGGCGGTTCTGAACGACTCAAATCTTGAGTTTTTGTAAACACCGGAGGGGGAACTTTGTACTTTGAAGCTGTAGGGTGTACTCTGTGCTGAACCAAAGTTCACTCAGTTTACAAGCGGGGGCTTCTGTGGACACTAAAGCAACTCCCCAGAACATTCAGGACGCGTTTCTGAACACGGTGCGGCGGGAGAAAGATACTGTCACCATCTATCTTATGAACGGCGCGAAGCTCACCGGCCGCATAAGAAGCTTCGACAAGTTCTCCGTGCTGCTCGAATCCGGCTCGCAGGAGCAACTCATCTTCAAGCACGCGATCTCGACCATACAGCACGCGCGACGCCCCGTGGGCGACCACCGCGCCTCTCACGCGCCCGACCACGGCACAGACCCCGGCGACGCTGCCGGTACGGGCCGCGCCGACGGTTAAACGAAGGCTCAATCCCCCAGCCGACAGCCACGGAGAAACATAAAAGTCTTGGCCTCCGCTTTTATCACTTTCGAGGGCACGGACGGGAGCGGCAAGTCGACGCAGCTACGCATGCTCGCCAGCGAGTTGCGACTGCGCGGCCACGAGGTCGTCTCGACGCGCGAGCCGGGAGGAACGCCGCTCGGCTCGCACATACGCCAACTCCTGCTCGACGCGGAAGAGCAGGTTGACCCGCTCGCCGAGCTTCTGCTCTACGCCGCAGACCGCGCGCAGCACGTGCGCACGCTCATACGGCCCGCGCTCGAATCGGGCCACATCGTACTCTCAGACCGCTACGCCGACGCGACGGCCGCTTATCAGGGCGCGGGCCGCGGCTTCCCCGACGAACTCGTCTCCGAACTAATTGCACTCGCGACCGGTGGGCTGATGCCCGACATGACAATCGTCTTCGACCTCACCGTTGACGAGAGCCTGCGCCGCGCCGCGCACCGCAAAGGCTCGGGCGGCAAGCAGGATAAGCTCGACGCCGAAGACGCGGCCTTCTACACGCGCGTGCGCGACGCATACCTGCGCATCGCCAACGCAGAGCCCGAACGCATTCACATCGTTGACGCGAGCAACTCCGTCGAAGAGACGCACTCGGAAGTCATGCGTCTCGTCATGCCTTTCCTGGAGGCGAGGGGTTAGGGATTAGGGGCTAGTGATGTTTGATGAAAGGTTCTTCAATTGCCTACAGCTTTAGCCGGAGGATAACAGAGCCGGAAGGGAGTCGGCTTTAGCCGAATCTTATCTTTCGGCTAAAGCCGACCTCCTTTTTGCCAACCTCTCCCACTAGCTAAAGCTAGTGGCAACTTATTAGCCCCTAGTCTCTAGCCCCTAATCTATGTTCGACGAATTAATCGGGAACGAGCGCGCGAAGGAGATTCTGCGGCGGATGCTTCGGCAGCGGCGCGTGCCGGGCGCGCTCCTGTTCGCGGGCGAGAGCGGGCTCGGCAAGAAGCTCTTCGCGTTGGAGCTTGCGCGCGCGCTCAACTGCCGCGAGCCGCGCGGCGAAGAGGCTTGCGGCGTGTGTACTTCATGCGCGCGTATCGGGCGCTTTCAACTCCCCGCCGCAGACGACAAGGACGAGTACAGAAAGATCATCTGGGGCGCGCACAAGGACGTAGGGCTCGTCAGACCTTACAACCGAACCATCTACATTGACGCCATACGCGACCTCGAACGCGAGAGCAACTTTCGCCCCTTCGAGGGCCGCGCGCGCGTCTTTCTTATCGAAGAGGCCGACGCACTCAACGAGCGTAACGAGCCTTCGGCCAACGCGCTGCTGAAGACGCTCGAAGAGGCGCCGCCGACCACGCACCTGATTCTCGTCATTTCAAAACCCGCGAGCCTTCTGCCGACGATACGCTCGCGCTGCCAGACAGTGCGCTTCGCGCAACTCCCGGTCGAAGAGGTCGAGAGGTATCTCGTCGAGACACGCGCGCGTGCGGGCGAGGAGGCGCGTCTCGCCGCGCGCCTTTCGGGCGGGCGTCCCGGCGTCGCGCGCGAAGTCAACCTGGACGCCTACCGCGGCCGTCGCGACGCGATGCTCGTCGTCGTCGAGGCTCTCGCACAGGGCAACGACCGCGCGAAGCTTCTGCGCGCGGCCGAAGAGTTGGGCGACGCGAAGAACAAGGACGAGTACGAGCCTCGCCTGGACGTGCTCGAACTGCTGATACGCGACCTATGGATGCTCGCGCTCAACGTCGAAGGCGCGGGCGTCGTCAACGAGGATTTGCGCGAGCGACTGTCGCGGCTCGCCTCTGGACTCAGGCCCGCTCGCGCGGCACGCTGGCTCGCGCGCGTCGAGGAGCTTCGCGCGCAACTCACAGTCAACGTCAATCGCCGCGTCGCAACGGACGCGCTCTTCCTCTCGATGGCCGCCGAGTGAACGTTCGCGGACTTTCGCCGCGAGCGCGTGGCCGTTCGCGCCGACAGAACCGCGAGAAAGAAGAAAGGGCCGCCCCGAAAGATACGGGGCGGCCCTTTCAAACACGCGCGGCGGCCGACTCACTTTATCTGCACAAGCTCGGGCAAGGCTTCGGCGCGCGCCGACTCGCCTTCGGAGATGAGCTTCTCCGTTTCGGCGACGAACGCCTCGACGATGTCCGCGCCCGAGACCCTTCTAAGCGGGCGGCCGTCCTTGAATATCATCCCGGCCCCCTTGCCGAACGTGACGCCGAGTTGCGAGTCGTGGGCCTCGCCCGGACCGTTCACCTCGCAGCCCATGATGGAGAGATGCAGCGGCTCTTCGATGTGCGCGAGGCGGCGCTCAATCTCTGTGACTATCTCGACGAAGTTCGGAACGTCCAGTCGCCCGCACGTCGGGCACGCGACGACGGTTACGCCGCGCTTGCGAAGCTCAAGCGACTTGAGAATCTCCCACGCGACGCGAACCTCCTCGTGAGGCTCTGCCGCCAGGCTTACGCGAATGGTGTCGCCGATGCCTTCGTGCAAAAGTACGCCGAGGCCGATTGCCGACTTGATAGTGCCGCCGAAGGGCGTGCCCGCCTCCGTGACGCCGAGGTGGAGCGGGTAGTCAACCTTCTCCGCGAGCAGACGGTAGGCGGCGACGGTTCGGTGAACGTCCGAAGCCTTGAGCGAGACGACGATGTCCTGAAAGTCGAGGTCTTCGAGAATCCTTATGTGGCGCATGGCCGACTCGACCATCGCCTCGGGCGTGGCCGTGCCGTACTTCTTGAGCAGGTCTTTTTCGAGCGAGCCGCCGTTGACGCCGATGCGTATGGGCACGCCGCGCTCTTTGGTCGCGCGCACGACCTCGCGCACGCGCTCGATGGAGCCGATGTTGCCGGGGTTCAGACGCAGCTTGTCAACGCCCGCTTCGAGCGCCATGAGCGCGAGGCGGTAGTGGAAATGTATGTCCGCGACGAGAGGCACTTCGGGGACGCGGCGGCGAATCTCCTTGAGCGCGACGGCGGCCTCGGCGTTCGGCACCGCGACGCGCACGACCTCGCAGCCCGCGCGCATCATCTCTTCGATCTGCGCGACCGTGCCCTCAACGTCGGCCGTGTCGGTCTTCGTCATCGACTGCACGACGACCGGCGCGGCGCCGCCTATCTGCACTCCCTTAACCTTTACCGCTTTAGTCTGTCTCATGCCTGTTCTTACGAAAGTTGCCGCGTCCAAGTTATAAGTTCCAAGTTGCAGGTTCAAAGTTAAGACCTTCGCGCCTTCAACTTTGAACCTGCAACCTGGAACTTATAACTCATAACTATTTCGTCTGCGTCTGCGCGGGCTTGTCGCCGGAGCGGAACCAGCCGGGCGCGAACTTCGTCACGTCGTTGATGATGACGAAGCCCATCAGGAGCAGCAGGAAGACGAAGCCGACCTGCTGTATGCGCTCGCGCGCCTGCATCGAGAGCTTTTTGCCGACGAGCCCGAGCCCGCCTTCGAGGAAGAGCATGAATATCATGCCGCCGTCGAGCACGGGGATGGGCAGCAGGTTGAAGATGCCGAGGTTCAGGCTCAGGAAGCCGAGCATGACGAAGACCGCCTCGATGCCTCCGACTTCGGTGGCGTGCTTCGTCGCAGCAGCGATGCCAATCGGCCCCGAGAAGGTATCGCGCACGGAGCGCTTGCCCGAGAAGACCTGCCCAAGCGCGTTGCCCGTCAGGCGCAGCATCTCGATGTTGTTGCCGTACGCGTAGAGGGCAGCCGTCCCCACGCCGACGCGATTAATCGGATACTCGTTGCCCGGCCCGAAGCCGAGCTTGCCGTCGGGCTTGCGCGTCTCGCCCGCGTTGATGTCGAGCGTCTGGCCGCCGCGATTAATAGTGAACTTGACCGCGCCCGACGGGTGCGACTTGATGTAGCGCACGACCTGATAGCTGCTCTGTACGGGCGTGCCGTCGAGCGCGAGTATCTGGTCGCCGGGACGCAAGCCCGCGGCTTCGGCGGGCGCTCCCTGCTCCACCATGTCAACCAGAACCCTGACGTGGATACTGCCGTAGTCGGGAAGTATTCCGAGGTCGCCTATCTGCTGGCTGTCCTCCTCGTAACTCCCAGGCGTGATCGTGAGGGGGACGCGCTGGCCGCCGCGCTCGACCGCTAGCTGAATGGTCTGCCCCGGCGAGATTCTCCCGTCGTTATTTATCTCCTCCCACGTCGCGTCCTCACGCCCATTGAAAGAGACGATGTGGTCGCCGGGGCGTAAGCCCCCGGCCTCGGCAGCGCTCCCTTCAATCACGTCGCCGACGACGGGCGGCGGCATCAACGGCACGCCGACAATCAGCGCGAGCGCGAACGGAACGGCGAGCGCCGTGATGATGTTCATCACAGGCCCCGCGACGCCGACGCAGAACTTCTGCCAGCGCGGGCGCAGGTCGAAGCGCTCGCCCGCGGGGATATCCTCTTCGTTCCCCTCCTCTATCCCCGCGTTCGAGTCGTCGCCGCCGAGCTTGACGTAGCCGCCGAGCGGGATGAGCGAGAGGCGATAGTCGGTCGTGCCCCAACGGCGGCCCCAGATGCGCTTGCCGAAGCCGACCGAGAAGGTCTCGACGCGTATGCCGAGCAGCTTCGCGACGATGAAGTGGCCGAACTCGTGCAGTATGACTGCCGCACCGAGGACGAAGACGAAGGCGAGAATCCAGGTCATAAGTGTAAAGACTTCTTCCGGTTCCGAGGCAGCGCGGCGACACTTTAAGTCGAAGCCGCAAACACGTTTAGAGGCACCGATATGGTGCGCGGTTGCACAGGCCAGTTTAAGCGCCGCCGCGCGCGCGCGTCAAACACCTTGCAGTTTCTTAACCCACATCGCTAGTCGCCCTTGAACCTTCCGGCGATGAGATAGGCAAGCGGCCTGCTCAACAGGTACATAATCGCGCCCGCGAAAAAGTACGTGAGGAAATAAAGCACGTTGGTCGCTAACGTGACGGGGCCGGTCTCTTTGGTCTCAAGCAGAAGGAGATGGGCCGCGGCGTAAAAAAGCAGGGCCGCCGAATAGACTATCAGGCACAAGCCGACCGACCTGAGAATGACAACGGCGAGCTTCTGATAGTGATTCATGTCGCTTCGATTGTTAGGCGACGGCCTTTGTGTCTCCGGCGAGGCGCGCTATCTCGCGCGCGGCGTGTTCGCGCGCGCTACGGTCTACGGCGAGCACGACTTCGAGGCTCGACGCGGGCTGCGTCTCGTGCGCGTCCATCACGCGCTCGATGACGACGGGGATGTCCGTCAGTCGCACGGCCCCTGCGAGGAACGCTTTGACGGCCTCTTCGTTCGCGGCGTTCAGAGCGGCGGGGAGCGTCCCGCCCTCGCGCAGCGCACGGTACGCGAGCAGCACGCAGGGGAAGCGCACCGTGTCCGGCTCCTCGAAGTGAAGGGCGGAGAGCTTCGTCAGGTCGAGTGGAGAGAGCGTCGAGCACGCGTGCCGCAGAGGGTACGTGAGCGCGTACTGTATCGCGTGGCGCATGTCCGTGACGCCCATCTGCGCGATGACCGAGCCGTCAACCATTTCTATCATCGAGTGGACGACCGACTGAGGATGGACGACGATGTCTATCTCGTCCGCGCCGAAGCCGAAGAGCCAGCGCGCCTCTATCACTTCGAGCCCCTTGTTCATGAGCGTGGCCGAGTCAATCGTGATCTTCGCGCCCATTCTCCACGTCGGGTGGCGCATGGCCTCTTCGACCGTCGCGCCCCTCATCGCGCTCAGGGACTTCTCGCGGAAGGGGCCGCCCGACGCGGTCAGAATCAGCCGACGGACTTCCTCCCTCCGCTCGCCGCGAAGGCACTGGTGAAGCGCGTTGTGCTCTGAATCAACGGGGAGGAGTTCCGCGCCCGACTGTGCGGCCGCGCGTGTCATCAATTCGCCCGCGATGACGAGCGTCTCCTTGTTCGCGAGCGCCACGCGCTTCCCCGCTTCGAGCGCGCGCAAGGTCGGCACAAACCCAACGGCCCCGACCGTCGCACTCACGACCGTACGCGCCGCGTCGTGCGTGGCGACCTCGACGAGGCCCGCCTCGCCGAAGAGAATGCGCGGCACTTTAAGCCCGCGCCGCCCGAGTTCTAACTTTAGAGACTCCGCCGCGGCCTCGTCCTCGACCGCGACCAACTCCGGCCCGTGTCGCTCGACCTGCGCGGCCAGACGCTCGACGTTGCGCCCCGCCGCGAGCGCGACGACGCGGAAGCGTCCGTCGGCAAAAGACTCGACCACGCTCAAGGCGTTGCAGCCTATCGAGCCGGTCGAGCCGAGTATCGCGATTCCCTGAGTGTCCATTGAATAAGTCGGCCAGAAGACTTAGCGCAGACGTTGCCTCAACCCTCCCGCCGCCCGCGCCGGTTCATGCTTATCCGTTCCCGCGCTCGCCGATGAACTTTTCGACTGTATTGATAAGCCCCTTCAGGCTCGCCTCGGTTTCTCCATGAGCACGCGTGAGGTCGGCCAGTGCGTCCTCGGTACGGATTTGGGCGTCGATCAAGGCGTCTATTTTCTCATCCGTGTCTTTGAATCCCTTGCGAATAACCTTACGCTCCCGCGCTCCCGCCTTAACAACGAGAAGAAGCATTCTTTCGAGACGATCCAGACGTTGTTCTGATGACATCACACTCCGCCTTTCCTGGAACGGTCATTCATTCGAGTCGGCCCGAAGCAGGCGGGAAGTCTTCGGGCTAACGCCAGTAGTACAGTGCGAAATAGTAGATGAGCGGCGCGTTGAAGAGCAAGCTATCGAGCCGGTCGAGGAGTCCGCCGTGGCCGGGAAGTATCTGCGCGGCGTCCTTGGCCTTCGCGCCGCGCTTGAGCGCGCTCTCGGTCAGGTCGCCGACGACGCCGAGCACGTTCATCACGGCCGCGAGCGGCAGCGCCGCGCTTAAGGGTAGCTCGGGGAAGAACCAGTAGTGCGCGAGCGCCGCCGCCGCAAGGCTCGCCGCCATGCCGCCGAACGCCCCCTCCCAGGTCTTGCCCGGACTAACAGAGGGCGCGAGCTTGTGCTTGCCGAGCATGCGCCCCGTGTAGTATGCGCCCGTGTCAGAGCCCATCAGCACGAGAAAGAAGAACGAGAGCAGGTGTGTCGAGAGCGTCTTGCTTATGAACGTCGCGCCGACGAGATAAGTCCCCGGCTCGACGTACGAGGACGCGAAGCCCGTACGTATCGCGAGCATGTGCCCGCCGAGCAGCACGACGTAGAGCACGCCGAGCACTGTCGAGCCGACCGAGAGAATCATCTTGTCGAACGGAGCGCCGCGAAGCATCTCGGCCACGAGCGCCGCGACGACGAAGAGCGGCACGATGAGGTAGAGCAGCTCGACCCAGTTGAAGATGAAGACGACGAGCAGCGCCGCGGTCGCGCCGAAGCCGACGACCACGTCCGGCTTCGCCCCGACGCGCTTGGAGAGGAACCAGAACTCGTAGAGCGCGATGACGACGGCCGCCGTCCCGATGACGACGAAGAGCCACTTCAGAGGCGGGAAGATAATCGAGGCGATAAGGACGGGCAGCGCGATAGCGGCGGTGATGATTCGGGACATTTGGAAGCTGTCAGCCTTCAGCTTTCAGCACTCAGCTAAAAGCCTTCTTGTAACCCGATGTTTTTAATTCAACCCTTAAAGTTCCGCGCCGTCCACACGGCATTTGAAGCTGAAAGCTGAGTGCTGAAAGCTGACAGCTTCATCATTTCGCCTTCGCCACGAGTTGGAGGCCGCCGAAGCGACGGTCGCGGCGCTGGTATGCGATGACGGCTTCGAGCATCTCCGCGCGTCGGAAGTCGGGCCAGAGAGTTTCGGTAACGTAAATCTCGCTGTAGGCCGCCTGCCAGAGTAGAAAGTTCGAGATGCGTAGCTCGCCGCTCGTGCGTATGAGCAGGTCGAGGTCGGGGAGGCCGCGCGTGTAGAGGTTGCGGCCGATATCATCCTCGGTTATCTCTTCGGGCGCGCGCCCTGCGGCCGTGAGCGCGCGCACTGCGTCGCGTACGGCGTCAACAATCTCGGCACGGCCGCCGTAGTTGAGTGCGACGCTCAAGACCATGCCCGTGTTCCGCGACGTGCGCTCGACCGAGCGCTGCAACTCGCGCCGGACGCTGTCACGCAGACCCTCTATGCGGCCGATGGGCTGGAAGCGTATGTTCTGGCGGTCAATCGAGTCGAGCTCGATGCGTAGGTAGCGCTTGAGCATCCGCATCAAGGCGTCTACTTCGAGGCGCGGGCGCTTCCAGTTCTCCGTCGAGAAGGCGTAGAGCGTGAGCGCGCCGAGGCGCAGGCGCGCGCCCGTATCGACGGCGGCGCGCACAGCCTCGACGCCCGCGCGGTGGCCCGCGACGCGCGGCTGCCCGCGCTGCGCCGCCCAACGCCCGTTGCCGTCCATGATGACGGCCACGTGGCGCGGCAGGCGCGACCAGTCAATCTGCGCCAGCAGCGCCTCGTCGCGCGAGCCTCTCTCGACTACCTCTGTGAAGTTCGCGAGCATCCGACCCTTCTCGAATAGAAAACCCCGCCGCGCATCTTAATCGCAAATCACTTGAAAGTTCAAAGTGGATTCGACGGAACCGCGAACGGTAGTGAGCGGGTCGCGAGTTCCGGCGGTCGCTACGCGCTTTGTAACACATACCCGCTCACTACCGTTCGCGGTTCTGTTCTTCGTATTGAACCTCGACGAGCGTGAGGCCGTGCGCGGGCGCGGTTGTGAAGACGTTCGGGCGTCCGCCCGTCTCTATCGCGAGCCGCACGGCTTCGGCGTCCGCCTCGCCGCGCCCGACGGCGAGGAGCGTGCCCGCGATTGTGCGAACCATGTATCGAAGGAAGCCTTCGGCGCTCGCACGAATCTCGATGAGACGGCCGCGCCCGCGCTCGCACGTGCGCTCGGAGAGTTCGAGCGCGGTGACGTTACGCACGCGCGACCTGACCTCCGCCTGCGCCGCAGAGAATGCAGTCCAGTCGTGCTCGCCGACGAAGAGCCGCGCGGCCGCGCGCATCGCGTCGAGGTCGAGCGGGCGCGCCTCGTGCAGCGCGTAGTGCGACCAGAAGGGCGAGTGTACGCGCTCGTTGAAGACGCGGTACACGTAGGTCTTCCCCTTCGCGCTGTAGCGCGCGTGGAAGTCGTCCGGCACGTTCTGAACTTCAGCTACGCGCAGATCGCCCGCGACGTTGCCGTTGACGGCCGCGCGCAGCTTCAAAGGCTCCCACGCGCGTTCGAGTCGCACGCTCGCTCCCTGCGCCTCCGCGTGTACGCCCGCGTCCGTCCGCCCCGCCCCGTGAACGATCACCCGCACGCCTTCGAGCAGAGAGAGCGCGCGCTCAAGCTCGCCCTGCACGGTGCGCATCCCCTCCTGCACCTGCCAGCCCGCGAACTCCGTCCCGTCATACTGAAGCGTCAGGCGATAGTTCATAAGGATAGCTGTCAGCGCTCAGCACTCGGCTTTCAGCTTTATTCCCTTTGCGTTCTTTGCGACTACTTAGCGCCCTTTACGTTTACGCTCTGAGCCGCTAAATAGGAAGGGCGCAAATGAGCCCCGAAGGTTGCAGAGAGTTTTAAGCTGAAAGCTGACCGCTGAGTGTTGAATGCTCTTTCGTCACTTCTTCCTGCTTCCGGGCTTAACGGCCGGGACGCCCGCTGCGCATTGTGGGCAGGCGTCGGGCGCGACGGCGGGCACGCGTAGAGTGGCGAGTGCGATGCGCGGGACGCCCACGTCCGCACTGCCGCCCGAGCGGTCTATGATTGACGCCGCGCCGACGACGAGCGCGCCCGCCTCGCGTAGCGCCTCGACGGTCTCGCGCGTCGAGCCGCCCGTCGTTATCACGTCCTCTACGACGAGCACGCGCTCGCCGGGTCTGACCGTGAAGCCGCGCCGAAGCGTCATGCGCCCGTCCTCGCGCTCAGTCCAGAGCGAGCGCACGCCGAGCGAGCGTGCCGTCTCCCATCCGATGATGATGCCGCCGATTGCGGGCGCGGCCACCGACTCGACGCGCTCCGTGCGGAAGCGCTCGGCTATCGCGCGGCCGAACGCCTCGGCCTCGGCCGGGTGTTGCAGCACGAGCGCGCATTGAAGGTAGTGCGTGCTGTGCAGGCCGCTCGTCAGAACGAAGTGGCCTTCAAGGAGCGCGCCCGTCCTACGGAACCTCTCGACGACCTCCGCCTCTTCCACCTGTCCCTTCCCTTTCCGGCTTCGCGCCGCTACAATTCCGCCCGATGGAGATCTTCCGCAACCTCGTTCCCGACTCGGCGCTCGCCGAGGAGACGATTCAACTGCTTCGCACCAGCGGCGGCCGCGCGCGCACGACGGATGTCGCGGAGGCCGTGCTCGAACTCCCCGGCCTAGACCCCTTGACCGCGACCGCGCTCGTCTCGGAACTCTTCAGCGGCGACTGGCGCGTGCGCGTCTCCGAAGACTCGCACGAGGCCGAAGTGCTCTGCGAGGACGACGAGACCCGCGCGCTCCACGAGACGGACTTCGTCGTCTTCGACATCGAAACCACGGGGCCGAAGATGCCGCCCTCGCGCGTGATGGAGATAGGCGCTGTGCGCGTGCGCGGCGGTCGCATCGTCAACGAGTATCAGACGTTGGTTAACCCTCTGATGCCCATCCCGCCCTTCATCGTCGGGCTCACGGGGATTAACGACGACATGGTCGCGTCCGCGCCCACGTTTGAAGAGGTCGCCGCCGACTGGCTGAGCTTCGCAGGCACATCCGTCCTCGTCGCGCACAACGCAATCTTCGACGTGCGATTCATCAACCACGAAGTAACGAACGTCTTCCCCGGCCGACGCATGATGAACTCGCACATCTGCACGGTCTCGCTCGCGCGGAGGCTCCTGCCCGATCTGAAGAGCTTCCGTCTCGTCGCGCTCGCGGAGCACTTTGAAGTCCCGCACCGCAAGCGACACCGCGCGGGCGAAGACGCGCGCGCGACGGCGCGTGTCTTCCTACGTCTGCTCGAACATCTGCACGAGAACGGCGTCCGAGACCTCGACGGCGCGCGCCGCTTCACAATCGAGAGCCAGCAGGAGAACGGCAACGCGTCCGGGGCTGGCTCCGCTTCACACTGAACGCTCAAGAGTCCGCCGAAGGCTCGGCTTCGTCCTGAGCGAGCCTTCCCGCTTCCTCAGCGTCGCTCCCCTTCTTCCCCTTTCGACTCACAAGCCCTCGCACGACGAAGACCAGGATGATGAGCGCAGCGACTCCTATCCCGACGACGGGGTAGTTCCGCGCCAGAAGCTCCTTCGCCTGTTCGCCGTAGCGCACGGCGAGGAAGCCTTCGAGGAAGAAACGGAACGCGCGCCCGGCGGCGACCGCGACGGCGAATCGCACGACGCTCAGACGGAAGACTCCCGCTGTGATGACGAAGAGCTTGAACGGAAACGGCGGCGGGAGCACCGACGCGACGAGTACCGACAGCACGTCGTAGCGGTCAACCAGAGCCTTCACGCGCGCCTGCTTCTCGGGCGAAAACTTTTCGAGCGCGCGACGCCCCGCTCGCCGCGAGATGTAGTAGAGAATGACGCAGCCGACGACCGAGCCGATTGTCGCGCCGAGCGCGTAGAAGGGCATGCGCGCCGGAGCCTGCGTCGAGAGCAGAAGCATCACGGCGTCTGGCCCGCCCGGCAAGGGGATGAGCGCCGAGTCGAGGAGTGCGATTGCGAACAGCCCCGCCGCTCCGAAAGGAATGAGAAAGTTCGTAACGCTCGTCAGCCCGTTCGTTATCTTCCGCAGAAGCCACTTCACGACTCGCTCATCTCCCCTTCAGTCTTCTCCGCTTCGGCTTCCGCTTCGGCGACCTGCTGCATCGCGCTCTTGCGCGGCGACCTTATGTGTTTGGCGAGCACGTAGACCCCGACGCCGACGATAAGGAGCCCCGCCGCGACGCTCACTATGAACAGGCCGTTAGCGCGCATGACTCGCAGCACACGCTCGCCGTAGAAGACCGCGAGCGAGCCCTCGATGATGTAACGAACGCTGCGCGCGAGCATAACGGTCAGCACAAACCGCCAGCGCGGGTATTCGAGAGCGCCCGCGGTCGCGACGAAAATCTTGAAAGGCATCGGCGGCGGCAGCAGCGCGGGCACGGCCAACGCGAGGAAGCCGAAGCGCGCGTACACACGTTCGACGCGCGCGATATTCTCCGCGCTGAAGCGTCGTCGCATCACGGCCTGACCGCCGCGCCGCATTATCGTGTAGAGCAGAAGGCAGCCTAGCACAGAGCCCGTGGCGGCGAAGAGCGGGAAGTAGAAGACAGACTTCGGGTCGCTGTAGCAGCGCGCGACGACGAGGTAGTCGTTTATCTCGGGCAGGCTTAGCAGAGAGGAGTCGAGCGTGCCTATGACGACCATCGCGGGCGCGGCGATGTAGATCGGCATCGTCGTTATGAAGTCGTGCAGCCAGTGGACGAGTTCTGCCAGCCAATGGAACATCGGTTCAGAGTTTAAAGTTCAAAGTTGCAAGCTCAAAGCTCAAAGCCTGCCCGCCAACTTTGAACTTGCAACTTGCAACTTGCAACTTTGCCTTGAGTTACTTGACTGGCGCGAAGACCGTTGGCGTGTCGTAGGTGATGCCGAAGGTGATGCCGGAGCGCGGGCTGAACTCCGTGAGGCCCTTTATGCCCGCCGCGTCGAAGCGAAGGCCCGCCGCCTTGACCTGAAGACCTAAGCGAAACTCGCCCAGAGACTCCGTGCCGAGCGGGGCCGCGCCGCCGCGCGTGTTCGCGCGGCCCTGGACTTCCGCCGCGATGTTCACCTGCTTGTTGACGCGGAATATCCCGGCCGCGCCGTAGAGCAGCATGTCGTTCTGCGTGAAGAGCTGCGTGGGCGCCGTGAAGATGCCGATGCCGAGGTTCGCGAAGGTGTTGAGGCGGCCGTCCTCGCCGAACTTCTTGCCGAAGAGGATTGTGCCGAAGGCGTTCGTGTTGTTGTTGCCGATGCCGCGCGCCTCGTTCGAGTTGGGAAGCTCTACGCCGAACTTGAAGCCGAGGCTCGGGCCGCGCCGCGTCTCGTTGCGAAGCTTTATCTTCGTCGAGAGCCGGAAGTCGCCCGTGTCGTTCGTCGAGTTAGCGCCCGCCGCGACCTCCAAAGGAATGGCTCCGGGCCTGCGCGTGTTGATGCTCAGGAAGTTCTGCGCGACGCCCTCAATCGAGAACTCCACGTTCGGCGAAAGCCCGATGTGTATGCCGATGACGCCGACGCGCGTCAGGTCGCCCGTCAGGCCCGAAGCCGGGAACTTTGCGTCCTGCATGAAGTCAATCCCGGCCTCGACGCGCGCAGTCCCCGGCGGCAGAACGTCCACGTCCTCCGTTATCAGGGGCCGCTGCTGCGCGCGCGCCGTCGCGCCGAACGCGAGTGCGAACGCTAACGCGAGGAGGACGCGTGCGAAGCTTGTGCGGCTTGACTTCATGCTTGCGGGACTTAGTCTCCGAAGGAATATTACGACGAGCGCGTGAATTGTAACGGCCGCCCGACGCGAGCGTCAACCATCTAAACTTTGAATGCCCTCTTAGCGACCTTAGCGTCTTCTCCGCGACCTTTGCGTTTAGAGAGTCCGAAGCTTAAACGCAAAGGTCGCGGAGGAGTCGCGAAGGGCGCTAAGG
The DNA here is from genome assembly GCA_045807805.1 of Pyrinomonadaceae bacterium. Lineage (GTDB taxonomy): Bacteria > Acidobacteriota > Blastocatellia > Pyrinomonadales > Pyrinomonadaceae > QHXN01. The sequence continues at coordinate 4,372 of JBJMGR010000396.1, read as the reverse complement.
GCGAAGTCCGATGTGCTAACATCGAGCCCGCACGAATCCCTTTCAGGTTGAAACGAGATGGAGACCAGACCGCTTCTCTTAGGCGGCGAGTGGCGCGCGACCGAGGATGCGCGAGAGGTACGCTCGCCTTACAACTCCGAGCTTGTCGCTCGATTCTCCGTCGCTTCGCGCGGCGAGGTGGAAGAGGCAATCGCCTCGGCCTCGCGCGCGGCCGACGAGATGCGAGAGCTTCCGCGTCACGCCGTGGCCGACTCGCTCCGCGCAATCGCCGACGGGATTCGCCGTCGCGCGGAGGAGTTCGCGCGCACCATCGCTACGGAAGCCGCGAAGCCCATAAAGACCGCGCGCGCGGAGGTCGAGCGCGGCGTGATGACCTTCGTACACGCTTCGGAAGAGTCGCGACGCTTCGCGGGTGAAGTAGTTCCGCTCGACGGGCAGGCGACCGGCGCGGGCCGTACGGGCTGGACTGAGCGATTCCCGCGCGGCGTCATCTTCGGCATCACGCCCTTCAACTTCCCCCTCAACCTCGTTGCGCACAAGGTCGCGCCCGCGCTCGCCTCGCGCAACGCAATCATCGTCAAGCCGAGTCCGCGCACGCCGCTCACATCGCTACTGCTCGGCGAAGTCTTCCTCGAATCGGGGCTGCCGCGCGCGGCGTTGCAGATAGTGCCGATGGAGATCGAGACGATTGACACGGTGCTCGAAGACGAGCGCGTCGCGATGATCTCCTTCACGGGGAGCGCGCAGGTCGGCTGGCTCCTGCGCGGGCGCGCGGCGCGCAAGCAGGTGACGTTGGAACTAGGCGGCAACGCGCCCGTCATCGTCGATGAGACGGCGGACATAGAGTACGCCGTCGCGCGCACGGCCCTCTCGGCCTTCGCATACGCGGGACAGGTCTGCATCTCCGCACAGCGCGTGCTCGTCCAAAGCTCAATCGCCGAAGAGTTCACGGAGAAGTTCGTCGCGAAGGCGAAGGCTCTGCGCGCGGGCGACCCGCTCGACGAAGAGACGGAGCTTTCCAACATGATTGACGAGCAGGCAGCGCGGCGCGCCGAAGAGTGGGTGAACGAGGCCGTCGCGGCGGGCGCGCGGCTCCTCTGCGGCGGGCGTCGCGTGGGCTCTCTGCTCGACGCGACGGTTCTGACGGACGTGCAGCCCGAGATGCGCGTCTGCTCCGAAGAGGTCTTCGCGCCGGTCGCCGCGCTACATACCTTCGGAGACTTCGAGGAGGCTCTTGCGTCGGCGAACGACACGCGCTACGGGCTACAGGCGGGAGTCTTCACGCGCGAGACCTCGCGCGCGCTGCGCGCCTTCCGCGCGCTTGAGTTCGGCGGCGTCATCGTCAACGACTCGCCGGCCTTCCGCGTTGACAACATGCCTTACGGCGGCGTCAAGCTCTCGGGCGCGGGCCGCGAAGGCATACGCTACGCGATGGAGGAGATGACCGAGCCGCGCCTCATCGTCATCGACCCTCGACACTGAGGCGCGCGCCGCACATGCCCGACGAAGGCCGAACATCCATGCGTGTCTTCTGCGCCGTAGAGTTGCCCGACGAACTCCGCTCGCGCGTAGGCGAACGCGTGCGCCGCCTGCGCGCGGAGTTCTCGGGCGTGCGCGCCTCCTGGGAGAAGCCCGAGAAGCTTCACATCACGCTGAAATTCTCGGGCGACACAGAGCACGCGCGCGTCGCAGTGTTGTCGGGCGCGGCCGCGCGCGCAGTCGCGTGCGTCGAGCCGTTCGACTTAACCATCGACGAGCCGGGTTCCTTCCCTCCGCACGGACAGCCGCGCGTGCTCTGGCTCGGAATAGCTGACGCAACGGGAAGGCTCGCCTTCATGCAGAGCGCGCTCGAAGAGGAATGCGCCGCCGTCGGCTTCCCGCGCGAGTCGCGCGCATTCAAGCCGCATCTCACACTCGCGCGCCTGCGCTCGCCGCACGGCGCGCGCGAACTCGCCGCCGCACACCGCGAGACGCCCTTCGAGCCTCAAGGCTTCAAAGTCTCCGAGCTTGTAGTGATGCGCAGTGAACTCGGGCCGGGCGGCTCGCGCTACACGCCCCTGTCGCGCCACCGTCTGGCAGGTGTGTGAAACTTCAGAGGTCTATCGTAATTGGGCCGGAACCTTCGCGGCCGGGCGTGCGAAAGTAGCTGCCGCCGTAAAAGTACCACGGCAGGCTCGCAAGCAGCGCGGGCGCCTGCTCCGGCTTCAGGAACTCAAGCATCTCGGGCCTGACCCGACCGCGATACCATCGCCCCGACTCCGAGTAAAACTCGTACTCGACGAAGTAGCGCAGCCACACGCTCCAGCACGCCTTGCACGTCTCGATTGTCACCTCGCCGTAACGCCCGTTCGTTTCGTCAACGCCGAGCGACGCCGAGTCGAAGTCCTGATAGTTGAACGGCGGCGTCATGCAGCGACACACGGACATGCATTCGTCTCCCGGCCTCGGCACAAAAAGGAGAGCCGCGCGCGACGTGACATCGCGCGCGGCATTAAGAGACGCGCCGGTTCAGGAGTTCGGCAGTTGGCGCGGGCGTCCGGGCGGGAGTTGCTGGCCGCCGCCGCCGCCGTCGCCGCCGCCTCTCTTATCGCCGGTCTCGGCGAACATCTCTTTGATGACGCCGACGCTCGAAAGCATGGCCGAGGTCTCGACCGGCATGAAGATGACCTTCGAGTTTTGGCCGAGCGACATCTCTTTCAGGCTCTCGATGTAACGCTGCGTGATGAGATACTGCGCGGGGTTGCCGTGGTCGAGCATGACGCGCGCGACCTGCGAGATAGCTTCGGCCTCGGCCTCCGCGTTGCGGAGTCGCGCCTGCGCCGCGCCTTCGGCCGCGAGGATGGCCGACTGCTTCTGCCCTTCGGCGCGCGTCACGGCGGCCTGCTTCTCGCCCTCGGCGCGCGTGATGGCGGCCTGCTTGTCGCCCTCTGCCTGTAGGACGAGCGCGCGGCGCGTGCGCTCGGCCGTCATCTGCTTCTCCATCGTGACGCGCACATCCTCGGGCGGATTGATGTTCTTCACGTCAACGCGCGTCACCTTCACGCCCCACTTGTCGGTCGCCTCGTCCAAGCCTATGCGCAGCTTCGCGTTTATCTGGTCGCGTTGCGAGAGCGTGTGGTCTAAGTCCATGTCGCCGATAACGGCACGCATGCCCGTGATGGTCAACTGGACGATCGCGCCTATAAGATCGGCGACTTCGTATACGGCCTTGACGGGGTCGGTTATCTGCCAGTAGACGACCGAGTCAACGTGTATGGTCACGTTGTCGCGCGTGATGACGGGCTGCGGCGGGAGGTCTATGTACTGCTCGCGCAGGTCTATGGAGGCGAGGCCGGGACGCACGTTCGTCCAGTAGACTCCGCGCGGCTTGTCGAGAAAAGGCACGATGACGTTCAAGCCGCTCCCCGCCACGCGGCTGAAGCGCCCGAGCCGCTCGATGAGCATGACGGTCGCCTGCGGCACGATCTTTATCGTCTTGGCCGCGACGACGAGCGCGGAGATTGCGAGAAACATGAAGAATAGGACGACGACGATTTCCATAAGACCTCCGGCGGCGCGACGACTCGGCGCGCGGCTCAAGCTAGAAAGTTTCGGGACGGCGGGTCGGCGGATTCAAGCGTGAATGTTTTCGGGTTCGACTGCACAACGTTTCGGCGAGACTATAACGGATTCACACACTCGTTTGGAAGAGACATTTAGACAAACGCCCGCGGCTGTTGCCATCCGCCCAGAGCCTTCTCGACCACGCGAGCGGCCGCGAGCACGCGACGCTCTTCAAAAGGCCGCCCGGCTATCTGCACGCCGAGGGGCAGCCCCGCGCGCGTGCGTCCGGCGGGCACGCAGACCGCAGGCAGGTCGTAGACGTTGCAGCTCTGCGCGAGCGAGAAGGCGCGGAACACGGGGAAGAGTTCGCCGTTCACTTCCACCCTTCGCGACTCTTCGTGCCTGAACGCCTCAATCGGCGCGACGGGCGCGACGAAGAGAGGCGTCCGCTCCATCCAGCGTAGAAGCTCGCCCCTCAGCCTGTCCCTCTCGTTCCAGGACGCGAGAAGCTGTTCACCGGTAGGCTCCCGCACGTCGCGCCTCAACATCGCGCGAGCGGTTGGCCCCGCCTCATCTTCGCGCCCTCGATAGAACTCGCGCAGGTAACGCACGGTCGGATACGAGAAGAGGCCGAGCCACGCCGCGTTCGCGCTCTCGATTGACGGCGGCCGTTCATCTTCTAAGAGCAGCCCCGCGTCTCTCAAAGCTTCCGCCGCGCGCACGACGGCCGACCTCGTCTCTTCAGTCGCGGGAACCACGCCGTCGTCGAAGCAGAAGGCCGCGCGCGTGCCGCGCAGACCGTCAACATCCACGCTCGGCGCACTGTCAT
>JBJMGR010000395.1:0-12455 GCA_045807805.1 Pyrinomonadaceae bacterium | reverse complement strand
GTCCTCAAGGACGTGATCACGCGCGCCGTCGCGCGCGCCGCCGAGAAGAGGCGGCTCGGCGAGGAGAAGCGCAGGCTCGAAGAGGAGGTCAAGCTCTACGCGGAGGAGTTGGAGGGCCGCGTCGCGCAGCGCACGGCGGAGCTGGCCGAGGCGCACAGCTTCCTCAACCTCGTCCTCGACAGCTCGACCGAGTACGCCATCGTCGCCTTTGACATGGAGGCGCGCATCACTCTCTTCAATCGCGGGGCCGAGCTGCTCTTCGGGTATACGGCCGCCGAAGGTTTAGGGCGCAGGCCGTCGGAGTTGTTCGTAGACGTAGAGCAGTACGGGCGGGATGTTCTGTCGTCCTCATTGCGCGAGGCCGACGCGACCGGTCTCTTCCGCACGGAGTTGCGTCTGCACCGCAAGGACGGGACTGAGCTGCCCGCCTCGGTCGCCCTGACGCCAATCATCGGCGGGCGGCAGCTCGGCCACCTCTGCGTCATACACGACCTCACGACGGAGCGCGAGGCCGAGGAGGCTTTACGGAGGATGCAGGCGCGGCTCGCGCATCATGAGAAGATAGCCGCGCTCGGCCGCGTCGCCGCGCAGGTCGCGCACGAGGTTAAGAACCCTCTGGCGGGACTCCTCCTCTACTCGATGCACCTGAGGAAGAAGCTTGCGGGCCGTGTGGATGATAACGAACTCCAACTCGCGGACAGAATCGTCGAGACGATAAATCATCTGACGAACACCGTGAACCAGATTATGAATTTCGCGCGCCCCGTCAGCCTTGAGCTTCGCGAGATAGACCTCAACGAAGTCGTCGTGAACGTACTCCAACTGCTTGAGCCCCAACTCGCGTCGGCCGGGATAGAGCAGCATCTAGACCTGCAAGAGGGGGGGCTTCGCGCGCGCCTCGACGAGTCCGCGCTCCGTTCGGCCCTGACCAACCTCTTCCTCAACGCCTTGCAGGCGATGACGGGCGGCGGACGCCTGAGCGTCACGACCCGCCGCGCGGCGGACTCTCTGCGCATTGAAATAGCCGACACGGGCGTCGGCATGACCGAAGAGCAGTTGCGTAGCGTCTTCGAGGCGTTCTACACGACGAAGAGTCAGGGCCTCGGCCTCGGGATGCCTTACGCCAAGAAGGTCGTCGAACAGCACGGCGGCCGTGTAAGCATCGAGAGTCGCGCGGGCGAAGGCGCAACAGTCCGCATCTATCTGCCCGCCGCGTCGGCGGAGGAGTAATCGCCATGCCGCTCAAAAGAGTCCTCGTCGTGGACGACGAAAAGAGCATCACGAGCGCACTCGAACTCGTCCTCGGCGACGAGGGCTACGAAGTGACGACGGCCGGCAGCGTCGCCGAGGCAATCACACGACTACGGGGCGGCCGTCCGTTCGACCTCGTCTTCACAGACCTGCGTCTGCCGGACGCGACCGGCATCGAGCTGCTCGACCGCATCAAGGCCGACGCGCCCGACACACAGGTCGTACTGATAACCGCGCACGGCTCACTCGACGTGATAATCGAAGCCATCAAGCGCGGCGCGTACTACTACGTCGAGAAGCCTTTCACGCCCGAACAGGTCTTGATGCTCGCGGGCCGCGCGCTCCAGTTCGGGGAGATAAGGCGCGAGAACAAGGCGCTCCGTCAGGCGCTCTCGCCCGAGGGCGAGACTTTCGGCATCACGGGGCGCGACCCGCGCATGCACCAGATTATCGAGACCATCCGCACGGCCGCCCCCTCGGACGCTTCCGTGCTTATCGAGGGCGAGAGCGGCACGGGCAAGGAGCTTGTCGCCGACGCGCTCCACGCGCAGAGCAACCGCTCCGCGGGGCCGTACATTCGCATCAACTGCGCGGCGCTGCCTTCGGAGCTTATCGAGTCGGAGTTGTTCGGCTACAAGAAGGGCGCTTTCACGGGCGCGGACCGCGACAAGCGCGGCCTCATCGAAGCCGCGTCGGGCGGCACGCTCCTGCTCGACGAGATAGGGGAGATGCCGCCGCACCTTCAGACGAAGCTGCTGCGCGTCCTACAGGAGCGGCGTCTGCGACGACTCGGCGACGAGCATGAGGTGGCCGTGGACTTCCGCCTCATCTCCTCCACGAACCGCGACACCGCGCAGTTGATTCAAGAGGGGGGCTTGCGCAAAGACCTGTACTTCCGCATCAGCACTATCAAGATAAAGATGCCCCCTCTGCGCGCGCGCGCCGACGACATCGCGCCTCTGGCCGAGCGTTTCCTGAAGACCTACGCGGGGAAGTACGACCGGCGCACGCGCGGCATCTCGCCCGCGGCCTTCTCCCTGCTCTCGCGCTACGAATGGCCGGGCAACGTGCGCGAGCTTGAGTCGGTCATCGAGCACGCAGTCCTCTTCTCGCGCGAAGACCAGCTCATGCCGGAAGACCTGCCCGAGCAACTTCACGCGGCCGGAGGGTCGCACTTCCGCTGCGTCATACCGCCCTACATGACGATGGAGGAGGTGGAGCGCGAGGCCATCGCGCAGACGCTCGAACGCACGGGGGGCAACGTCAAGAAGACCGCCGAGATACTCGACTACCACCGCCCCACGCTCTACCGCAAGCTGAAGAAGTTCGGCTTCAAGGGCGAAGCGCCCGCCGACGACCCGGACGCGGACGCCGACTCGCCGGAGTGAAGGCACGCGTCTTGCGGCCTCGACGCTTCGGCGGCGACCGTTTTCCGCGTCGTCGCCGCAATGAATGTTGCATGAAGCCGCCGCGAATATGTCGTGTTGGTTCTATGTTGATTACATTCCACTACAATGGTTGCAACCCGGACGGGCGCGGAGTTACTCATATACGCGTACGACAATTCGAGGATGGGGCGGGCTGAGAGATGACGGGTGGCGAACGGCGGAAGACCATAATGGTCGTGGACGACTACGAGGATTTGCGGCAGATAACACATCTGGCGTTGGAGTCGCTCGGCTACAGGGTGGTCGAGGCGTCGAGCGGCGAGGAGGCTGTGGAGTTGGCGCAGGCGGAACTGCCCGACCTCATCCTCATGGACTTGAGCATGCCGCACCTTGACGGCTTCGCGGCCATCCACCGCATACGCCGTCTGCTCGGCCTGCGCGACGTGCCCGTGATAGCCTTCTCCGCCCACTCGGCGAAGGATGTGCGCGAGGACGCGCTCGCCGCGGGCTGCTGCGAATACATGACGAAGCCCACGAACCTCCACATCCTGAAGGCCGCCGTCGAGCGTTGTATCGGCGCGGGCGTGGCCGAAGACCTCGCGCCGCGTTGATGCCGCGAAACCCCCTTCCCAAAGCCTTCCTCTCCTCCGACATATCTCCCGCCGCGTGTCGTTCGATGTAACACGCGGGACGCGGCGTGATTCATGGTGAAACATAGAGGGCCGGACTTCGTCGAGGCGAAATCCGGCCTTTCCCTCTACAGACGCGCTTTCCGCAAAATTCCAGACAAGGCACGGCGGTTGCCCTTACGCCCGTCGAGCCTTTTGAGAATCGGCGACCGCGCCTCCGGCCGGAACACTTCCGCGCAAGAAGAGGAGGGCCGCCACCCGACAGAAAAAAGATGAAGCGCCTTCGCGGCCGGTCGGCGAACGAGACGGCCGATGACACGGCGGACGCGCTCGCCCCGAACGCCAAGTCAGGCCGGGGCGAAAGGATGAATGAATATGAACTCACCGGAAAACCAGAACCGGCCTTATGAGACGACCGACCTGACGCTGGCAAGCTTCCTGCGTTGCCGCAGCTTCAACATCAACAACATCAGACGACAGGGCGGCAGGACGATATTCGTCTTCGACTCCTCGCCGCAACTGCACAGCGCCGTGCTCGAATACGCGAACGACGGCAGCGTCTCCGTCCGCACGTTCTGTAGCACGATGCGCGACCTGAAGGCCATCACTCGTTGAGGCCGAAGACCCACGCGCGCCGAGCGCGCCCGGAACCCTCCACGGCCCCCGGCCGAGACATACAGGAAGCAGCTTATGAAAACGATTCGCCAAACGCTTCTCTCATTCGCGCTCTGTTGCGCCGTGTTCGCGCAAGCGACGCACGCGCAGGAGAAGGCCGCGCCCGCACAGGCAGCGCCCGCCGCCGCAGCAGCAGCAGCAGCGCAACAGAGCACGGCAGCGCCCGCCGCCCCGCAGAAGCTCGTCACGCAGGGCGTCGAGATTGAGTTCAACATCGAGCCCGCCGCCGCGAGCGACGCGCGGCTCTTGGAGGCGCAGGACGTGCGCGTCCGCTTCAGCGTCACCGACACGGCCACGCACACGCCGATCACGGGCCTGAAGCCAAACGTCTGGATGACTCAGCGCGAAGGCGAAGGGGCTCCGAAGCCCGAGCAGTGCAAGGAGAAGATTCAGTCCTTCCTTCAAGGTAGCTTGCGCTCGCGCCCCGACGTTGACCTCAACAGCTTCTACCTTCTGACGCTCAACAATGAAGCGAACATCTCCGTCATAGACCCGATACTCGGCTTCGGCGGCAGCAAGCTCGTCACGCTCGTCATGCTCAAGAGCCCCGGCGAGGACTGGGTCATCACCGCCGATCAGGAGCGGCTCTTCGTAAGCATGCCCGACTCGAATCAGGTGGCCGTGGTGGACACGAACACCTGGAAGGTCGTCGCCAATATCGACACGGGCGCGCGCCCCGTCCGCCTCGCCCTACAGCCCGACGAGAAGTACCTCTGGGTCGGCACGGACGAAGGCGCGGAGAGCGGCGTGACCGTCATAGACACGACGGCATTCAAGCAGGTCGCACGTGTCCCGACCGGCGCGGGCCACCACGAGATCGCGCTGAGCGGCGACAACAAATTCGCATACGTCACCAACCGCGACGCGGGCACTCTCTCCGTCGTCGGCGTGCGAAACTTCTCGAAGGTCGGCGAGTTGAAGACGGGCCGGAAGGCGAACGCCGTGGCCGTCTCGCCGCTCAGCAAGTACGTCTACGTGAGCGACGAGGTGGGCGGCGGCATCGCGGTCGTTGACGGCCCCGCGTCGAAGCTCGTCTCTCGCGTAGAGACTGCCGCCGGTCTGGGCGCTGTCCGCTTCGCGCCGGGCGGGCGCTACGGCTTCGCCGCGAATTCATCGGCGGGCGTCGTCTACATCTTCGACGCCTCTACCAACCGAATGCTCCACACCTTGAAGATAGGCAAAGGCCCCGACCAGATAGCCTTCACGAAGGAGTACGCATACGTCCGCTCGTCGGGCACGCTCGATGTCTCGATGATAAGAATGAGCACGCTCGGCAACGAGCCTTACGTGACCAAGTTCCCGGCCGGGCAGGTCGCGCCCGCCGAAGGGAGGACGCCCGTCGCCCTGGCCGACTCGATCATCACCTCGCCCGACCCGAACTCAGTGCTCATCGCCAACGTCGCCGACCAGCAGATTTATTACTACACCGAAGGCATGGCCGCGCCGATGGGGAACTTGCAGAACTACAAGCGCGACCCGCGCGCGGTGCTCGTGGCCGACCGCTCTTTGCGCGAGATAAAGAGCGGCACGTTCGAGACCTTCACGCGCCTGCCGAGGAGCGGCACGTACGACGTGGCCTTCCTGCTCGATAGCCCTCGCGTCACACACTGCTTCGAGGCGAAGGCCGCCGACAATCCTTCCATCGAGCACGAGCGCAAGGTCGCGCTCGGCGTCGAGTACCTCGAACGCGAGAGGCCGTTGCGCACGGGTGAAGATTACAAGCTGCGCTTCCGCCTGATAGACACGGCGACGGGCAAGCCCGCCGACGGCCTGAAGGACGTGCACGTGCTGACGTTCCTCTCGCCCGGCATCTGGCAGAAGCGCGACTTCGCGCAGGGTGCGGGCGACGGCGTCTACGAGTTGAAGATCAACGTGCCGCAGCCGGGCTACTACACAATCTTCGTCGAGAGTCGCTCGAAGGGCGTGCAGTTCCGGCAACTGCCTTACCTGATGCTACAGGCGACCGGCGCGCAGGCCGCCGTCTCCGCGCAAGGCGAGAACAAGTAGCGGCCTTACGGCCGTCTGCGCGCCTGCGTCGCTACTGAAAGGCCACGGGTTACGAAGACGAGGTTAAAGGAAAGATGAGAAATAGAGATTTAAGCGCCGCCGTTATGCTCGCCGTCGCGCTCTTGATCTGCTCCGCCACTGCGACGAGCGCGCAGACGGTCGCGTCCGCCGCCGGTGCGAACAAGACGGACGCAAACAACGCGGGCGACTTCTACTCCTGCCCGATGCACCCTGAAGTGAAGTCGAAGAAGCGTGGGCGTTGCCCGAAGTGCAAGATGGATTTGCGCCTGACGCACGCGCAGCCGAAGCCCTCATCCGAAGGGATGAATGCGGGCATGAGTGAAGCAGGCTCGATGAATGCGAACGCCGCCGTGGAAGTAAAAGCTGACGCGGGCTATGCGTCTCACGCGTCGTCGAAGATGACGATACCCGACGTGGAGATGCTCGACCAGAACGGCAACAAGGTTCGCTTCTACACAGACCTCGTGAAGGGCAAGACCGTCGTCATCAACTTCATCTTCACGACCTGCACGACCATCTGCCCGCCTCTGGGCGCGACCTTCGCGCGCGTGCAGAAGGACTTGGGCGAGCGCGCGGGCCGCGACGTTCAACTCATCTCCGTCTCCGTCGATCCCGTGACGGACACGCCCGAACGCCTCAAAGCATGGAGCGCGAAGTTCCACGCCGCCGACGAAGGTTGGACGCTCGTGACGGGCGCGAAGCCGCAGGTTGACGAGTTGCTGCGCGCGCTCGGCGCGGCGACCGCTAGCCCCTCGGAGCATTCGCCCGCGGTGCTCATCGGAAACGAAGCGATGGGACAGTGGACGCGCACCTACGGGCTCGCGCGCCCCGCCGTGCTCGTCAAGCTCATCGGCGACGCCGTCGAAGGCCGCCTCGACACTTCAACAGACTCGGCCGCGAAGGAGTGAACAAGACAATGAAGAGATTGATTATCGCCGCAAGTATCTGCCTCGCGTCGGCCTTCTCGGCGTCGGCCCAGACCGCCGCCCGCCCCGCGCCGCCGCCCATGCCCGCCGGGGTCGCAAACCCACACGCGGGCCACGAGGCGGGCCACGACAACGGCGCGCCCGCCTCGACGGCAACGTCCGCCTCGTCGGCCACGCCCGCGCAGAAGTATTTCACCGACGTTGAGCTTGTAGACCAGGACGGGCGCAAGGTGCGTTTCTACAGCGACGTGCTCAAGGGCAAGACCGTCATCGTCAACGCCTTCTTCACCACCTGCACTTCCGTCTGTCCGCCGATGAACCGCAACATGGAGAAGATTCAGGCGGCTCTGGGCGACCGCGTCGGCCGCGACGTATTGCTCGTCTCAATCTCCGTTGACCCGGAGACGGACACGCCCGCGCGGCTCAAAGAGTATTCACGGAAGTTCCACGCGGGCGCGGGCTGGCTGTTCCTCACGGGGAAGAAGGAGAACGTTGACTGGGCTCTCTACAAGGTCGGGCAGTACGTAGAGGACAAGCAAGACCACACGACCGTCTTCATCGTCGGCAACGAGGCGACGGGCCTCTGGAAGAAGGCTTTCGGGATGGCGAAGCCCGCCGAGCTGATTCAGATAGTCGAGAGCGTCGCAAACGACAACGGCGAGACGAAGACCGCCGAAAAGGGCGGCTCAAAGTAACATGAGGCGCGCGTACAGAACCGCGAGCGGTAGCAAGTGGGTAGCGGTTACATCATGCGTGCCTTTGTCGGAGCTTGCGACCCGGTCGCTACCGCTCGCGGTTCTGTTTGCACACGCAGTCAATATATCGAGATGGCAAAAAAAATAGAACTCTGCGCCGTCGTCGCGTGTGTCCTGCTCGCGCTGTTCGCCGCCGCGTCGTCGCCGTTGACGCACGCCTTCGCCGCGCCGGCTCGCGCCGCACAGGAACCGAAGGCCGCGCCCGCGCGCGCTCTCACGCCGCGGGAGCGCAGGGGCAGGGCAATCTACACGCGCGGCGAGAGCCCTTCGGGGCGGGAGATAAGCGCGCTCGTCGGCGAGTTGGACGTGCCCGCCTCGACCGTTACCTGCGCGGGCTGTCACGGCGCGCACGGCGAAGGGAAGACCGAGGGCGGCGTCACGGCGGGCAACCTCACCTGGGCCAACCTCGTGAAGCCCTACGGCCACACGCACCCGACGGGGCGCAAGCACGGCCCCTTCGACGAGGCCGCGTTCGCGCGCGCACTCGCGGACGGCATAGACCCCGCCGACAACACGATGCTCAACGCCATGCCGCGCTTCAAGATGTCGCCGGAGGACGTGGCCGACCTCATCGCATACGTCAAGCGGATTGAGGACGACCGCGACCCCGGCATCTCGGACACGGCCGTGCGTGTAGGCACAGTCCTTCCGTCGAAGGGCGCGCTCGCCGAACTCGGCGCGGCGATGCGCGACGTGCTCAACGCCTTCTTCGACGACGTTAACAACAAGGGCGGAATCTACAATCGGCGCGTCGAGCTTCAGTTGGCCGAGTCGGGCGGCGACGCGGCACAGACTGCCGAGGGCGCTCGCAAGCTCGTGCGCGAGGGAGAGGTCTTCGCGCTCGTCGGCGGCCTGAGCGCGGGCGCTGACAGGGAACTGGCCTCGCTCGCTCGGGAGGAGGAGGTGCCGTTCGTCGGCCCCTCGACGCTTCTGCCGCAGACGGGCTTCGGCGCGAACCGATACATCTTCTATCTCCTGCCGGGAATGACCGAGCAGGCTCGCGCGCTCGTCAACTTCAACTCGCAGCGACAGACGAGCGCGAAGTCGGGCATCGCTCTGGTCTACTCCGAAGGCGAGATAGGCGGCGCGGCGGCCGACGCGGTCGAGGAGCAGTGCAAGAGGGTCGGCTGCGGAGAGTTGAAGAGAGTCTCCTACGCGCGCGCGAAGTTCGACGCGCCCGCGCTCGTACGGACTCTGAAGGGAGCGGACGCGGTCTTCTTCTTCGGCTCGGCGGGCGACGAGACGGCCTTCATCAAAGAGGCGAACGCCGCGTCGTGGAGGCCCGACATTTTTCTGCTCGGCGCGCTGACGGGGCGCGACCTCGTGGCCTCCGTGCCCTCGGGCTTCGGCGGCAAAGTCTTTCTCTCCTTCCCGACCATCCCGGCCGACGTGACACAGGAGGGCGAGGGCGAGTTGCGCGCGCTCGCGTCGAAGTACAAGTTCCCTCTGCGCCATACGGCCGCGCAACTCTCGGCGCTCGCCGCCGCGAAGCTTCTGGCCGAAGGCTTGGAGCGCGGCGGTAAAGACTTGAGCCGCGAGAAGCTGATAACGGCGCTCGAAGGTCTCTACGACTACGAGACGGGCCTCACGCCGCGCATCACGTTCGGGCCGAACCGGCGCGTCGGCGCGTCGGGCGCGTACGTCGTCCGCGTTGACACGGAGCGTAAGGAGTTCGTACTCACGGGCGGTTGGGTAAAGGCCGACTGACGTAATTTAAACTGGAAGGTAAACGAAATGATTCTCAGCAAGACATTGAAAAAAATCTCGCCCGCGCTCTTCGCGCTCTTTGCGCTCTTCGCGCCCGTCGCGGCCCAGACAACGCGCTCGACCGCGAAGCCCGCGACGCAGGCGACCGCTTCGCCCGCGCGGAGTCAGGCCGACCCCTCGAAGGAGTGCGGCTGCGACACGGGGCCGCTCCCCGACGTGCTCGCGACCGTCGGCGACGTGCGCGTCACGCAGGCCGACATCTCACCCGAAGTACGCAAGCGCGTCGCGGACTTGCAGCAGCAGGTCGTCGAAGCGCGTCGGCGCGAGTTGGATTTGCAGATAAACACCATCCTCCTCGAAGCAGAGGCGAAGAGGCGCGGCGTCTCTGCCCCGAAGCTGCTCGAAGCAGAGGTGGTCGCCAGGACGCAGGAGCCGACCGAGGCGGACGCGCGGAAGTTCTTCGACGAGAACAAGGCGCGCATGCCGGGCGAGTTCAACGAAGTCAAGGCAGACCTCCTCACGTACATGCGCGAGATGAGGCAGCGCGAGCTGGCCGCGAAGCTCTCGGACACGCTGCGCGCCGCCGCGCAAGTTAAGAAGAACGTCGCCGAAGCCACACCGCCCGCGACAGAGGCCGAACGCGCGCGCATTCTCGCCACCGTCAACGGCCGCCAAATCACCTCCGCCGACATCGAAGACAATCTGCGCCCGCTCATCTTCAGCGTGCAGGAAGAGGTCTACAAGCTGCGCAGGCAGGCGGTGGAGCTGAAGGTCAACGACCTGCTTCTGAATCAGGAGGCGCAGCGGCGTAAGTTGACGACGAGCGCGCTGCTTGAGACGGAAGTCACGGCCAAAGTACCCGCCGTCACGGACGCCGACGCGCAGAAGTTCTACGACGAGAACAAGGCACGCATCGAGGGCGACTTCGTGCAGATAAAGGAACAGATCGTGGAGTACCTGCGAGAGGTCGAGAGGCGCAAGGCGACCGTCGCCCTCGCGGAGCGTCTGCAAGCCAGCGCGCAGATAAAGACGTTCCTCGTCGCGCCGCAGCCGCCCGTCTACAAGTTAGCGACCGACGACCAGCCGACGAAGGGCGGCGAGTCTGCCGCAGTCACGCTCGTCGAGTTCACCGACTATCAGTGCCCTAGCTGCGCGAAGGCACAGCCCGCGCTCGAACGTCTCGTCGCGGAGTACGGCGACCGCGTGCGTCTCGTCGTGCGCGACTATCCGCTCTCGCAGCACGCCGACGCGCAGAAAGCGGCCGAGGCCGCCGAA
This sequence comes from Pyrinomonadaceae bacterium, assembly GCA_045807805.1. GTDB lineage: Bacteria > Acidobacteriota > Blastocatellia > Pyrinomonadales > Pyrinomonadaceae > QHXN01. Next base: position 1,821 of record JBJMGR010000395.1, on the reverse strand, counting down.
GCCGCGCGCGAGCAGGGCAAGTACTGGGAGTACACGGCGCTCCTCTTCCAGAATCAGTCGGCGCTCTCCGTGGACAAGCTGAAGGAGTACGCGACGCGCGCGGGGCTCGACCGCGCGAAGTTCGACGCGGCGCTCGACTCGGGCCGCTTCGCCGAGAGCGTGCATCGAGACCTGCACGACGGCGACCGCGCGGGAGTGGCGGGCACCCCGACCGTCTTCCTCAACGGCAGGCGCGTCGCCGACATCTCTTACGAAGGTCTCAAGGCGGCCGTCGAGTCGGCGCTCAGCGCCGCCGCGCAGTTGCCGAAGACGGCCGACACGCGGCCTTAGCCGCCGCACGGGCGGCCACGCCTTCACGCTTAGCCGCCCCGGCGGCAAGCGAGTCGTTGGGGGGCGAGGGGTGAGGGACTGGTGGACGCGCGAGCGCCCGCATCCCTCACTTTCGCTTTTGCGCGCGGGCGGCGCGCCTTGATAATGTTGACGCCGAGAACGCCCCCGACGAGCTACGCCGAACGAATGACTTCGCGCGCGCACATTTTATGAATCGCCAGCTTCGCACGTCCGTACTCTTCTGGTCGCCGTTGCGCTTCCTGTTTGTGGTGCTGGCCGTCGTCTTCGCGGCGGAGGCGGGCGTCATGTTCGTGCTCCCATACATCTTCAACGGGCGCACCTCCTACTTCATCGAATCGCTCTCCGACGCGAGCCTGCTGACCATCGTGAGCGCCCCAGTCCTCTGGGTCGTCATCATTCGGCCGCTGCGCAGGGTGGCCGTCACGGGGCAGGCGAAGTTCGAGGCCGTGGTCGAGACGGCGGGCGACGGCATCATCACGGCGGACGAGTTGGGGCGCGTCGAGTCGTTCAACGCGGCGGCCGAGCGGATGTTCGGCTACCCGGCCGAAAAGATAACGGGCGAGAGCGTCAGTACGCTTTTGAGCGCGGACGCGGGCGAAGCGTCCGCGCCTTTCTCCATGCCTTTCGACGTGAGGCTCGACGAATCCATCGGCTCGCGCCGCGAGGCTTCGGGCCGACGCAAAGACGGTTCGGCCTTCCCCGTCGAGCTGAACGTAGGCGAGTTCAACTTCGGCGAGCGGCGCATCTACACACTCATCCTACGCGACATCACGGAGCGCAAGCGCGAGGAGGCGAAGCTCAAATCCTCGCTCCGCGAGAAGGAGATTCTCCTCAAAGAGATTCACCACCGCGTCAAGAACAACCTTCAGATAATCTCTAGCCTGCTCAATCTACAGTCCACGCACATACGCGACCCGCGCGCCCTCGAAGTCTTCAAGGATGGGCAGGGGCGCGTCCGCTCGATGGCGCTCATACACGAGAAGCTGTACCAGTCCGACGACCTCGCGCGCGTTGACTTCTACGAGTACATCAGCAACCTCGCCGCCTACCTCTTCCGCTCTTACGAGGTGAACTCCGGCGCGGTAAGACTCAACGTCGAGTCCGAGGACGTTATGCTCGGCGTGGACACGGCCATACCCTGCGGCCTTATCATCAACGAGCTGGTCTCGAACTCGCTCAAGCACGCGTTCCCCGACGGGACGGGCGGCTCGATAAACATAAGGCTTCGGCCCGCCGACTCCGAGCGCCTGACGCTCGCCGTCTCGGACGACGGCATCGGCCTCCCGCCGGGCTTCGACGTGCGCAACACTCCTTCGCTCGGGCTTCAGCTCGTGAACACGCTCGCGCGCCAGATCGGCGGCGAGGTCGAGGTCACGGACGGAGCGGGCGCGGAGTTCAAAATCACTTTCAGAAAGGGCGACTGAAGATGGACGAGGCGGCAGCGCGCATCCTCGTCGTAGAGGACGAGGC
>JBJMGR010000394.1:0-3205 GCA_045807805.1 Pyrinomonadaceae bacterium | reverse complement strand
TTGTCTTGCCCTTCCCCTCCCGACGACCCCTATGTACGTCATCACTCCCGATGACCTCATTCACGCCTATTCAAAGGGGAGGATACGAGCATGAGAAGTCTGAAGACCTCGATCATCGGTGTGTTCGTGCTGCTGTTTCTGGCCGCGACCGTTACGAGCCGCGTCGCCGTAAGTCAGAAGAACAAGCCGCCGACCGGCCAGGCCAACGTCGCCGCGAGCGATGAGGAAGACCTCGCGAAGTGCCCGATAGATGTGGAAGTCCCGCCCTGCGATCCTTTCTGCATCGCGCCCGCGTTGGAGGAAGCGCCGACTGGCTTCGACGACGGGACTAACGGGCTCGTCAAGCAGCCGCAGCACGACAAGGATCGCGCGACCTTCGAGGTTCGCGATTTCATCAAGGACGGCCTCGGGCCGGTCTACAACGCGCAGTCGTGCGCAGAGTGTCACCAGAATCCGATATCCGGCTCGGTCAGTCAGATTAACGAGCTTCGCGCGGGACACCTCGACGACTTCGGCAACTTCGTTGACGCGCCCGGCGGCTCGCTCATCAACGACCGCGCCATCGACCCGAAGATACAGGAGCGCGTGCCGCCGCTCTTCTCGGCGGGCATTGCTAAGGACGAGCCCGTGCGAACCACGCGCACCTCGCTCAACCTTCTGGGCGACGGCTTCGTCGAGGCAGTCCCGAACGAGACGCTGCTCGACATCGCCGCCAACCAGCCCAACGACGTTGCAAGCGGCCACCTCGTACACGGTCAGGCCATACGCGTGCCCATCGAGGAGATTATGCCCGACCAGCGGCGACATTGCCGCATAGGGCGCTTCGGCCACAAAGACCAGCACGCGAGTCTGCTCTCATTCTCGGGCGACGCATACCTCAACGAGATAGGCATCACGAACCGACTCTTCCTCGCGGAGAACACTTCGCTCGGCCGCGACGTGTCGGCCTTCGACCCCATCCCGAACGACTCCACTCTGCCGTGCGACCCGGTCACGGGCACGCCTCCGCCGGGGCAGAACACCTTCTGCGGCGAAGACCCCGAGCGCGACATAGACGCCTTCACGCAGTTCATGCGCGCGACGAAGGCTCCCGCGCGCGACGAAGATATAGCGAAGACGGACGAGGCGATAAAGGGAGGCGAGTTATTCCACAAGATAGGCTGCGCCGTCTGCCACACGGACACGCTGATTACGGCGCAGGAGGGCGTAGTCATCAACGGCGGGACGTTCAAGGTGCCCGCGGAACTCGCGAACAAGATAATCCACCCGTTCGGAGACTTCCTGCTGCACGACATAGGCACGGGCGACGGGATAGTTCAGAACGGCGGCCAGAGGACGCGCCTGAAGGTTCGCACCGCGCCGCTCTGGGGCGTGCGCGTCCACACGCGCCTGATGCACGACGGGCTCTCCCTAACCTTCTTCGACGCCATCAAGCGTCACGATGTAGAGGCCAAAGTGGTAGCCGACAACTTCTTCAACCTGACTCCCGCCGAGCAGACGTACATCATCACCTTCCTCGAATCGCTGTGAAACGACGGAAGGAGAAGGCAACCTTCAAAGAGCAAAAGAAAGGTTAAGATTGAAAGAAGAGCGGCCTTCATCAACGTTTGATGAAGGCCGCTCTTCTTTCAATCTTAACTTTTGCCTTTTGCCTTTTTACTTCTGCCTTACCCCTTCGGCGCGTAGTAGCCCTTGCGCGTGCGCACGCGCAGGTTGGGGCGGGTCTTGACGTTGAGCGTGAAGGAGCGGAAGCGGCCGTCGCGCGGCTCTGTGCTGTCGGGGTAGTAGCTGAGGACGTACTGCTGCGAGAGGTCCGCAGCAATCTGCGTGAAGGCGTCCGAGAGTTCCCTGTTGCTGTGCGGTATGAAGACCTCGCCGCCGGTCTGCGCGGCGAACTCCTGCAAGCGCCGCTCGCCCGCGAGGTCGCGAAGGTTCGCGCTCTCGCTGTTGCCCGTCTGAACGGCGTAGACCTGACAGTCGTCCGACAGGACGCGCGCCATCGTCTGGTCGAAGTCGAGATCGCTGATGGTGTCCGTCCCGTCCGAGACGATGACGACGACCTTTCGAGTCTTCTGCGGCTGAAGGTAGTCGGCGGCGGTGGCTATCGTGTCGAAGAGCGCCGTCGCGCCCTCCGCCTTGCCGAAGCCCTCGACGGTGCGTACGAGCGTATGCACGTCGTTCGTTAAGGGCTGCGCGAGCCGGGGCTCGGTCGAGATGGAGTAGATGGCCGCGCGGTCGACTTTGCGCACGACCGACTTGAGGAACTCGATGCCCGCCTTGCGCTCGAATTCGCGCGTGGCGTTGAGGCTCGAACTGTTGTCGAAGAGGAGCGCGATGCTCACAGGCGTCTCGGCGTGGCTCAAATCGCCGACGGGCCTCACGCGCCCGTCAACCAGAAGCTCGAAGTCTTCGACGCGCAAGTCCGTGACGACGCGCCCCTGCGCGTCCAGGACCGAGGCCGGGACGGGCACGAGGTTCGAGCTTATACGCACGACCTCGTCGTCGTCGTCAACAGTCGCCGGCTTAGTCCCGGCTGTCTTCGAGTCAGGCGGCGCGGGCGGCTCGATCTTGTCGTTGGTGCGCAGACGCGGCGAGGGCTTCGCCGAATCGTTGCGGGGCGGATCAGCGATGGGGCCTCTGTAAGGAGTGGCTGCGGGCGTGGGCGTCGGCGTCTCCTTGCCCTGCGCGGGCGACCCACTGCTCCTGCGCCCCGACTGCGCGAACGCAGACGCCGCGACGAGCAGCGCGAGCAGCGCACACGCGGCGACGGCCAAGAGGGACGACGGCCGTGCGGTCGCCCTCAAAGCGCCGCCGCCAAAGGCTGCGCGCCCTCCCCGCCTTGGATAGTTTGAAGCCAAGCGTCCCATTCCCCGAGCGCAAGCTCGACCTGCCGCGCATGCCTGTCGCGTTTCTTCCTGAAGCGTCTACGCTCCACTTCGGGGAGCGGTTCCAACAGCGCGAACGTTATGTTCACGGGCTGGTAGTTCTTCGACTCCGCGCCCGAGACGTAACGCGCGAGCGCGCCCAACGCGCTCTTCCGAGGGGCCTCTAACAACGCCTCGCCGCGCGCGACTCTCGCGGCGTTCACGCCCGCGAGCCAGCCCGTCGCGACCGACTCGACGTAGCCCTCGACGCCGCTTATCTGTCCCGCGAAGAGCACGCGCGGCCTCGCGCGCATCTGAAGGGTGGGCGCGAGCACGCGCGG
>JBJMGR010000393.1:0-18163 GCA_045807805.1 Pyrinomonadaceae bacterium | reverse complement strand
TCGCGAGAATCGCGGGCTGCGTGTTCTCTGTTAGCTGCAAATCTTCCGCGGGCCCCTCGAAGCAGAGCTTCGACAAAGCGAAGCCGAGCGCGTCGTCAGCCTCCTCGAAGACCTCGCGCGCCGCCGGATACTTTTCAGCCAGCTCGCGCCCCATGCCCGCCGCCTGCGAGCCCTGTCCGGGGAAGATAAAAGCGATGGTCATAAATAGCTGTTAGCTATTGGCCGTTGGCTGTTAGCTAAAACAAAGAGAACGAAGCCGACTGCTACAACAGAAAGCTAATAGCCAACAGCTAATAGCTAATAGCTCTCCTACCACTTCAGAAGAACGCCGCCCCATGTGGCTCCGCCGCCGAAGGAGGCGAGCAGCACGAGGTCGCCTTCCGAGACCATCCCCTTCTCTATGCACTCGTCGAGCGCGATGGGGATCGATGCGGACGAAGTGTTGCCGTGATACGCGATGTTCGAGTAGACAATCGAGGGGTCAACGTCGAGGCGCGATGCGACGCCCTCGGTGATGCGCTGGTTCGCCTGATGCGGGATGAAGAGCTTCACGTCTTGAGCTTTGTAGCCCGCCTCTTCCAGCACCTCTTTCGACACGTCTGCCATCGAGCGCACGGCTATCTTGAAAAGCTCGTTGCCCTTCATCTTGAAGTAGTGCATCCCGGAAGCGAGCGTCTCGGCCGTGGGCGGTATGCGCGTGCCTCCGCCGGGCGAGTAGAGCTGTTCGGCGTAGCGGCCGTCCGAGTAGATGCGCGCGGAGAGTATGCCGCGCTCGCCCTCCGCGGGGCCGAGGACGGCCGCGCCCGCGCCGTCGCCGAAGAGCACGCAGGTCGAGCGGTCGTTGTAGTCAACGTATCGCGAAAGAACTTCGGCACCGATGACGAGCGCGTAGCGGGTCTGCCCCGAGCGAATCATCTGGTTCGCCATCGTCAGGCCGTAGAGGAAGCCCGAGCACGCGGCCACGATGTCGAAGGCGGCGGCGCGGTTCGCGCCGAGTTCCGCCTGAATCAAGCAGCCGGTCGAGGGGAGTATCTGGTCGGGCGAGACCGTGGCGCAGATGATGAGGCCGATGTCGGCGGGGTCAATCCGCGCGCGCTCAATCGCCTGCCGCGCGGCCCGGACGGCGAAGAGCGAAGTGTACTCGCCTTCGCCCGCGCGGTGGCGCTCCTTAATGCCCGTGCGCGTCGTTATCCAATCGTCCGAGGTCTCGACCATGCGCTCAAGGTCTGCGTTGGTCAGAACGCCTTCCGGGTAGGCGCGCCCCGTGCCGAGTATTGCCGCTCTGACTTCTCCCATCCCTTTGGCCTGCTTTCTTCTCTACGCCTGAAACTACTCGGCGACGGCGCGAACGGCGACCGACTCGCGCGCGTTCGTCTCCGCGATGCCGCGCTCTATGCGTTCGAGCGCGCCGTGCTCTGAGAACTCCTTGACGTTGCGAATCGCGTTTCGCACCGCGCGCGCGTTCGAGCTTCCGTGGCCGACGACGACGATATTGCGCACTCCGAGCAGGGGCGCGCCGCCATACTCGGCGTAGTCGAGCCGCTTCTTCAAATTCTGAAACGCGGGCCGGGCCAGCACCGCGCCCGTCTTCGTTATAACCGACGCCGAAAGCTCGCGCTTTATCAACGTGACGACCGCGTCCTGCAACCCTTCGGAAAGCTTCAGTATGACGTTGCCCGTAAAGCCGTCGGTGACGATAACGTCCACCTGCCCCGTGAACACGTCGCGCCCCTCGACGTTGCCGACGAAGTTGAGGCTGCGCAGGTCGCGCATGAGTGGGAACGCCTCTTTCGTCAGGTCGTTCCCCTTCGCCTCCTCCTCGCCGATGCTCATCAGTCCGACCGACGGCCGCTGCGTCCCCAGCACCGAACGTGAATATGCGTCGCCCATGATAGCAAACTGCGCCATGTGCAGCGGCTTGCAGTCGGAGTTCGCGCCAACGTCCAAGAGCAGCGTGGGCCGCCCCGACTTCGACGGAAGCATCGCGGCGAGCGCGGGCCGGTCAACACCGGGGAGCATTCCTATGACCATCTTCGCCGTCGCCATCGCCGCGCCCGTGTTGCCCGCCGAGACGAAGCCGTCGGCGTGCCCGTCCGCGACGAGGCGCGCGCCCACCCGCATCGAACTCTTGCGCTTGCGGCGGACGGCCGTGGCGACCGGCTCGCCCATACTGATGAACTCGGGGGCGTCTACGAACCAGATGCCCTTGTCGCCGTCCTTCCGCCAGCGGCAGCGGCGAAGCTCGGGCACGACGACCTGCTCCCGGCCGACGAGTATGACGCCGACGCCGAAGTCGCGCGCGGCGGCGAGCGCGCCGTCAATCTCCGGGTGCGGCGCGCGGTCGCTTCCCATCGCGTCAACGACGACTTTGCCGGTCAGGCTTGTCTGTCTCATCGCATGGTTCCAGGTTTCAGGTTGCAAGTTCAAAGTTGGAAGGCGGCGGGCCTGCTCTTAACTTTGAACTTGCAACCTGAAACCTGGAACTTTCAAAAGTCCTTACGCCTCTTGATGAACCTTGATTACTTCGCGGCCGTTGTAGTGGCCGCACTTCCCGCAGACGCGGTGCGACATGCGCGGCTCCTGACAGTTCTCGCAAGTGACCGTCTGCGGCGCGCGCAGTGCGTCGTGCGCGCGGCGCTGGCGCGTGCGCGATTTCGAGTGGCGTCGTTTCGGATTAGGCATCTATAACTCCTTCGTAAATGGTCAATGGTTAATAGTGAATGGTGACTGTCCGTTAAGCAACTTGAAATGTAAATCGTCAGCCGGGCAAAAGGGCGAAACCATTTACCATTTACTATTCACCTGTTCACCCGCTTCCGTTCTTCCAGTCGGCGAGCGCGGCCCAGCGCGGGTCTCTCTCGCCCTGCTCGCAGGAGCATTGTCCCGCGTTCAAATCCGCGCTGCACTTCGCGCAAAGCCCCTTGCAGTCCTCGCGGCAGAGGTTGCGCAAAGGGAGCGCGAGCACAATCTGCTCACGCACAAGCTCGTCAACGTCAACCGCGTCGCCCTCGTAGGTCGCTACCCCCAAGTCCTCCGCCAAAAGCTCGACGTTGTCCGTCTCATCCGCGGCAGCCGCCCGCGGGATGAAGCGCGCGTCGAACTCGACTTCGAGCGGCGTGCGCACGGGCGCGGCGCAGCGGTCGCAAAGAAGCTCGACCTCGCTCTTTATAGAGCCACGCACGCGAACCTCTTCGCCCTTGCGGCTGGCGCTCCCTTCAACTTCCGCGTCGGAGACGAGCCGCGCCCCCTCGTCCTCAAGCTCGACCTCGCCGGGCGCATACGAGTGGGAGAAGGCTTCGGCCTGCTCCTTCTCCTTCAGATTCTCGACCTCGATACGCATCAATCAACCCCCGGTCAAGCCCCACGCCCGAAAGCGTGTCGAGCGCAAAAGTTGCAATTATAACGGTCGGCGCGAAAGTGTCAACGCGGCACGACACTAGATGACGCTACTCGTCGCGGATTACGGCGGGCCACATCAGCGACGCGCGGCGCGGCCCAGTGCGTCCGCGCGCAAAAAGGCTGCGAGTCGCGCGTCCCCGCCCGTCAAAAGTCCGCGCCTCCTGCCCACGCCCACGCCGAGGGGCGATGGCGGCGGCGGAAGCTTCGACGCACGCGAGCGTGCGCGCAGCGCGGCGCGGTAAAGCTCCTCACTCGGTTCGGCGGCCGCGGCCGACTCGAATGCGGCTGTCGCGCGCTCGCGCTCGCCGAGATTCAGTTGCGTGAGCCCGAGAAGGTAGTGCGCCGCGCCGTAGTCTTCGTCGAGCTTGACCGCCCGCTTCAAAGCCGCGCGCGCGGCCGTGAAGCGCCCGAGGCTGTACTGCGCGAGACCGACGAGGTAGAGAGCCTCCGGACACTCGCGCGAGGCGTGCGCGAGCTTGAACTCGGCGAGCGCCGTCTTCCAGTCCGACTCCGACGCGGAGAGGAGCCCGAGTGCGCAGTGCGCCGCGAACGAAGGGCCGAGGCGCGCGACCACCTCGCGCAGAAGCTCGCGCGAGCGCGCAACTTCGCCCGCCTCGCCACACGCGAGCCCCAACAGAAGACCGACGCGCGCGTTCTCCGGCTCGGGCTCGCGTGCGCGAGAGAGGTATGTGCGCGCACGCGCCGCGCGGCCCTCCTGTAAGAAATGTTCGCCGAGGTATGTGTCGAGCGGTACGTTGCCTACGGCGAGCGCGGCTGCGCGTTCTAGCGCGCGCACGCCTCGCGCGTCGCGCCCCTTCGCGAACTCCTCCAAACCCTCGCCGACGAGACGCGCGAACTCCACGCGCTCCTCGCCCCTGTACTCTTCGACGATCTTCTCGCAAAGCTCACGGCGGCGACGCTTCGAGTCTGCGAGCGCCTCGTCGCTCCCCGAGCGCTCACGCCAGGCGGCTTCGAGCTTGCGTCGGTCTATAATGCCGGATTCGGTTAAGACTGTGAGGAGCGTCTCCAGAAGGACGTGGTCGAAGTAGGCCGAGCGCGAACCTTTCAGCATAAGCTCGGCCATCTGTTCGAGCTTGTCTATGAGGCGCGAGATGTTGTTCTCGATCGCCGTGACGCGCTCTAAAAGATGCTCCTCCATCCCGCCCGTCGAAGACCTGTCCTCGAAGCGCGCCGACGAAGTCTCGACCATGAGCATGAGCCGCGTCCCGCAGCGCGCGCACAAGTCCTGCCCAAGCTCGTTGCCGGTCTTGCACCGCTGGCAGAAGATTTTCCCGCGCACGTTCGCCATCATCGCACTCATAAGCAGGAAGGGCCGCGCCGGGTTCCGAAAGCCCACGCAGCCCGCGTCCGTTTCAGTCCTCAATACTCGTAGAAGCCACGCCCCGACTTGCGCCCGAGCCAGCCCGCGTCAACGTACTTCCGAAGCAGCGGGCACGGCCGATACTTCGGGTCGCCAAGCTCTTCGTGAAGCACGTTCAGGATTGCGAGACAAACGTCCAGGCCGATGAAGTCGGCGAGCGTCAGCGGCCCCATCGGGTGATTCATGCCGAGCTTCATGATGCCGTCGATTGACTCGCGCGAGGCGACGCCCTCGTGCAGCGCGAAGACGGCCTCGTTAATCATCGGCATCAAGACTCGGTTCGAGACGAAGCCGGGCGAGTCGTTGCACTCCAACGCGGTCTTTCCCATCCGCTCCGAAAGCTCGCGCGTGCGCGCCCAAGTGTCGTCGGACGTTGCGATGCCGCGAATGACTTCCACTAGCTTCATCACGGGCACGGGGTTCATGAAGTGCATGCCGATGACTTTGTCGGGGCGCGAGGTGGCCGCGCCGAGCTTCGTGATGGAGATTGAAGAGGTGTTCGAGGCGAGCACGCACTCGCGTTTCGTCGCGGAGTCGAGCGCGCGGAACAGTTCGCGCTTCGCTTCGAGGTTCTCGGTGATGGCCTCGACGACGAATGCGGCGTCGGCGAACTCGGAAAGCTCCGTCGTCGTGCGTATGCGTCCGACCACGGCGCGCTTCTCCTCCTCCTTCAGGCGCTCTTTGTCCACGTCGCGCTGTAGGCTTCGGTCAATCGCCTGCATGCCGCGCTCGATGAACTCGTCCTTAACGTCGCGCATGATTACGTCGTAGCCCGCGCGCGCGGCGGTCTGCGCGATGCCGTTGCCCATCGTGCCCGCGCCGACCACTCCGATTATCTCTGCCACTTTTGAATGCTCCCCGGTCTTAATTTCTAACTGCGCCAGTCGGGCGGCTGCGGCGGCGGCGCGTAGTTCTGCTCGCGCCTGCGCGCGTCGGCCGCGCGCTGCGATTCCCAGTCGAACGCGTTCGCGTCGCGCAAGCTGCCGCGCCAGGGCTCGTACGTGTTCGCCGCGCCCTTCCTGTATAGCTGGTCGCCCTGCTGCCCGCAGAGGAACCAGATGGTGTAGACCGTGAGCGCCGTGCCGAATGGCATGCTCATCGCCGTCAAGCCCGCGGCGATGATGCCCGCCAACTTCGCCCAACTCTTACGCTTCAGGAGCGCGTAGCCCGCGATCAGCGACGGCAGGGAGAAGAGAATCATGAAGGCGGCCATGAAGAACCCGAAGATTCCGAAAATCGCCTTGGCCTCCGGCGGCGCGTGCGGGTCTTGGCTTAAGCCGGCCATTATCGCGACGATGAACGGCACGATGAAGGCTGCTATCAGGGCGTTGAAGCCGCCCCAGATGAGGTGCATGATGCCGATAACTTTGTTGTGGTCTTGGGGTGTCATCCGTAGCCCTCTCTTGGCCCGCGCCCTCTTTAACGTTCGACGGCGAGCGCGACGGCGTTGCCGCCGCCGAGGCAGAGCGCCGCGAGCCCGCGCCGCACGTCGCGCCGCTTCATCTCGTGGAGCATCGTCGTCAGGAGTCTTGAGCCCGACTGTCCTATCGCGTGGCCGAGCGCGACCGCGCCGCCGTTGACGTTCACCTTCGAGGGGTCAAGCTCAAGCTCGCGCATAATCGCGATGGCCTGCACCGCGAAAGCCTCGTTCAACTCGATTAAGTCAACCTCGCTCAGAGACCACCCGGCCTTGCGTAGGACTTTCCTGATTGCCTCGACCGGGGCCATCATCACAAGCTCGGGCTGAATCCCCGAAGTCGCCTGCGCGACGATGCGCGCCAACGGTTCGACGCCGAGCGAGCGCGCGCGTTCGAGCGATGTGACGACGAGCGCCGAAGCGCCGTCGTTGACGCCGGGCGCGTTGCCCGCCGTCACAGACCCGCCCTCTCTGAAGGCGGGCCGAAGCTTCGCGAGCGCTTCGATTGAAGTGTCTTCGCGCACGGACTCGTCCGTGTCGAAGACGAGGGCAGCGCCCTTCTTCTGCGGAATCTCGACGGGCAGAATCTCGTCCTTGAACCTCCCTTCCCGTATCGCGGCCGCGGCCTTCCGGTGAGAGTTCAGAGCGTACTCGTCCTGATCTTCGCGCGTCACGTTGTAACGCTCCGCGACGACCTCGCCCGTGTTGCCCATGTGGTAGTTCTCGAACGCGCACCAGAGCCCGTCGTGAATCATCGAATCGACGAGCGAGCCGTTACCCATTCGATAACCCTCGCGCGCCTTCGTCAGAAGATAAGGCGCGTTCGACATCGACTCCATGCCGCCCGCGACTACCGTCTCTGAGTCGCCGAGTTGTATCCCTTGGGCGGCCATCATCACCGACTTGAGGCCCGAGCCGCAGACCTTATTAATCGTCACGGCCGAGACGCCGAAAGGTATGCCGCCGTGGAGTGCAGCCTGACGCGCGGGGTTCTGACCGAGGCCCGCCTGTATGACGCAGCCCATGATGACCTCGTCCACGTCCTCCGGTGCAACGCCCGCGCGCTTAACCGCCTCGCGCACGACCAACGCGCCGAGCTGCGGCGCGTTGAAGCCCTTCAGCGTGCCCTGAAACTTGCCCGTCGGCGTTCGCGCCGCGCTTATGATGACCGCCTCTCTAGTGTCCGGCATTTCGCGTACCTCTTCCTTTCGACGCACGCGCGCGTGCGCGCCATGAAGCTTTACTGATGTGTGTTTATTAGTTTAGCCAAAGAGCGATTATACGTTGGCGCGGGGGGGTGTCAAGCAAGGGTTTCCGGCCGCGTTGACGCGTTGTTGAAAAGGCGCGCGCGGCGGTGCTAGACTCGGCCCCGCTTTCGATTTCCCCTCGCGGGAGACACGTCAGAGAGGCCGTCCGGTTCAACTTAAATCCTATGCAAGCTCTCATACTCGCAGGCGGTAAGGGGACGCGCTTGCGGCCCCTGACGGTCTACACGCCCAAGCCCGTCGTGCCCATCTGCAACCGCCCGTTCCTGCTCTACCAGATTGACACGCTGCGGCGCGCGGGCGTCACGAACATCACGCTCTCGCTCTCATATCAACCGCACAAGATAGAGCAGCAGCTCGGCGACGGCTCGGACTTCGGCGTGAAGATTAACTACACCGTCGAGCCGCAGCCGATGGGCACCGCGGGCGCATACAAGTTCGCGCAGGAACTCATACGCGAGCCGACGGTCGTCTTCAACGGCGACATCGTCACAGACCTCGACTTGAAGTCCGTCATACGCCAACACAACGAACGCAAGGCCGCCGCGACCATCGTGCTCGCGCCCGTCGAGAACCCTTCGGCCTACGGGCTCGTCGAGACGCACGAGGACGGGCGAGTCAAACGCTTTCTGGAGAAGCCGAAGGCAGACGAGATAAGCTGCAACACCATCAACGCGGGCACGTACATACTCGACCCGAAGGTCTTGGACTACGTGCCCGAGGGCGAGAACTACTCCTTCGAGTACGGAGTCTTCCCCGCGCTCCTCGAAGCGGGCGAGCCCTTCTACGCGCACGTGCCCGAGTCGGCCTACTGGATAGACATCGGCACGCCCGAGCGCTATCTGCAAGTCCACCAAGACATGCTCGCGGGCCGCGTCCGCGGCATCAAGCTCAAAGACCGGCGCGGCTCCGCCGACTCTTCAGACCTCGCCACGCACGCCGAGATTGACGACCTCTCCATCATAGGCGACGACTGCACGGTCAAGCCCGGCGCGCAGGTTATCAACTCCGTCCTGGGCGAGGGCGTCCACGTCGAAGAGAAGGCGCGCGTGGAGAACTCTATCGTCTGGCCGCACACGCGCGTCGGCGCGGGCGCGCAGGTCGTGGGCGCGGTCGTCGGGCGCGGCTGCCACATAGGCCGTTCGGCGCAGGTCGGCGCGGGTGCCGTGCTCGGCGATAAGACCAACCTGACGGACTACACGCAGACCGGGGGCGCGCTTTGACGCACAGGCGCGAGCACCCCACGCCCGTGCGCTTCGGCACGGACGGCTGGCGTGCTGTTATCGCGGACGAGTTCACCTTCGAGAACGTCGAGCGCGTCGCGCAGGCTTATGCGGACTATGTGAAGCAGCAGAAGCAGACGGCGCACCCACACGTCGTCGTCGGATACGACCGTCGCTTCCTCTCGGAGAGCTTCGCCGAGCGCGCATCTGAAGTCCTCGCGGGAAACGAGCTTGAAGTCTCGCTCTTCGACGCGGACGTTCCGACGCCGCTCGTCTCCTGGGCCGTGCGCGAGCGCGGGGCGGCGGGCGGCGTCGTCATCACGGCCTCGCACAATCCGCCTCACTTCAACGGCTTCAAGATAAAGGCCCCCTGGGGCGGAAGCGCGACCGCGGAGACGACCGTCGCGGTCGAGACTCTTATGGACGCGAACCCCGTGCAGCTCGCCTCGCTCGCGGAGGGCGCGCGCGGAGGTTTGGACGCGCAGGTTCAGAGCTATCGCGCGCAGGTCGCCTCCTATATAGACCTCGACTCGATAAGGTCGAAGCGAGCGCGCGTCGTCGTAGATTCGATGCACGGCTCGGGCGGGCGTTGGGTCGAGAGCTTTCTCGCGCGCCGTCGCCTCGCCGTCGAGACGATACGCTCCGAGCGCGACACACTCTTCGGCGGCGTGGCACCCGAGCCGATTGACAGGAACCTCGCGCCGCTTCGGGAGCGCGTGAGAGAGGGGCGCGCGCTCGTCGGTCTCGCTACTGACGGCGACGCGGATAGAGTCGGCGCGGTCAACGAGCAAGGCGAGACGATGACGATGCACGAGGTCGTCCCCGTCGTGCTGCTCCATCTTGCGCGCGCGCGCGGGATGACGGGCGGAGTCGTGAGAACCTTCTCGCAGTCGGTTCTGCTCAAGCGCATCGCCGCGGCGCACGGGCTCGCGCTGCACGAGACGCCGATTGGATTCAAGTACGTCGCGGACTTGATGCTGCGCGAGGAGATTCTCATCGGCGCGGAGGAGTCGGGCGGCATAGGCGTGCGCGGCCACATACCCGAGCGCGACGGCGTGCTCAACTCGCTCCTCTTCCTCGAAGCAATCGTCGCGTCGGGCAAGACTCCGACGGAGCTTGTCGTCGAGCTGCATCGAGAGTTCGGCGAGTTCCACTTCGGCCGCCGCGACCTTCACACGGAAGTCGCGCGCGGCCTCGCGCTCGTCGAATCGCTCGCGACGAAACCGCCCGCTTCAATCGAGCGCCACACAGTCCAGGCAATCGAGACGCTCGACGGCACGAAGCTCGTCTTCGCGGACGAGTCCTGGCTCCTCTTCCGGCAGTCGGGCACCGAGCCGGTGCTTCGCGTCTACGCCGAGGCCACGTCCAAAGAGATGACACACGCGCTCCTCGAAGAGGGCTGTCGCATCGCAGGGAGCTTTCATTGAAGCTTCGTTTGACGAATGAGAGATTAACCACAAAGGCACAGAGACACAGCTTTATGATTTTAACTGCGTCTCCGTGTCTGCGGTGGTTAATCTTAAACCGCTGACTTAACAGACGCCGTGCCTGAACTTCCAGAAGTAGAACTCGTCGCTCGCGCTCTAGAACGCGCGGTGCGCGGCGCGCGCTTCGAGTCGGCGAAGCTCCTGCGCGCGGGGCTCGCGCCAGAGACGACGCCGCGCGAGTTCGCCCGACGTTTGCGCGGCGCGAGAGTCGTCGGCGTGGGCCGACGCGGCAAGCACATACTCGCCTCGCTCGATAACGGCGAGACGCTGATAACGCACCTTCGGATGACCGGGGGCTTCCGCCTCTTGCGCGCGCGCGTCGCGCTCCCCAGACACACGCACGCGCTCTTCCGTCTCGAAGACGGACGAAGGTTAGCCTTCACAGACCAGCGCCACTTCGGGCTGATGAAGCTCGCACGCGCCTCTGAGCTTCACTTAGTCAAAGAGCTTCGCTCGCTCGCGCCCGAGCCCTTCTCAGAAGAGTTCACGGACGCCTACCTCGCTGGTGTGCTCTCGCGCACGCGCCGCGCGCTCAAGGACGTTCTGCTCGACCAGACGAAGGTGACGGGCCTCGGCAACATCTACGCGGCCGAGGCGCTCTTCGTCGCGCGCGCCGACCCCTTCCGACTCGCATCCGAGTTCCCGCGCCGACGTGTCGCGCGCCTGCGCGCCGCAATCGTCTCGGTGCTCGGCGAAGCGGTCGCGCACGGCGCATCTCTCAACGTCAATCTGGAAGAGATGGGGATGAGTTACTACGGCGGCGGCGACGTGGGCCACTGGCGCGTATACGACCGTGAGGGCGAGCCCTGCGCCGACTGCCGCGCGCCTATCTCGCGCGTCTCACACGCGGGCCGCTCGACATACTTCTGCCCGCGCTGCCAGAAGCGCTGACGCTTGACAGCCGTGCGTCGGCGGGCGTATAAGCGCGTTGACAAAAGACGTGGTGAGTTAAGGCGACTTGCGGCCACGTAAAACAAACCGCTAAACAGCTCGGCGCTTTCAGGCGACCGCAAAACCGGGTTCCGTAGAAGTCCCGCGCTGTTTGGCGCGGGACTTCTTTTTAAGGAGCACTCAGCGGTCAGCCTTCAGCCAAACCCTCTTCGCGTCCTTTGCGACTACTTTTGCGGCCTTTGCGTTTAAGCAAAGAATCTTCAACCGCAAAGGTCGCGAAGAGGGCGCGAAGGTCGCAAAGGTTTTATGCTGAATGCTGAACGCTGAACGCTGACAGCTTTATCATGGACAACTTCAGAGAACTACTTGAGAGCGACCACGTGACCGTCTTCGACGGCGCGATGGGAACGATGCTCTACGCGAAGGGCGTCTACATCAATCGCTCGTACGACGAATTGAACCTGACGAGCCCAGACCTCGTGCGCACGGTTCACGAGGAGTACGTGCGCGCGGGCGCGGAGGTCATCGAGACGAACACCTTCACCGCCACGGCGCACAAGCTCGCGCAGTACGGGCTCGACTCTCGCCTTCGAGAGATAAACGTCACGGCCGTGCGTCTCGCGCGAGAGGCCGCCGCCGGGCGCTGCTTCGTCGCGGGCGCGATTGGCCCGCTCGGCCTTCGCATAGAGCCATACGGCCCGACCTCCTTCGACGAGGCGAAGGAGATGTTCAAGCAGCAGGCCGAGGCGCTTCTCGAAGGCGGCGTTGACCTCTTCCTGCTCGAAACCTTCTCCGACGTGTCGGAGCTTCGGCAGGCGATACGCGCCGTGCGCGAGCTTACAGATTTGCCCGTCGTCGCGCAGATGACCATCATGCTCGACGGCAACACGGCCTTCGGCACTACGCCCGAACTCTTCACCGCGCGCCTCGACGAGTGGGGCGCGGACGTTATCGGCCTCAACTGCGGCGTCGGCCCCGCGACGGTCTTAACGGCAATCGAGAAGATGCGCGTCGCGACGACGAAGAAGCTCTCGGCGCAGCCGAACGCGGGGCTGCCGCGCGACGTGCAGGGCCGACAGTTCTATATGTGCTCGCCCGAGTACATGGCGAAGTACGCGAAGCGCCTGATTCAATCGGGCGTGCGCTTCATCGGCGGCTGCTGCGGCACGACGCCCGCCCACATCAAGCTCATTTCCGACGCCGTGCGCCCGCTCTCGCCGCGCCACACGGGGCGCACCGGCAGGCTCGCGAGCGCTATTCACGTCGCCGAAAGCAGTACGCACGAAGTCCCCGTCATGCCGCTCGAAGAGCGTTCCAACTGGGGACGCCGTCTCGCGCGCGGCGAGTTCTTGACCACGGTCGAGGTTCTGCCGCCCAAAGGCTGCGACGCGTCGAAGACTCTGGAGAGCATAAGGCTTCTGAAGGAGGCGGGCGTCAACGCCGTCAACATCCCCGACGGCCCGCGCGCGCAGACGCGCATGAGCGCGCAGGCGACGGCCGTGCTCGTCGAGCGCGATATAGGTCTGGAATCAGTTCTCCACTACACGTGCCGCGACCGAAACCTTCTGGGCATGATGAGCGACCTGCTCGGCGCTGCCGCGCTCGGCCTGCGTAACCTACTCATCATCACTGGCGACCCGCCGAAGATGGGGCCGTACCCGGACGCGACGGCCGTCTTCGACATAGACTCAATCGGGTTGACGAACATGGTCAACAAGCTCAACCACGGGCTCGACCTCGGCAACAACCCCATCGGCAACCCCACGACCTTCTGCATAGGCGTCGGCGTCAACCCCGGCGCGATAAATCTGGACGAGGAGATAAAGCGCTTCGAGTGGAAGGTAGAGGCGGGCGCGGAGTACGCAATCACGCAGCCCGTCTTCGATGCCGAACAACTCCGCGACTTCCTGCGCCGCATAGAGCACGTGCGCGTCCCCGTCGTCGCCGGAATCTGGCCGCTCGTCTCCTACCGCAACGCCGAGTTCCTACACAACGAAGTCCCCGGCGTACGCGTCACGCCCTCCATCATGGAGCGCATGCGCCTCGCATCGGAGAAGGGCAAAGAGGCCGCACGCGACGAGGGCCTCGCCATCGCCCGCGAACTCCTCCTCGACGTTCGCGACTCGATACAGGGCGTGCAGGTCTCCGCGCCTTTCAATAACGTGAAGTACGCCCTCGAAGTCTTCAAAGCGCTCCCCGAGTTCGCCGCGCGCGAACCGTTGACGACGCCTGTTGCGAGGTGAAGGCGGCAGGCATGACACCGCGCCAACGCCTTTCCATAAATTCGGCGCATATTCAAAAATTCGGACGCGTGCGTCTAGATATATGAATTTCTACGCCGCCCCCTCCGCGCGAGGCTGCGCGGGCCTTGCAAGATCCGGCGCAATATTTGAGAAGAACTTGCCAAAGAGTAGCTGTCGCCCCGCGGCGTCCGCTGGCACAATCGTTGCCACCGCTCGTTACACCAAGGATGGAGCACGTACCTTGTATTTGCCTAATCTCGTGTTAGACGAGCGCGTAACGGCTGAAGCGGGCAAGTGATTGAACCCACGTGTTCGTAGTTGTTCGGGCCTCAAGACGCGGGCTCGCGCCCCCGTCCCTACCCGAAGGCCCGTCCCATCGACGACCCCGCCGGGTCTGACTGACTACTGCCCTCCCCTGCCTCTTCACCGTGGCGTAACCCTGACGACAATCTTCTACCGGCGCGCCTACACGGCCCACACAAGCGGCATAGGCGTCGGCCGCCCGCGCCGGTCTCTCGTTGAACGCTTCACACGCCCCTTCCCGTGCGCGGGAGGGGGCGGCAAATGGGTTAGCTACATACACAGAGGTAATCAAATGTTGATGGAACAAGTCGCCTTCCTTACGGAGGTTCAACCGTTCGCCCCGCTTCGCCAGATTCTAGGCATGCTGTTGCCGTTCTGCGGCTTTGTAATTTTGATGTTCTTTTACGTATGGCTGCGCCGCAAACAGGTTTACGACCATAGCCTTATCTGGCTCTCCGTATGTCTATTGAGCTTGATCCCGACGGCGGCCGTGCAGTTCTACGACTTGGGGGAAGCCTACAGGCCCCTTGCCCTCATGGCATCCTCGCTCAGCAATGCCGTCTCTGTAGCCACGGCCTTTCACCTCCTGCGTGTGCGGGAGGCAATAAAGCGTTGGAAAGTCTTGGAGTGGACGAACTATTTCACGTGGGCCTTCGTAGGCGCTGGCGCGCTTATCTGGGTGCTGATGGGTCTGAAGCTGGGCGGGCAGTTGGGCGTTAACTCCGTTGATGCCGCCGCGCTCATAGACGGGATGGCCTCGTGCCTCTCGGTCATAATGCTCGGGCTGTGCATGTCCTACTCCTTCTACAAGTACGGCAACCAGCTCATGATCTACCTGACCGTGGCCGACTTCGGGTACATCCTCTGGTATCAACTCTACATGCTCGTGAACAAGCAGTCGCCGCCCGGCTGGGTCTTCCTAATCGCCGCCGACATCACGAGCACGGCCTTTCTGACAATGCTCTTCATCGCGCTATCGCTGGCGTGGGGACTCTCCAGCACCTCGCGGTTGAAGTTTAAGGAGCACGAGCATGTCAACATCGTCGCCATGTTTATTGACCACCGCGGCTCGACCGCGTCACTCACCGAGGCGGCGGGTAAGGGTGTCGGCGATCTCTATGTGAACTTCACGAATAAGTTCTGCGAGTGGGTCATGGGGTACGTGTCCGGGGCGATGGGTGACACGGCCCCGGTCGTGAAGTTTGAGGGCGACGGCCTCGCGCTCGTCTGGGAGGTGTCCGGTAATCTGAACCTCATAGACTGCGCCAACGCCGTGGTTGGCTTAGCCTGTGCCTTGGACGGCGGCTACTCGAAGTGGCGCGCTGACAGCCCCGAATGGAAGAACCACGTCCCCCGCTACATAGGCGTAGGGGTAGACTTCGGCGACGCGAGCCGCTTCACGTCCGAGAGCGGTTCTTACGAGTACTTGGGGCGGCCGCTGAGCTACGCGGCGAAGATGCAGGGGCTGGCCCAGCCGCACGGTGGGGTTGTCATCCGTGACAAGTGGGAACTGCCCGACTTCCTCCGCTGCAAGTTTACCAAGAAGGGCATGATGATAATCGGGAACGATTGCATACCCGTGCGCGCGACCGGGCGCGTCAGGTTCAACCCGCCCCAGAACGGCCGGGCGGGCGCTGACAATCTCGGGCTCGACTAGACGACCGTCCGGTCAACTCCGGTGCGTGCGCCGACGGTTGATGTCACTCACGCTTCCGTTGATGTCACTCACGCTTCCAAGGTCCGCGCGGCGCTCGTATGCCGAACGCCGCGCGGACCTTTTACGAATTTTACCCTTGCCATTTTGATAACAAGTTGTAGAATGCCGCTCACCTTTGAATCGTGCCTGCTCACGGCCACGATTCGTCCGCTTCGAGAGAAGAGGCCCTTCGGACAGTAACAAGCCGACAAGATAAGACCGCGTGAGCGGAGCCGCCAGCCGTTCGCCTCTCGTTATACGAAAGGACTACGGCCGTGGTCTCACGCGTAATGCTGCGTCTCGCCGTCGCGCTCATCCCCGCAATCCTTCTGTGTCTAATCGTCAATGGCGTGCGCTCACAGTCGAACGCGCCGCGGCGTCTGACAACTACCGCGCACGAGGCTTTCAACATAAACCCGACGCTCAGCGGCGACGGCTCGCGCGTAGTCTTCGAGTCGAGCGCGGGTTCGACGCCCGCGGGCTTTCGCGTCGTCGCGTTAGAGACAGATGCGACGAGCGCGCCCGCGACGCCCGCGGAACTTTCGCGCTCTCGCGGCCCCGCGCCCTCGGTCTCTCGGGACGGAAGGCGCGTCGTCTTCGCGAGCAAAGACGACCCCACGGGCGAGAACCGCGACGGCGACTCGGAAATATTTCTGCACGACGGCGCGCGGCTCTCTCAGTTGACGAAGACGCTTCCCGACGACCCGTCTCTACGCGCGTCGCAGGGCTGCTTTCAGCCCTCCATCTCAGACGACGGACAACTCGTCGCCTTCACCTCAGACCGCGACCTCGACGGCTCGAACCCCGACCGCAACTCCGAAATCTTCCTCTTCGACGCGCGCACTCGGACGTTCGCGCAACTCACGGACAGCGTCGGCGCAGGCGGCGCGCGGGACGCGAAGCTCGGCGGCGACGGCTCGCGCGTCGTCTTCGTGCGCGACAAGGAACCTACGGGCGGCGTCCCCGTCAGCGACATCTTCGTCTACACGACCGCCGACCGCACGACATTCAAAGCGTCGGGTGACGTGCAAGCCCTCTCGCTCGCGTACGGTCGCGTTGTGAGCGACGACGGCCTGCGCGTCGTCTACTCCGCGCGCGGCGCGAACGGCGCGTCGCAGGTCTTCATACTCGACGGACGCAACGGCTTCGTCACACGCCAGCTCACGCAGCTCGGCACGCGCGCGTCGGACGTTCCGCTCAACGCGACGATAAGCGGCGACGGCGACCGCGTGGCCTTCGCGACGCGACGCACGGTCTCCGGCTCAAACTCCGACGCGAGCGCCGAGCTTTACGTCTACGACATCCCCTCCGCGCGCATCACGCGCGTTACGAACGCGCCCGCGGGCGCGACGGCCGAAGTCGTCTCCTCGCTCGACGACACGGGCGCGCTCGTAGCCTTCAACTTCGCGCGCTCGCTCGCGGAGCCAGACGTATCACCCGACTTCGCGAACGACTCCGAAATCTTCCTCGCCTCCGTCGAGCCGCGCGCGCAGTTCGAGACGGGCCTGCGCCTCTTCAACGGCGCGTTGCCAGGCAAGACTCCGCCCGCTGGCGCGCTCGCGCCCGACTCAATCGCAATCCTCAACGGCACACGCCTCGCGCTCAACTCTTCCGAAGCCGTGCGACGAAGCGACGGCACGTTCCCCTCAAACTTACGCAACGTCATCGTCACGGTTGACGGCCGCGCCGCGCAAATCTTCTTCGCCTCGCCGACACAGATAAACTTTCTTCTCCCCTCGGGCCTCAACTCGGGCACGGCCGAGGTCACGGTGCGAAATCCCGACGGGCTTGAGATACGCGGCACCGTCAACGTCCTCGTCGCCTCGCCCGGACTCTTCACGACGAACGGCGCGGGCACGGGCGAAGCCGTCGCCCTCGACAACAGGACTCTAAGCCCCGGCCCCTTCGACGCGACGGACGAACAGGGCGAGCCGCGCCGTCTCATAATCTTCTGCACGGGTCTACGCAACGCTTCGCACGTCGAAGCCTTTGCTGGCGGGCGCGCGTTGAAGATTGAATCGATAGTCCCCTCGCCCGACCTGCCGGGGCTCGACCAGTTGCACGTCGCGCTGCCTTCCAAACTCAAGGGCGCTGGCGCTCTGACTCTTACGTTGCGCGCCGACGGCGTCGAGAGCAACCGCGCGACGCTCAACATCGGCGGCGGCGGCGCGCCTCCACGCGTCACGCGCGTCGAACTCTCGCCCGCCTCCGCGACCATCCCCGTCGGGGGCGAGATGAGTTTCAAGACGCGCGCCTTCGACTCGCTCGGCGAAGAGTTGGAGAACGCGAGCGCAACGTTCGACTCGGACGTGGCGAGCGTCGCGGCGATTGACGCGTCGGGGCTCGCACGCGGGCTCGCGACGGGCGAGGCGGTAATCAAAGCGACCATCGGCGGCGTCACGAGTCAAAGCCTTCTGACAGTCGTCCCGCGCACGATAGTCGTCAACGAAGTTCTCGCAGACCCGCCCGACGGCGCGGCCGGAGACGCGAACCACGACGGCACGCGAAGCGGCACGGACGACGAGTTCGTCGAACTCGTCAACGGCTCTGCTTCGACGCTCGACCTTTCGGGCTGGACGCTCAGAACCAGACCTCTCAACGGCACGAGCGAGAGTGTGCGTCATCGCTTCGCGCAAGGAAGCTCGCTCCCCACGGGTGAGGGGCTCGTGCTCTTCGGCGGCGGCGACGTAAACGCGGACGACCCCGTCTTCGGCGGCGCGCTCGTCGGGCGAGTCTCGTCAAGCTCGCTCTCACTCACCAACGCTGGCTTGACGATTCTCGTTCGCGACGCGGCGGGCAACCTCGTCACGCAAGTCTCTTATGGAGAGGCGGGCGACAATCTCGGCGGCGACTCGGTC
>JBJMGR010000392.1:0-13694 GCA_045807805.1 Pyrinomonadaceae bacterium | reverse complement strand
TTCTTGCCCGGCTGCCCCTCTCGTGTCCGGCTCTGTTTGCCCGCGTCCGGGACACGCTCCCGCCCAATCTAATAAGGAGTAGATTCGTGATGAGATTAAGTGGCGAAGAGTCTTCCGACTCATTGAAAGGCAGGCCCCACCGCTTGTCCCGCGAAGGGAAGAGAGTAAGCGCCGGGCGCAAAACCGGAATCACGCAAGACAGGTTTACTTCAGGCGTAAGGCCGCGCCTTCTGCTACTAGCGGCGCTAGTGGTCTGCGCCTCGGCCGCGCTGCTCTTCCTGTCGCCGCACCTTCGAGGCGTGAGGACAGTGAAGGCGGCGGCCCCGGCCTCGGGCACCGTTGCGCCGACCGGCCCCGTGACCCCGCTCGACGGAAAATGGACGGGCACCGCGACGGGCGGCGCAGCCCTCACAGGCGACCCGCTCGACAGCGAGAACGGCTGCACAGAGGGCACGACCTGCGACACCTTCACGCTCACGGTTCTTCCGGGCGTCTACACGAGCAAGGTCATACACGTTGACCTGTCCTGGACATCACCGTCGAACGACTACGACCTCGCCATATACAAAGGTGGGACGTGTCCCGCGACGGGCAAGTGTACGGGGCAGTTGGTCGCAAGCTCCGGCAACGGCGCGACCAACGCCGTCCTGACCGAAGAGCACGCGCAGATAGACCCGTCCAGCAGCGGGACGGGCGATTACAAACTCCGCATCATCTACTACAACGCGCCCTCTTCGACCGTAGACCCGCCGAAGGGCGTCTTCAGCGTCGCCACCGCCCCGACCGCACGCACGGCCACATACGTCAACGGCGGCATGACCTTCAGCCCGAACGTATCGGTTAAAGCGCCGGTCGCGGGGCGCGACGGCGAGCCTTCGAGCCGCACGGACAAGTTGGGCAACTTCTACGCCGCAGGGATACGCGGCTTCCCCGCGGGCGTTGACCTCTGGTACGTGGACTTGAATCCGACGAGTCCGAACTACGACCCGTTCATGCGCAACTGGACTTACCGCGGCCAGCCCGACGCCTTCAGCCCGAGCAATCAGGCAGACCTCGGCGGCGACGGCGGCGGCGACGTTGACCTCGCCGTCTCGATGCCTGACCCGACGACGGGCACGCTCCCCGCGACGCCGACGCTCGCGGCTTCAAGCCTCATCGCCGCAAACATCTCGACGCAGAAGTCTACCGACAAAGGGCAGACCTTTACGCAGAACAACCTCGGCAACGCCTCGGGCGGCATCCCCGCCGACGACCGGCAGTGGGAGGAGTTTCTCGGCAACAACACGGTCTACATCTTCTATCGCACGCTCGCGCCCGCCGTCTCGCAGATTCAGCGCTCGGACGACGGCGGCCTGACCTTCGGCCCCGCGACGACCGCGGGCTCAATCGGCCAAGCGGGCTACATAGACGTTCACCAGAAGACGGGCACGGTCTACATCAGCGGCAGCAGCGGTCAGGTCTGCCACGGCGACCCGCCCGCGCCCGGACTCGCGCCCGTCCTCTACACCTGCGTGCAGGCCGCATCGGGCGAGGTCGCGCACCTCTTCTTCGTCGTCAAGGTGGCCGACGACGGCACGCCGAACGGGACGGTCTACGTGGCCTACTCGAACGACCACGATGTCTTCCTGATTCACTCGACC
This sequence comes from Pyrinomonadaceae bacterium, assembly GCA_045807805.1. Taxonomy (GTDB): domain Bacteria; phylum Acidobacteriota; class Blastocatellia; order Pyrinomonadales; family Pyrinomonadaceae; genus QHXN01. Next base: position 12,054 of record JBJMGR010000392.1, on the reverse strand, counting down.
GACAAGGGCGTGACGTGGAGCGCGCCCGTGCGCGTCTCGAACGGCGCGGAGACGAAGACCGCCATCTTCCCGTGGCTTGAGACCGGCCCGACGCCCGGCTCGGTCGGCGTCGTCTGGTACGGCTCGACGAGCGCGACCAACGACGACAACGCCGACTGGAACGTCTTCTACGCGCAGTCGTTCAACGCCACGGCCGACGCGCCGACCTTCCGGCAGGCGAAGATAAGCGACCACTTCATCCACGGCGCGAACATCAGCGAGGGCGGGACGCTCGGCAACGCCAACCGAAACCTGCTCGACTACTTCCAGGTCTCCTTCGACCCGACGGGCGCGGCCGTCGTCGCATACACCGACGACCACAACGACTTCGACGGCCACACCTTCGTCTCGCGCCAGATTTCGGGGCCGAGAATCATCGGCGAGGGTAAGACGGACGTGCCCAATCCCGGCCCGACGCCCGCCGCGCAGACCGGGCCTTACCCGCTCGCGGCGAGCGTCGGCGGCGAGGCGGGCGCGCAGGTGACGGACTTCCGGCAGGACGTGGAGGACGCGCTGCTCGTACGCACGAACACCGACGACCCGCTCGACATAACTTCGATACGCTACTCGTGCGAGACGGGCACTGCGGGCGAGCCCGTAGTCGTCGCGACGATGAAGGTCTCGAACCTCGCCGTCGTCCCGCCCGCCTCGACGTGGCGCATGAGCTTCACGGCCAACGCGCCCAACGCGGGCATAAGCCCGACGGGCGACTACAGCTTCGCCGTCAGCGACCGCGGCGACCAGTTCTACGTGCAGGCTGCCACCAGCGGCGCGGGCGCGCAGACGTTCACCTTCGGCACCACCGTACGCAACTCCGACGGCTCTCTAACCTACACCTCGCGCGGCAACGCGGACTGCGGCTCGTTCGACACGACCGCCGGCACCATCACCGTCAAGGTCTCGACGGCGAAGCTCAACCCGTTCGCGTCCAAAGGCGCGATAGTCAACGGCAAGGTTCTGGCGGGCCTGCGCGGTCAGTCCTTCACCAGCGACGGCGACGGCAAACGCGACGTAACTCGCGGCGGCACTGAGTTCACCGTGGGTTCCTGCGCGGCGGCCGGCTCGGGCTGCGCGGCTGCGGCCACGCCGACGCCCACGCCGAGCCCGACGCCTACACCGACTCCGACGCCCGCGCCTACACCAACGCCGACGCCGACGCCGACTCCGAGCCCGACTCCGAGTCCAACCCCGACACCGAGCGCGACTCCGACACCGAGCGCGACACCGACTCCGAGCGCGACGCCGACGCCGAACCCGACGCCGACTCCGACCGCGATCTTCAACTTCGACTCGGCGGCGTACGCGACCGTCGAGGACTGCATCGCGATAACCGTGCGCGTCCTGCGTACGGGCGTGACGAACACGCGCGCGACCGTGGACGTTGCGAGCAGCGACGGCACCGCGAAGCAGAAGGGCGACTACACGTTCGTCGTCGGCCGACTCATCTTCGAGTCGGGAGAGACGGAGAAGACCTTCCAGGTGCTCATCAACGAGGACGCGTACGTCGAGGGACAGGAGAACGCCACGCTCGTTCTACAGAATCCTTCGGCGGGCGCGTCGCTCGGCCCGGTCTCGACGGCGACGCTACAGATAGTTGACGACACTTCGGAGCCATCGACTAACCCGATAGACGACTCGCGCACGTTCGTCTGCACGCACTATCACGACTTCCTCTACAGGCAGTCGGACACCGCGGGCGAGAACTTCTGGACGAACCAGATTGAGCAGTGCGGGGCGGACGCGACGTGCCGACAGATTAAGCGCGTCAACGTCTCGCAGGCCTTCTTCCTCTCGATAGAGTTCAAGGAGACGGGCTATCTCGTCATACGCGCGCACAAGGCCGCCTTCGGCTTCACCGACAGCAACCCGCGCTACTCTGTCTTCCTGCGAGACCAGCGCGAGATAAGCGAGGGCATCATCGTCGGGCAGGGCAACTGGCAGGCGCAGCTCGAAGTCAACAAGCAGAAGTATCTTGAAGACTTCGTCTCGCGCCCAGAGTTCGTGTCCCAGTTCCCGCAGGGGATGTCGGCCGGAGGCTACGCAGACAAGCTCTTCTCAAACGCAGGGTTCCCCGTTGCGCCTGTGCCCGAGCGCAGCGCGGCCATCGCCGCCTACGGCTCGGGCGACACTGCGGGGCGCGCGGCGGCGCTTCGGAGCGTCGTCGAGTCGGGGCCTGTCTTCAACTTCAACTACAACCGCGCCTTCGTCCTGATGCAGTACTTCGGGTACTTAAGGCGCAACCCGGACGACGCGCCGGACAACAACTTCTCGGGCTACAACTTCTGGCTCGCGAAGCTCAACTCGGTCAGCCAGCAGGGCGAGGACATGCGCGACGACACGCAGGCAATGAAGCGCGTCCAACGCGCGGAGATGGTGCGTGCCTTCATCGAGTCCATCGAGTATCGCCAGCGCTTCCACGGAGCGCCGAGCGGTAACCAGACCGGGCCGCAGCTTGAAGCGCGCGGCTTACAGGTCGTAGACCCCGGCGGCGGGAAGACGTGGAGGGACGAGCTTGCGAGGGCCGCGCCCTTCGTCCTCGACTCAATCGTCAGGCGGCTCTGGCTCACGAACTGAGACCGGGCCGAGGTCATTTAACAAAAGGCCCGCGAGGCGGCGCGGCCGACGACTCCGTTTAAAGTCGTCGGCCGCGCCGCCTCGCGGCGTCTGTGCCCGTAATCGCCACGACGGCTAACCCTCAAGTGCGTCAACGTGTAAGCGCCCGCCGCTTAAAGTTTCGGTTTGACAACCCGTTCGCGTCAACATATAGTGTGCCTCTCCCGCGAAGGCTCTAGGGACTGTGTCCCTCGGGCATCGAAAGCAGACCGAAAAGCGCAGCATGTTTAAACTCCAACGCCTCGAAATCACCGGCTTCAAGTCCTTCGCCGACTACACCGAACTCGTCTTCACAGGAAACGGTATCACCGCCATCGTCGGCCCCAACGGCTGCGGCAAGTCGAACGTCGCGGACGCAATCTCGTGGGTCTTGGGCGAGCAGAGGGCCAAGAACCTTCGCGGCGGCGAGATGAAGGACGTTATCTTCCAGGGCTCGAAGAACCGCCTGCCTTCGGGGATGGCCGAGGTCGTGCTCCACATGATGCGCGACGAGACGGACGAGGAAGAGCCCGACATTGACGACATAGACGCCACGCTCGAAGAGTTGGACGACAATGCGGGCGCCGTCGAAGAGCGCCTCGCGCCCGAACTCACGTCGGGCGACGATGCCGCCGCGCAGCCCGACGCCTCGGCCACAGTCTCAGCGCCCGCCATCGCGCACGCGACCGCACACGAGAGCGCCGCTCCGACTGCCGAAGCAACCGACGTAAATGCCGCTACCGTCACTCCCGAAGTTGACGGCGACGCGTTGGCCGTCACCCTCGTCGAAGCCGGGTCGCCCGAGACGGCTGAAGTAAATACCGCGGTCGCTAAGTCTCGCGCGCCGCAGCACAAGCGACACTGGCGTCCGCGACGGCTCGCGCTCGACTTCTCGCCGGGCGAGGTCGTCTCGGTCACGCGCCGCCTCTACCGCGACGGCGAGAGCGAATACCTTCTGAACGGGCGCGTCTGCCGCCTGCGCGACATACAAGACCTCTTCTCGGGCACGGGCCTCTCGGGCGCGCACTACGCAATCGTCGAGCAGGGGCGCATCGGCCAGATACTCTCCGCCAAGCCGATGGATCGCCGCACGCTCATCGAGGAGGCGGCGGGGATAACGAAGTTCCGCGTCCGCCAGCGCGCCGCCGAAGCCCGGCTCGACGCCGCGCGCACGAACCTCAGCCGCGTCTCCGACATCATCTCCGAGATCGAGCGTCAGGTCGGGAGCCTACGGCGACAGGCCGCGAAGGCTCGCCGTTATCATCAACTCCGCGAAGAGCTGCGCGAGCTTCTCAGGCAGGTCTACGCGGCCGACGAGCACGCGCTCACCTCGCGCCTCGAAGAGCTTCGCGAGCAGCTCGCCTCGGCGAACGAAGAGGTCGAGCGCTTCGCCACGGAGCTTGAGGAGCGCGAGGAGGACGCGCGACGCGCAACGGGCGAGGCGCGCGAGCGTGAAGAAGAGTTGGCGACGGAGCGCGCCGCCGTCTCCGAATCCGCCCTGCGACTCGACCGTCGCGAGCGCGAGCGCACGTATCAGGGCGAGCAGATAGCCGCGTTGGAGCGACGGCTCGAAGAGGTTCGGCGCGAGGCCGAGATGGTCTCCGCGCGCATAGCTTCCGTCACGGCCGAGAGCGAGTCGCTCGTCCTGCGCGACGTGCAGATGCGCGAAGAGACGGAGACGACGGCGCGCCAGCTTCACGAGGCCGAAGACGCATACGCGCGTCGCGCGGCCGAAGTGGCCGAGGCAGAGTCGGCAATCGAGAGAGCGCGCGGCGAGCTTCTGACGCACACGGCGGCGGCCGAGCGTCTGTCGGAGATCGGGCGGCAGTTGGAGACGGTTCTCGAAAAGCTTGCGGCGCAGGCCGACGGGCTCGCGCGTGAGGGCGAGCGCGCGGCGGTCGCGCACGAGCAGGCGAAGGCCGAGGCCGCGAAGCTTCTGGAGGAGATAGGCACGGCGCGCACGCATCTGAATGCGCTCCACTCCGAACGCGAGTCGCGCTCGCGTGAGTTGTCCGAGTCGCGCGCCGAAGTCGCGGCCGCGGCGGCCGAGCACGCGCGCGTGCGAGACGAGTCAGCGCGCGTTCGTCATCGTCTCGACACGCTCGCGGAGATTGACACGCAGCACTCACTCTACTCGCGCGCCGTTCAGCGCATCTTCTCGCCCGCCGGGACGGACGCGCCGAAGGACTTTCACGTCGTCGCTACCGTCGCTGACTTCCTGCGCGTCGAGCCGCGTTGGGAGCGCGCGGTCGAGGGCGTCTTCGGCCCGCACCTGCAATCGGTCATCGTGCCCACGCCCGACGACGCGCTGCGCGCGGCCAAGTGGCTACAGGCGACGGGCGCGGGGCGCGCGACCTTCCTCGTCGCGGGGCTTCAGGGCGGGGCCGAACTCGAAGAGACGGACGACGCGGCGGCGGGCGCGATTGTTGAGGATGAGAGCGGCGCTGATAGAAACGACGCCGTCAATAGTAACGTTGTTGTAAGCGATGCTGACTTACGTGTCGCCTCTCTGCTCGGCGCGCCGCGAGAGCTTGCGGCGGTGCTGACCCGGACGCTCGCGCGCGAGATGAGTGCGCGCGTAATCTCGTCGCTTGAGCGTGCGATTGAGTTGACGCTGCCCGGCGAAGAGATGTGCGTGACGGCCGAGGGCGAGTGCGTCATCGCGGGCCAGTTAATCGCGGCGGGCGGCGCGCCCGTCGCCGAGGACGGCGCGGGGCTTCTAGCCTTCAAGCGCGAGATGCGCGAGCTTGAAGTGCGTATGGTCGGGCTCGAAGCAGATCTGGTCTTCGCGGACGAAGCAGCGAAGTCCGCGCGCGCGCGCCTCGCGGAGCTAGAAGACGCCTTCGTCCTGCTCAACGACGAGATTGGGCGCGTCGAGCGCGAGCAGGTCGCGCGCGAGGTGAGCGCGAGGCAGTTGCAGCACGAGATCGAGCGCACGGAGCGTCACATGCGCGTCGTCGCGGACGACGCGGCGCGTCTCGCCGAAGAGCGCCGGGAGGTCGAGGAGCGTCGAGCGAAACAGCTCGCGGACGCGCTCACGGCCGAAGAGTCACGCGCGTCGGCGCAGCGTGCGGTTTCGGAGGCTGCGGACGCGCTCGCAGAGGCGAGGCGCGCGGCCGAGGCCGAGAGCGGGAACGTCGGCGAGCAGCGCGCGCAGGCGGCCACGGCCGCCGAGCGCAGGCGCGCGGCAGCCGCGGAGCTTCGACGCATGGAGTCGGAGTCGGCGGAGCTTCACGCGCGGCTCGAACGGCACGAGCGCGAAGCTTCGGAAGGTCAGGAACGAATCGAGACTTTGCGTCGTTCGCTGACCGAGCTTGACGAATCTACCGCGGGCGCCGAGGGTGAGCGCGCCGCGCTCGAACGACGCGTTGAAGAGGCTTCGGCGCGTCTCGCGTTGGCGCGCGAGCGCGCGGACGCTCTGACGCTCGAAGTCGCGGAGCTTCACCAGCAGGCTTCTTCCGCACGCGACGCGCGCGCGGCGCTCGAAGTGCAGAGGGCCGAGACCGCGGCGCGGCTCAACTACGTGCGCGAGTCTTGCATGGCCGAGTTGAATCAGTCGCTCGAAGAGGTCGCGGCGGCGTTCACGCCGGAAGAGGGGTTCGATCTGGAAGCTTCACGCGCGCGACTCGAAGAGATACGCGCGCGCGTCGAGGGCTTCGGCGCGGTCAACATGATGGCGCTCGAAGAGCTTGCGGAGAACGAGGAGCGTTTGGAGTTCCTCACCACGCAGCGGCAGGACATCACGGACGGAATCTCTTCGACCGAAGAGGCCCTGCGCGAAATCAAACGCCGCTCGCGCGAGCGCTTCCGCCACGCCTTCGAGGAGATAAACCGAAACTTCGGCCAGTTCTTCCTTGAGCTGTTCGGCGGCGGGCGCGGCGAGATGAGTCTCATTGACACCGAGGACGTTCTCGAATCCGGCATAGACATCGTGGCGCAGCCGCCGGGCAAGCGCTTGCAGAACGTCCTGCTCCTGTCGGGCGGCGAGAAGGCGATGGCGGCGCTGTCGCTGGTGCTCGCGATATTCCGTTACAGGCCGTCGCCCTTCTGCCTGCTCGACGAGGTTGACGCGCCTCTGGACGAGGCGAACGTCAGCCGCTTCACTGCGAAGGTCAACGAGATGTCGGCCGAGACGCAGTTCCTCGTCATCACGCACAACAAGCGTACGATGGAGACGGCGCGCGCGCTCTACGGCGTGACGATGGAGGAGGCGGGCGTCTCGCGACTCGTCTCCGTCAGGTTCGACTGAGCATGAGGGTGGGCCTTAAAGTAATCGTCAAAGTAATCGTCTTCGCGGCCGCGCTCGCACTCTCGGGCGCGGCCCTACGCATTCACGCGCAGAAGAGAGTGACGCCCCGCCCCTCTATGGCCCCGGCGCAGTCGCAGCCGAAGAAGGTCTCTTCGAGGCCGGAGGACGCGAAGCCCGCCTCCACTCCACAGACTTCCGCGAAGCCACAGCCTTCGCCCTCGAAGGCCGCGGACGCGAACGCCGTCGCGTACGTGTATGAGTTCTCGCAGCCGGACTTCTTCGTCTACTTCGTACACATCGAGCACGACGAGAAGGGGAAGGGAACCATCCGCTTCGAGCGTCGCTCCGACACCGAGCAGATAACAGACCCGATACAGCTTTCGCCCGCCGCGCTCGAACGCATACGCACGCGCTTCGACGCGCTCAAGTTCCTCGACTCGTCTGAGAACTATCAGGGCGAGAAGACCTACCCGAGTCAGGGCAAGACGAAGTTGACGCTCCGGCAGTCGGGGCGCGAGCGCACCACGGAGTTCAACTACAGCCAGAACGCGGAGGCGCAGGGGCTCGCGGAAGAGTACCGCCGCGTCTCGGAGCAGGCGCTCTTCGTCTTCGACGTGAGCGTCGCGCTTGAGAACCAGCCGTTGGAGATGCCGAAGCTCATCAACCGCCTCGAATCGCTCATCGAGCGCAAATACCTCTCCGACACGCAGCAGCTAATCCCGCTCATACGCGAACTCTCCGAAGACGAACGCGTCCCCCTCGTCGGCCGCAACCAGGCTGCGCGCCTCCTCAAAAAACTCGACAAGCAGACACAGTGAACTCGCCTCCGCGTTGATACGGAAAGGCTCTTTGCAATACGACCCAACGCCGGTGCTGAGCCGCGCTTAATTGCGGGAGCAACGTAGGAGCGAACGCTATCGGGCGTTGGCTCCAGTGCTTTGTTGGGCAGTGTACTCAGATCACTGGGTCGGAATTCCCAAGCCTGCTAACCGTGTATATGCTCCCCGAGCTCGTTCAAGGAGTTCATCATATGTGAGGATGTCCACAGTAGGAAATTGCGATTGTAAGAGTTCTTTATATTTCCTTATGTTGCGGCCTTCGCCATAGCTCCGCTGTGTTGTACGGCTGATGACAATCATCGCCGTATGATTTACTGCTAGCCCCGGAAAATCAGTCTTGAGTTGATCGTAATGATTGGCGATGAATGCTCTCCATTCTGCAATTTGAAAAGCTGCCTGATTCACTTCAGCACGTGGTTGCCCATGCTTGGTTGCCATTAGCTTCGCTGGTTTTTCTAATTCTACGAGCTTATAGTTACCATCGGGATACTTAATGATGAAGTCCGGCTCTACATAAGCCTTCCCTAGAGGCGATTCGTCCTCAGGATAGACGAACCGCGGTTTAGATACTGCATCACCATATACATCCAATAGAATTGAATGGGCGCGCAGAAATTCATGAAAAATGCGCTCATCATCCTCTTCACATTCATTGAGGAGAATGACGAACTGATTGATAGTGTCGCCTAGACGAGAGAGACGGTCGTAGAACGGTTGAATCCAATTTTGTGCTGGGCCGAACGAAATGTAGCCAGCGTCTTGCTCAGACCGGCTGAATGCCCAGCCAAAATCGCGGCGCACATCTACTTGAACGCGCGTGAGGATAGTACGCGTGTCCCAAGCCGCCTTATCCACATGAGGAAGTATCTCAAGGTAATTGAAGAATCGGCGATAACGACGGTCTGCAGTGCAAAACCCAGTATGACGGATAATATGAGGGAGCCAAAAGTCCGATTCATATCCCCTGAGATGTATGTCCAGAATATAACCTAGCGCACCAAAGGTAAGTCGTTGGAGCATTTCGACTCGGCTCCATCTATATGATCGCACTGTGATCCTAATACTATCTACTGTGGTGGTAGTGTCCTCGATGATGTCACCAAATTGCCCTTGCCATAACTCTTCAGGGACACCCTGTTGAGCAACTATCCGATAAATACCAATTGGCTTTCCCCATCTTCCTTGGGCCTTGAGCAATTCAACGATTTCTGTAGGCGTGCGCGTCTCAGGAAAGTCCGTCATGAATGCGGGGCCACCTGCAATCCACCACTGATATTCAGGCTCTCTCGATTGATCGACGATTATTGCACCATCAGGACTGAGTAAACACAATAATTCTTCAGAATAAAGATAGGGTGAAACGACTAAGGATGGATAGCCGCTTCCCTCCGGAGGTAGGGTGGTAAGACGAGTATATTCGCGTCGGTACTCCGTGACGTACCGAGCGAGGTATGCAGCAGCAGTGGTCACACTCAGTGTCATGCGAGATTGACTCTACAAAACATTAAAATAGCACTTAAAGTCTGAGGAAATGAAGCAGCCCAACTACTATTGTGTCGAATGGTTCGGCCGGACTCCTTAATGATGCGTGAAATACCGAAGGATGCGGCATAGTTATGCGAAGGGGCGCGGACGGTTCGCACGCCTCTTGTGTGAATTCAATAGTTATATTCGCTACGCCGTTGCCGTGTTTGTGCTTGTTTGAGAGGGCGGGCGGTTGAGCGTTTGCCGCCCGGAAGGCTGCCCGTGTTCGAGAGATTGCGCGTGGAAGATAGCACAGCCGCGCACGCGCTCGAAAGGTTTCGGCCGGAGTGAGAGTCGGGCTGCGTCACTTACGCGGGCGGAGTAACTCGACAACACCTCTACACCGTGTTGGCCGCCGGGTGGGAATGAGTGTTGTTAAAGCTCGCCCGTTGTCCTCTTCGTCGCGCGTAGAAGCTCGCCCGAGGTGTGGCCGCGTATGATGTCTGCGACCGAGGCGCGGGGCGGCGGCGGCAGTAGCTCGGCCTTCGCGGCGGTGCTCAGCTCGCCCTGCTTCCGGCTTCGTCGAATCTGCCTCGCGTGCAGGACATCTCTGAACCCACGGCCGAAACAGTAGAAGGCGGGGATGAGCAGTAGGAGCCAGAGGAGGCTGCTGATCGAGGTGTGTGTCGCGCTCAGTAAGACGGCCGTTATAAAAAATCCGTCGCCGACGATGGCGCTCCCTATCCCGTCCGCCAACATCTCGTCCGGGTCTACGGCGTGCGCTCTTGTCAGGCCGCGCCCGCCCGCCCTCTTCGTCGGCGAACTCTCAACGCCGCGCGTGAGCGACGCGCTCTCTAAACCCGCGCCGCACTTCCGGCAGAAGCTCAAGCCCTCGCCGCTACTACTCCCACACTTCGAGCAGTACATCGCCCGCCCCTTCCTTTAAAGTAATCAGGCCGTCTCGATCAACTCGAACTCCCAGACGATCAGGACGGAGTCGTCCGAGAGCGGCGACAGATCTTTGTCCTTCAACAGCGCGTCGAACCAGCGCGCGTGCTCGCGCTTGACTTCTTAACGTCCTCGCCGTCGCCCTCGCCGCCGAACCTCATCTTTCGCCAGTGAACTCGCATACGCGATTCGCACCCGTTATCACTTCGTCGCCTATGATGCCCTGACACACAGGCGAAACTCAATAAGTTTGAGAGGTTCTTGAATGCTCTACGCATTCGAGGCCCGAAGGTTCTCACTCGTGCCGAATGACGACAAGGGACTCGCGCACGGTCGGGGGCGGAAGACGTAGCCACTGCGGACGGCCCGTCGCCGTGGCGCGAACGACGGCGGTGCCCGGATGGAAGTGTGAGAGGGTTTCGCGCGTGAGGAGAATGCTCTGCGCGGCGCTCTGCGTGCGCGGGTCTATCGCGGCCCACTCGTTATCATTCACGCGCTGTACCGCGAGCGTCTCCGCTTGCGAGTCCTGTACAAGCTCGACACGCACGTCAACGAACGTGCGGCCGGAGCTAACGACTTCGGTCTCTACGACGGAGCCCGCGCGCAGAACGGGCTCGTCCACACGAAGCTCAAGGCTCCGCACCTGAAAGTACGCGCGGTGGCCGGAGGACATTGCCGTTACGAAGCAGAGCGCGAGAAACGCAAGCGTCGCCCTCCTCAAAAAGATGAGCGGCAGCGATTCACGTGATTGAAGACTGTCGAACATTCATTCAACCTCGCGCGGACTCCGGCTCGTCGCCGCGCGTCTCGTCCGGCTGCTCGAACCGTTTTAGTATCACTTCATTAATGTCCGACTCCTCGGAAAGCCGACGTGCGTCCGGTAGTCAAAAGGTTTTATGTTGTCGTTCAAGTGATATGGAAGTCTGCGCCGTACAACGCGAGGCGCAGCCTCTTCGCCACGGCCTGCGAGGCGCTGTTCTCCCATGAAGTGCTGTACATGGGCGTTGCGCCCGCGGTCTGGACTAGACGCGCCCACCCGGCAGTCACATCTTTCGCGTATCCGTTTCCGCGAAAGTCGGGCAGCGTCTCCACGCCCGCCTCGTGCGCCGCCTGTGTGATGCGTACGCTACGACAGACCGACACCGCCCGGCCGTCCAACACGACTGCGACGAACGGCTGCCAGTCCGGCAGTTCGTCTATCAACTCCTCAAAGCCTCCGCGCAACAACTCGGCGCTCGCCTCCATGACAGAGTGCAGTGGCCTCGACGGCTCGACGTATTCGTTGAACTGATACGCAGGCCCCGCCTCCATGCCGCGCACGGGCGCGTGCCCTTCGAGCAGCCGCACATATCCTTCGACATTGCGAGGCATGCCGCCGAACTCCACGCCCGCCGACTCGTCCGCACACAGCGCCTCCAACTCTTCAACGAGGCTCTCCGGAAGGTCGGAGCGAAATCGCCGGACGTTACCGCTCCGCGTCCGGCCGACAAACAGGCGAGGCGCGGGCACTACGCCTCCTCCGGGCTCATTTATACACAGAAGCCGCGAGCGTTCGTCGTGCGTGAACAACGCACGGACGTGAATGTCCATCAACTCTAAATCAGTTAACACGCGCCACCTCGTCTACGACACCCACACCGGCATCACCCGCACCCATATTCAAGATTGATGAGAGGCACGCTGAAGGGGCGTCGGGTGCATGACGTTGTCGGATGCGTGACTCCTCAGAGGCTACTTAACTCTAAGAAAATCAAGATAAGGGTTGAGCGAAACAAATTTTGAGGCTGCGGCTTTTAGCTCGCGCGAGGCGTGTTCCCAAAATACCACATGGAACTCAAAGCCACGTTTTCTAAGCTTCTCAATTGTTGGAACGTAATCACCGTCCCCAGCTACTAATGTGACTTCATCATTGCTAGGATTCAT
>JBJMGR010000391.1:0-27526 GCA_045807805.1 Pyrinomonadaceae bacterium | reverse complement strand
GACGTGACGGGAGTAGCGCATCTTCCGGAAGGGGTGGAGATGGTGATGCCTGGAGACAACGTGGCGATGGAGATAGAGTTGATCACGCCGATAGCGTTGGAGAAGGGGTTGAGGTTCGCGATTCGAGAGGGTGGGAGGACGGTTGGAGCCGGCACCGTCTCCGATATCATCGAGTAGTTGTAGTTCGAGAGCCCTCGGCCTACGGTCGAACCGACAGGCCGGGGGCTTCTACTGAAAGCTGACCGTTGAAGGCTTAAAAGTTATGCTGAACGAAAAGATCAGAATCAGGCTCAAGGCGTACGACCACCGCGTGCTCGACCAGTCCACGTCGGAGATCGTCGAGACCGCGAAGCGCACGGGCGCGCGCGTCGCGGGGCCTATCCCGCTCCCGACTTCCAAGAATAAGTGGACGGTTCTCCGCTCGCCGCACGTGGACAAGAAGTCGCGCGAGCAGTTCGAGATTCGCACGCACAAGCGCCTGATGGACATACTCGACCCAACACCGCAGACCGTCGATGCGCTGATGAAGCTCGACCTCCCCGCGGGCGTTGACGTTGAGATCAAGGCATTCGGCCGTAGCTAAAGAAGCTGTCAGCGGTCAGCAATCAGCTTTCAGCTTTTGCACGACCGCGGGCGGCCTGAGATTGGAAGTAAATCGGCGGTTGAGCCAAGTGGTTTGGCTGAGTGCTGAAAGCTGACCGCTAACAGCTTTGGAGTTTGAGATGATTAACGGAATCATCGGTAAGAAAGTCGGCATGACGCAGCTCTTCGCCCCGGACGGGACGGTAACGCCCGTCACGGTCATCAAGGCGGGCCCCTGCGTCGTCGTGCAGAAGAAGTCGGCCGCGGGCCGCGACGGCTACGACGCCGTCCAACTCGGCCTCGTCGAAGACCGCCCCGTCAAGCTCAAGAACGTGACGAAGCCCATGCAGGGCCACTTCGAGAAGACGGGCGCTGGCATACCCCCGACGCGCGTCCTCAAGGAGCTTCGCGTTGATGCGAACGGCTCCGAGGTCAACGTCGGCGACAAGGTGCTCGTAGACCAGTTCAGTGAGGGCGACTCGATTGAGCTAGTCGGCAAGTCGAAGGGGCGCGGCTTTCAGGGCACAATCAAGCGCCACCACTTTAACCGCGGCCCCGAAAGCCACGGCTCGATGAACGTGCGCCAGCCCGGCTCTATAGGTCAGTCGGCGTACCCTTCGCGCGTCATAAAGGGCACCCGCTCGTCGGGCCACATGGGCGACGACAGGGTCACGATCAAGGGATTGACCGTGGCGCGCGTGGACGTTGAGAACAATCTGCTGATGGTTCGCGGCTCGGTTCCCGGCGCGAACGGAAGCGTCGTAGTCGTCAAGAAGGCGACGAAGTAAAAGCTGTCAGCGTTCAGCTTTCAGCACTCGGCTAAAGACAAAAAGCTGAAAGCCGACTGCTGAAAGCTGAGAGCGCGAACGGAGTGAGTCAAATGCCTACCGTCAAGGTGCGCAACCTGAAGAACGAAGAGGTCGGTGACCTCGAACTCTCGGAGGCCGTGTTCGGCGTCGAGTTGAACGAGGCGCTGATACACGCCGCCGTTAAGTCATATCTGTCGGGCGCGCGGCAGGGCACCGTCGGGACGAAGACGCGCGGCGACGTGTCCGGCTCCGGCAGGAAGCTCTGGAAGCAGAAGGGCACGGGTCGCGCGCGAGTCGCCTCGATACGCTCGCCGCTCTGGAAGGGCGGCGGCAACGTCCACGGCCCGCAGGCGCGCGATTGGTCGCAGCCTCTGCCGAAGAAGATGCGCCGCGGCGCTCTGCGCTCTGCTCTGTCGGAGCGTCTGCGCGAGGGCAACGTCGTCGTCGTAGAGGAGTTGGTCTTCGGCGGGCCGAAGACGAAGGAGTTCGTCGGCGCACTCGCGGCCCTCGGCCTCGAAGGCAAGACGCTCGTCGTGGACACGATAGATAACGACAACCTCCTGCTCGCCTCGCGCAACGTGAAGACGGCGAAGGTCGTCGGCGCCGCGGGCGTCAACATCTACGACGTGCTCTACCACGAGAAGCTCATCTTGACGCGCTCGGCCGCCGAAGCCTTGCAGGCTCAGCTCGGCCCGAAGACGGCTGCGCCCGAGGGCGAAGAGTCGGCCGCCGAAGAGAACGGACAGGAAGAGGAGGCGGCGTAAAAGATGAGAACGATCTGGGACGTAATCAAAGCGCCGGTCATCACCGAGAAGGCGCTCGTCGCCAAGGAGGAGTCGCAGGACGGCCGCCAACTGCTGACCTTCCGCGTTGATGTGAAGGCGACGAAGCCCGAAATCAAGTCGGCCGTCGAGCGCATCTTCAACGTGCAGGTGGACGCCGTGCGCACGATCAACTATATGGGCAAGAAGGCGCGACGCGGCCGCTACGAGGGGCGCAAGCCCTCCTGGAAGAAGGCATACGTCACGCTCAAGTCGGGGCAGTCGCCGTTCGATTACGGCGAGAATATTTAAGCGTTCAGCGGTCAGCTATCAGCACTCAGCTTTTTGTTTGATGGCGACCGGCGCGAGTTGAAAGTAGAGCGGTCGGTTCTCAACCGGGTTTAGCTGACCGCTGATTGCTGAAAGCTAATAGTCATGGGCATCAAGAAACTGACACCGACATCGCCGTCGCGCAGGTACCAGACGTACCTGACGCGCGACGAGTTGACGCCGGGCGCTGAGCCCGAGAAGTCGCTGCTTGAGAAGAAGACGCGCATCTCTGGGCGCAACAACGACGGCCACATCACCGTGCGTCGGCGTGGCGGCGGCCACAAGCGCCACTACCGCATCGTTGACTTCAAGCGCGACAAGGCGGGCGTGCCCGGCCGCGTCACGCAGATAGAGTACGACCCGAATCGCTCGGCGCACATCGCGCTCATCACATACCTCGACGGCGAGAAGCGGTACATCATCGCGCCCGCCGGGATCGAAGTGGGTAAGACCGTGATGAGCGGCCCCGAGGCGGACATTCTGCCGGGTAACGCGCTCCCGATTCGGAACATCCCGTTGGGGACGCAGATTCACAACATCGAGCTTCGCCCCGGCAAGGGCGGACAGCTCGTGCGCTCCGCGGGCGGCTTCGCGCAGCTCGTCGCGAAGGAGGGCGCACACGCGCAGGTTCGCATGCCTTCGGGCGAGGTGCGACGCGTCCCCGTCGTCTGCTACGCGACGGTGGGGCAGGTCGGCAACGTCGAGCACGAGAACATCTCCTACGGCAAGGCCGGGCGCTCGCGCTGGCACGGCATACGCCCGCACGTTCGCGGCGTCGCCATGAATCCGGTCGACCACCCGCACGGCGGCGGCGAGGGCAAGACCTCCGGTGGCCGTCACCCCGTGACGCCCTGGGGCCAGCCGACGCGCGGCTACAAGACGCGCAAGACCAAGCGCACATCGAACATGATCGTGCGCGACCGCCGCTCGAAGTAAGACTCTGAAGGTTAGAGGGAAGACATGGCACGTTCAGTCAAAAAAGGCCCGTTCATAGACAGGCATCTTGAGAAGAAGGTCGAGCAGGTTCGGTCGGGCGCGTCCCGTCCGCCCGCAATCAAGACCTGGTCGCGCCGCTCGACCATCACGCCCGACTTCGTCGGCCTGACCTTCGGCGTCCACAACGGCAAACGACACATCCCCGTCTACGTGACGGAGAACATGGTCGGCCACAAGCTCGGCGAGTTCGCGCCCACACGCACCTTCAAGGGGCACTCGGGCACGAAGGCGGAGAAGTCGTCGAAGCCTGCGGGTAGGTAGAGCAGTGACGAAAGGACAGGTGACAAGTTAAACCTTGTTCCTGCCCGTCACTCGTCACTCGTCACTGAGGTTGAGAGATGGAAGCGATAGCGAGTGCAAAATACTTACGCGGGTCGGCGCAGAAGGCGCGGCTCGTCGTAGACATGATTCGCGGCAAGCGCGTGGGCGAGGCGCTGGCGATACTTCAGTTCACGAACAAGCGCGCGGCCGACGCCATCGAGAAGTGCCTGCGCTCGGCCATCGCCAACGCGACCGAGAAGGCCGAGCGCCAGAACGTCGCGGTTGACCCGGACGAACTCGTCGTCCAGACCTGCTTCGTGGACATGGGGCCGACCAAGCACCGACGCCGCGTGCGTCCCGCGCCGCAAGGCCGCGCCTACCGCGAGCAGCGCCACTTCTGCCACGTCACCGTGACGGTCTCGACCGGTACGGACGAGCAGGCGACGGCCACAAAGGGTAAGGGCAAGAGTAAGGCCGCGAAGGCGGCTGAAGAGGCTTCGCCCAAGACTTCGGCCGCGGGCAAGAAGGCGAGTGCGAAGAAGGGCCCGGCGAAGAAGGCCGACGGCGCGAATGATGCCGCCGCCGAGAAGAAGGCCGCGTCGAAGCGCGCTTCCGTGAAGTCGGAAGCGGCTCCGGCCGAAGAGTCGAAGGCGGACGAGTCCGCGACTCAGGAATAGACGTTTAGGAGAAGATTGTGGGTCAGAAAGTTCACCCTTACGGGTTTCGCCTCGGCTACAACAAGGACTGGCACTCGCACTGGTTCGCGAAGAAGCAGTACGGCGACTATCTCCTCGAAGACCTGAAGCTCAAGGCGCAGATGAAGGGGCGCTTCATGGGCGCGGGCGTCTCGCACGTCGATGTCGAGCGCGCGGCCAATCGCCTCAAGCTCATCATCTACACCTCGCGGCCCGGCATCATCATCGGCCGCAAGGGGGCCGAGATCGACAAGCTCAAGGCGGATATCTCGGCGCGCACGGGCAAGGAAGTGCTCGTCTCCATACAGGAGATACACAAGCCCGAGCTGAACGCGCAGCTACAGGCCGAGAAGATAGCCTCGCAGCTTGAGAAGCGAATCGCCTTCCGACGCGCCATGCGAAAGACCGTCGAGGAGACGCTCCGCTTCGGCGGGCAGGGCATCAAGGTCAAGGTCGCGGGCCGCTTGAACGGAGCCGAGATCGCGCGCACCGAGTGGCATCTGCAAGGGCGTCTCCCCTTGCACACGCTCCGCGCAGACATCGACTACGGCTTCGCCGAGGCGCACACGACCTTCGGCGTCATAGGCGTCAAGTGCTGGATATACCGCGGCGAGATTCTCGACCCGGCGGCGGCGATGGCGCGCGGCACACAGCCCGACCCCATCAACGAGCCCAGGCCCGAGCGCGGCGACGGACGCCGCCCACGACGCGACCGCGAAGACGGCGGCGGCGACCGCCCGCGTGGGCGTGGTGACGGTCGCGGACCGGGCGGCCCCGGCGGTGGACGCGGGCGCGGCCCCGGCGGCGGCGGCGGAAGAAGATAAGAGAGCGGTCAGCACTCAGCGGTCAGCTTTCAGCTTTTGAGTGAAGCGAAGGTTGACTCGCATAGACTGCGGGCGCGGTTTGGCTGAGTGCTGAAAGCTGAATGCTGATAGCTAGAGGGTAGCAATCATGTTGATGCCGAAGAAGGTAAAGCACCGTAAGCAGATGAAGGGGCGCATGACTGGCTCGGCCCAGCGCGGCTCCGCAATCAGCTTCGGCGAGTACGGCTTAAAGACCTTAGAGCCGGGCTGGATAACCGACCGCCAGATAGAGGCCGCTCGTATCGCCATGACGCGCCACGTCAAGCGCGGCGGCAAGATCTGGATACGCATGTTCCCCGACAAGCCCATCACGAAGAAGCCCGCCGAGACGCGCATGGGCAAGGGCAAGGGCGCGCCCGACCACTGGGTGGCGGTCGTCAAACCGGGCCGCATACTCTACGAGATAGAGGGCGTGAGCGAAGAGATGGCGCGCGAGGCGATGAGGCTTGCGGCGCAGAAGCTGCCCATCAAGTGCAAGTTCGTATCGCGCACGGAGCAGGAAGGGGGCGCGGTTTAAGTTATGAAGAGACACGAAGAATTAGAGAGCCTGCACAATATGTCCGACGAGCAGTTGAAGGCGGAGGCCGCGCGAATTAAGGAGGCGCTCTTCCGACTCAACTTCAAGCTCGCATTGGGCGAGGTGGACGCAGTCAAGACCGTCCGCCGCGAGAAGAAGACGCTCGCACGCGTCCAGACCATGATGCGCGAGCGGCAGGCGGCGACGAAGTAAGAAGCAGAGGTTTGTGATGGCAGAAGAGACTAAAGAAGAAGTGACGACGAGCGCCGACGATCAGGCGGCCCTTGAGACCGAGTCGGGGCAGACCCTCGCGCAGTCGCAAGCGGCGGGCGTTGACGCGCAGGCCGGAAACGCCGCGGGCACGGAGGCGGGCAAGCGCGGCGGACGCCGCTCGGAGAAGGTCGGCGTCGTGGCGTCGGACAAGATGGAGAAGACTTGCGTGGTGCGCGTTGACCGACTCATCAAGCACCCGAAGTATCGCCGCTACGTCCGCCGAACGTCGAAGTTCATGGCGCACAACGAGCAGGGCGCGACCGTCGGCGACAAGGTTCGCATCGTCGAGACCCGCCCGCTCTCCGCGCACAAGCGCTGGCGCGTCGTCGAGATTATTCAGAAGGCTGAAAAGTAGTGATGAGTAATAAGTGATAAGTGATAAGAAGATGCTCTCCTCTTATCACTCATAACTTATCACTTATCACTCGAACGGAGTGAGCACATGGCAATCCAGATGCAAACGTCGCTGGACGTGGCGGACAACTCGGGCGCGAGGCGCGTCGAGATGATTCAGGCCATCGGCGGCTCGACGAAGGCGACGCGCGCAAGCCTCGGCGACAAGATCAAGGTCACGGTCAAGGAGGCTTCGCCCGACGGCGCGGTGAAGAAGGGGACGGTTCACAACGCCGTCGTCGTGCGCACCGTCAAGGAGGTTCGCCGCAAGGACGGAACCTACATACGCTTCGACCAGAACGCGTGCGTGCTCATCAAGCCCGACGACACGCCCATCGGCACGCGCGTCTTCGGCCCCGTGGCGCGCGAGCTTCGCGACCGCAACTTCATGAAGATAGTTTCGCTTGCGCCGGAGGTTATTTGAGTTATGGCACAGCAGGGTACGAAGCGTGTGAAGATTAGGAAGGGCGACCAGGTCATCGTCATGGCGGGCCGCGACCGCGGCAAGCGCGGGCGCATCCTCGACGTGAAGCCCGGCGAGGGCAAGGTGAAGGTCGAGGGCGTGGCGGTCATCAAGCGGCACCAGCGCGCCAATCCCGGCGCGAACAAGCCGGGCGGCATCATCGAGAAGGAAGCATACGTGGACATCTCGAACGTGCAGCTCATAGACCCCGCCGACGGCAAGCCCACGCGCGTGCGCTACGACATTGCCTCGGACGGCACGAAGACGCGCGTCGCCTCGGGCAGCGGTCAGGCGCTCGACAAGGAATAACTTTAAGGACGAGCACCGCACCCACGGAAGCGCCGCGACGTTCGTAAGGACGGCGAGACCCGTGAAAAAGATGCGGGGAGGTTTTAATCGAAATGGCAGCCAGACTGAAAGAGCGTTATCAGAAAGAGATCGCGCCGGCCATCGCGAAGGAGTTCGGCATCGAGAACCCCATGGCGATTCCCCGGCTCGAAAAGATTGTCCTCAACATGGGGCTCGGCGAGGCCATCGCCAACGCCAAGATCGTTGACACGGGCGCGGACGAGCTTCGCGCGATAGGGGGCCAGAAGCCCGTCACGACGCGCGCGAAGAAGTCCATCGCCTCGTTCAAGCTGCGTCAGGGTATGCCCATCGGCACGATGGTCACGCTTCGCGGCGACCGTATGTACGAGTTCCTCGACCGCCTCGTGTCGGTGGCGCTCCCGCGCGTGCGCGACTTCCGCGGCGTCTCGCCCAAAGCGTTCGACGGGCGCGGCAACTACACGCTCGGCATACGCGACCAGCTAATCTTCCCCGAGATAGATTTCAACAAGGTGGACAAGACGCGCGGGATGAACATCTCGATCGTCACCACCGCGCGCGACGACGAGCAGGCGCGTGCGCTCCTGAAGGCGCTCGGTATGCCGTTCCGCCAGTAACAAGGCAGATATCAGATGCTAGGTGTTGGAGGTCAGTTGAAGACGCCGTCTAGCATCGAGCATCTAACATCTAACATCTGAGGTTCTATGGCGAAGAAATCCCTTATCGCGAAGTCGAAGCGGCCGCAGAAGTTCTCTTCGCGCGCATACACGCGTTGCGAGCGTTGCGGGCGGCCCCGCGCATACCTGCGCAAGTTCAAGCTGTGCCGTATCTGCTTCCGCGAGCTGGCGCTGCAAGGCCAGATACCCGGCGTCGTCAAGTCGAGCTGGTAGAGGAGCGGCCAGCAGTCAGCTTTCAGCTTTTCAGCCAATCCGAGCTGAACGAAAGTTGACGGCTTCAAGCCGCGAAGCGCGGTTTGGCTGACCGCTGATAGCTGAAAGCTGATAGCTTTTTTTGGAGTTTGAGTAATGACTGATCCTATTGCCGACATGCTGACGCGGATGCGTAACGCCATCGCGGCGAAGCACTCGCGCGTGGACATCCCGGCGTCGAAGCTGAAGCTGGAGATAGCCCGCATCCTGAAGGAAGAGGGCTACATCAATAACTTCGTCACCAAGGGCGAGGGCGTCAAGCGCACGATTCGCATCTTCCTGCGCTACGACGCGCGGGGCACGTCGTCCATCACGCACCTGTCGCGCGTCTCGACGCCCGGCCGCCGCGTCTACATGGGCGCGACCGATATACCGAAGGTCTTGGGCGGCTACGGCGTCAACATCGTCTCGACTTCGCGCGGCCTCATGTCGGGCAAGCGCGCGCGCCGGGAGAACGTCGGCGGCGAAGTCCTGGCAGCAATCTATTAAGCAGATGCCGGATGCACGATGCCGGATGCTAGTGAAATGCCTTTCCTAACATCTGACATCCAGTATCTGACATCTCTTTAACCGAAGGTTAAAGCAATGAGTCGTATAGGAAAGAAAGTTATCACGGTGCCGGCGAACGTCACGGTGACGCTCCACGAGCGCGAGCTAGAGGTGAAGGGGCCCAAAGGCACCCTGCGCACGCCTATCCCCGAGGGCGTCACGTTCAAGCTCGAAGACGGGCAGTTGCAGGCCGAGCGCGCGTCGGACGACTTCCGCGCCAACCACGGCCTCGCGCGCGCCCTCGCCAACAACGCAGTCGTCGGCGTCACCGAGGGGTTTACGAAGCAGATGGACGTGGTCGGCGTCGGCTACAAGGCCGACGTGCAGGGGCGGAAGATTGTCTTCTCGCTCGGCTACTCGCACCCCATCGAGTTCCCCCTCCCCGAGGGGATAGACGTGAAGGGCGAGCGCGTCGCGACGAAGGCGTCCATTCAGCAGTACCAGTTGACGCTGACGCTCACGGGCATCGACAAGCAGAAGCTCGGTCAGGTCGCCGCTGAGATGCACGGCCTGCGCCGCCCCGACCCTTACAAGGGCAAGGGCGTGCGCTACTCGGACGTGCAGTTGAAGCTGAAGCCCGGCAAGACCGGAAAGTAGTTTTCAAGTTTAGCCACGCGGTTCTTCGTGAGGAGAATCACCCCTTGCTACGGTAGAGCATCGGCATGCGCGGCGGCTAAAGGAGCGAAAAGAAGATGGCAAAGAGAGACAAAGCAGCGGTCAGGCGTGCGGTACACACGCGCATACGCCGCAACGTGCGCGGAAGCGCCGCGCGACCGCGCCTCGCGATATTCCGCAGCCTCAATCACATCTACGCGCAGGTCATCGACGACGAGCGCGCCGTCACAATCGCCTCGGCCTCTACGGTCGAGAAGGACTTGCGCGGCACGACGGGCGGCAACATAGAGTCCGCCGAGCGCGTCGGCCGGGCGATTGCCGAGCGCGCGATTGCGGCGGGCGTCGAGCAGGTCGTCTTCGACCGCGGCGGCTTCCGCTTCCACGGGCGCGTCAAGGCTCTGACGGACGCGGCGCGTGCGGCGGGCCTCAACAAGAACGAGAGCGAGGCGGAAGAGGCGGCCGACGCGGAAGAGGGCGGCAAAGAGGCCGCGGCCTGAAGTAGTTTTTGAAAGGTGAGCAATGCGACAACCGAGACAGAGAATCCCAGCGCAAGGGCTTGACCTGACCGATCAGGTCATCTCCATCAACCGCGTTACGAAGGTCGTCAAGGGCGGCAAGAACCTCTCGTTCGCCGCACTCGTCATCATCGGCGACGGCGCGGGCCACGTCGGCTTCGGCACGGGCAAGGCGCGCGAAGTCCCCGTCGCCATCAAGAAGGCGATTGAGGCCGCGAAGAAGAACCTGATACGCGTCCCCCTCATCGGCAACACCCTGCCGCACCCGATCATCGGCCACCACGGCGCGGGCCGCGTGCTGATGAAGCCGGCGAGCGAGGGCACGGGCGTCATCGCGGGCGGCGCGGTGCGCGCGGTGATGCAGGCCGCGGGCGTCCACGACGTTCGTACGAAGGTGCTCGGTTCGGGGAACCCGCACAACGTCGTACGCGCGGCCTTCGACGGCCTGCTCAACATGAAAGACCCGTTCGAGGTCGCGCGCCTGCGCGGAAAGCAAGTCGAAGAGCTTTAGTTGAAAGTTCCAAGTTGCAAGTTCAGGGTTAAGAGCATGCCTTCAACTTTGAACTCGCAACTTGGAACGAGGTTTTAGAGATGACTGACGAGAAGAAGCAGCAGGACGAGGGCGGCGGCAAGATTCGCATACAGTATTACCGCAGCGCCATCGGCTTCCCCGAGACGCAGAAGGAGATCGTGCGCTCGGTCGGGTTCACGAAGCTCAACCAGGTGGTCGAGCGCCCCGACACGGCCTCGATGCGCGGCATGGTCGAGAAGGTGCCGCACCTGATTAGGATTATTGAATAGTTACGAGTTCCATGTCGCGAGTTTCAAAGTTAAGAACACGTCCGTTGCCTTTAACTTTGAACTTGTAACTTTGAACTTGTAACTACGAACGGAGTGAGTAATGGCTATCGGTCTTAACAATCTACGCCCCGCGGAAGGCTCGACGCACAAGAAGAAGCGCGTCGGCCGCGGCCCCGGCAGTGGTCTAGGCAAGACGGCGGGTCGCGGCAACAAGGGGCAGAAGTCTCGCTCGGGCTACTCGGGCAAGGTCGGCTTCGAGGGCGGGCAGATGCCCCTCCAGCGCCGCCTGCCGAAGCGCGGCTTCACGAACATCTTCAAGAAGCAGTGGATCGAGGTGACGCTCGAAACGCTTGAGAACAGCTTCGATGCGGGCGACTCCATAACGCCCGAGACGATGCACGAGCGAGGCGTTATCGCCAAGGGCAAGCGCGACGTTGTCGTGCTCGGCACGGGCGAGTTGACGAAGGCGCTCACGGTCTCCGCGCACCGCTTCACGAAGGGCGCGCGCGCGAAGATAGAGGCCGCGGGCGGCACCGTAAACGTCGTCTCAGCGCACCACAAGTCCGACGCCCTCGTGCCCGTCACGGAGTAGGCCGCCGCCCCGTCGAGCGCGCCGGGCCTTGCAGCTTTGAAGAGGCCGAACGTAAGCACACGCTGAGGACGCCGCGGGAGGTTCCCTGAAAACCCCCCTCGAAGCGTCTTCAGCGTTCTTTTGCAACAGGAGCCGTCAGCACAAAAGCTTTCGGCGGCCAGCTTTGTTATCATTGCGACGCTGTGACCGCTTGAATCCGAACCGTCCGCCGACGGGAGAAAGCCGAGTGCCGAAGGCCGAAAGCTGAAAGCCATGGAAAAGTTCTTCGCCGCAGTCCGCAACATGTTCAGCGTGCCCGACCTGCGTAAGCGCATAATGTTTACGCTCGGGCTGCTCGCCGTCTACCGCCTGGGCGCGCACATCACCGCGCCCGGCGTTGACCGCGACCAACTCAGGCACGTCTGGGAGCAGGTCGGCACCACGCTCCTCGGAGTGCTCGACCTCTTCTCCGGCGGGAACTTCCAGACCATCTCGGTCTTCGCGCTCGGCGTGACGCCCTACATCACCGCGACCATCATCACGCAGTTGATGACGACCGTCTTCCCGCAGCTCAAGCGCTTGCAGGAGGAGGGCGAGGCCGGACGCCAGAAGCTCAACCAGTACAACCGCTATTTGACGGTCATACTGTGCATGTTCCAGACCTTCATCGTCGCGCGCTGGTTGCAGGCCAATCAGGTCGGCGCGGAAGGCTTCGGCTTCATCGCCACGACGATGATAACGCTCACGACGGGCACCATCTTCGTCATGTGGCTCGGCGAGCAGATAACCGAGCGCGGCATCGGCAACGGCGTCTCGCTCCTCATCTTCGCCGGAATAGTCATCGGCCTGCCGTCGCGCGGCGTCCCGCAGGTCGTAGAGCGCCTGCGCAGCGGCGACACGTTCGCAGTCATCGGCGTCATCGCCATGGCCGCGATACTCGTCGGGCTCATCGCCTTCATCGTCTTCGTCGAGTCCGCACGGCGCAAGGTGCCCATCTCTTACGCCAAGCGACACGTCGGCCGCCAGCTCGTCGGCGGGCAGCAGACGCACATGCCCATCAAGATAAACATGGGCGGCGTCATCCCCGTCATCTTCGCCTCGTCGGTGCTCGCGATACCGCAGACAGTCCTTCAGTTCGTCGCCTTCGACCCGCAGGTGCAGGACTGGCGCTACGGGATACACAACTTCTTCCAGGGCTTCCACGGCGGCGACCCCTACTACGAGCTGATATACCTTTCGCTCATCGTCCTGTTCACCTTCTTCTACATCACGATCATCTTCAACGTCGAAGAGGTGTCGGACAACCTGCGCAAGCACGGCGGCTTCATCCCCGGTATCCGACCCGGCCGGAACACCGCCGAGTTCCTGAACACGATACTGACGCGCCTGACGACCGTCGGCGCGATATACCTCGCGCTCGTCGCCTTCATACCGCAGTTGATGCTCTCGGGCTTCAACGTGGGCCGCCTGCCGTTCTTCGGCGGTCGCATAGAGGAGTTCGTCTCGGGCACGCCCGGACTCGGGTGGATACCGCACGGCATGGGCTATCAGTTCTACTTCGGCGGCACGTCGCTCCTGATTTTAGTCGGCGTCGCCATGGACACGGTCGCGCAGATAGAGGCGCAACTCGTCATGCGCAACTACGAGGGATTCTTCGGGCCGGGCAGCCGACTGCGCGGGCGCAGAGCGTAAGACGGGTGTTAGGTGCTGGGTTTTGGATTTTAGGTTTTACCAGCACCTAGTACCTAAAACCCAAAACCTAATCTTATGTCGAAAATCATCGTCCTCATGGGTGCGCCGGGCGCGGGCAAGGGGACGCAGGCGCGACTCCTGCAAGAGCGTCGCGGCCTCCCGCAGATTTCGACGGGTGACATGTTCCGCGCGATGAAGCAGGCCGAGACGCCTCTGGCCGAGCAGCTTCGCGTCATACTCGCCTCGGGCGCGCTCGTCCCCGACGAGTTGACGATACAGATCGTCGAGGAGCGCACGGCGCAGGCCGACTGCCGAGACGGCTACGTCCTCGACGGCTTCCCGCGCACGACCGCGCAGGCGGAGATGTTGGAGCGCCTCGCGGCCGAACAGGATCACGCGCTCCTCGCTGTGCTCGTTGACGTGCCTTTTGACATCCTTGAGCGGCGCGTGACGGGCCGTCGGAGTTGCCCGGTCTGCGGCGAGATTTACAACGTCTACTTCAAGCCGCCGAAGTCGGACGAGGTCTGCGACCTCCACCCCGACGTGAAGCTCTCGCGCCGCACGGACGACAACGCCGAGACGATAAAGGCGCGGCTCTCGACCTACGAGCGCGAGACGCGGCCGCTCATAGAATACTACGAGCGCACGAACCGTCTCCGCCGCGTTGACGGCACGCGCGACGCCGAGGCCATCTACGCGGATATTGAGAAGGCAGTAGATAGTGAATAGTAAATAGTGGTTGAACGATTCCGGCGTCGAATGTTATCGCTCAACTCCGTCGGCTCTCAACCACTATTCACCATTTACCATCTACCATTCACCAACGAATGATTATCGGGAAGTCGAAAAGAGAGCTTGAGAAGATGCGCGCCGCGGGGCGGCTCGTGGCGCAGGTGCGCGAGGAGTTGCGCCGCATGGTCGCGCCCGGCATCAATACGCTCGAACTCGACATGGCGGCCGAGAAGATGATTCGCGACGCCGGAGCCATCCCGACCTTCAAGGGCTACCACGGCTTTCCGTTCTCCATCTGTGCGTCGGTCAACGAGCAGGTCGTCCACGGCTTCCCGTCGGCCTACGTCCTGCAAGAGGGCGACATCTTCTCGCTCGACTGCGGCGTCACGCTCGGCGGCTACGTCGGCGACACGGCCACCACCGTGCCCGTCGGACGCGTCGGCGAGGACAGGCTCAAGCTCATAAGCGTCGCCGAGGAGTGCCTCGCGCGCGCCATCAACCAATGCTGGCCGGGGAAGTACCTGGGCGACATTGGCTGGGCCGTGCAGGAGTTGGCTGAGTCCGAAGGCTACGGGGTCGTGCGCGACTACGTGGGCCACGGCATCGGCAGAAAAATGCACGAAGACCCGCAGATACCGAACTACGGAAAGCCGGGCACGGGCATCAAAATCCGTTCGGGCTACGTCTTCGCCATCGAGCCGATGATTAACATGGGCACGCAGAAGACCAAGACGCTCAAGGACGGCTGGACGGTCGTCACGCTCGACGGACGCCCCTCCGCGCACGTCGAGCACACGGTAGCCGTGACCGAGGAGGGGCCGGAAATTCTGACCCGCGTCGCCGAGGCGGAAGAGTCCCGCGAGCAGGCGGGGACGGCCAGCGCCTGATTCAAGGGCGAGACTCGGGCCCGCCTGTGCTTGGAGGCGAGCGGTAAGCATGTTATTATTCGTAGTTTGCCAGCCTAGTCAGTTTTTGTGCTGATGAGACTCGCGGGCCATGGCGAAAGAAGAAGCGATAGAAGTTATGGCTAAAGTCGTCGAGACTCTGCCTAACGCTATGTTTCGCGTGGAGTTGGACGACAGTAGGCATCAGGTTCTGGCGCACGTCTCGGGCAAGATGCGGAAGAACTTCATACGGATTCTTCCGGGCGACAGGGTGCTCGTGGAGCTTTCGCCGTACGACCTGAACCGAGGGCGGATAACGTACCGCTACAAGTGAGAGGCGGGCGATTCCCGTTAGAGGGGTGAAGTGAGATGAAGGTTAGGGCATCGGTCAAGAAGATGTGCGACAACTGTAAGGTCATCCACCGCAAGGGCGTGGTCAGGGTGATCTGCACCAACCCCAAGCACAAGCAGCGGCAGGGGTAGGGAATTTTTGATTTGGGTTTTTGATTTTCGATTTGAGACGGCGCGGCTGTCATCAACAAAATCGCAACTCAAGAATCTAAAATCGCAAATTGATTTTTACTCGGAGATAGAACTGAAATGGCTCGTGTAGTCGGCGTTGACCTCCCCGTAAACAAGAGGATCGGAATCGGACTGACGTACATCTACGGCATCGGGCGCTCGCGCGCGACCTCCATACTTCAGGAGGCGGACGTGAGCGCGGATGTGCGCGTGCGCGACCTCGACGAGGCGCAGTTGGGCCGCATCCGTCAGACCATCGAGGCGCAGGGCGAGGTCGAGGGCGACCTGCGCAAGCGCGTGCAGATGGACATCAAGCGTTTGATGGACATCGGCTCCTACCGCGGCCTGCGCCACCGCCGTGGCCTGCCCGTGCGCGGCCAGCGCACCCACACCAACGCGCGCACACGCAAAGGCCCGCGCCGCGCCACGGTCGCCAAGAAGAAGGCACCGGGCAAGAAGTAAGAGAGCCCTCAGCTTTCAGCACTCAGCTCTTTGCTGACAGCGGGCGTCTGAGGTTTTAAAAGCAAGGTCGGCTGGCCGTATTTGGCTGAGCGCTGACCGCTGATAACTGACAGCTTTAGAACAATGGCAAAAGCGACAACCGGCAAGAAGAAGACCTTCCGCAAGAAGGAGAAGAAGAACATCCCCGTCGGGATAGTTCACATCTCGGCGTCGTTCAACAACACGCTGATATCCATCACGGACACCGAGGGCAACCTCGTCGCGCAGTCCTCCTCGGGCGCGCGTGGCTTCCGCGGCTCGCGCAAGGGCACGC
This sequence comes from Pyrinomonadaceae bacterium, assembly GCA_045807805.1. Classification (GTDB taxonomy): domain Bacteria; phylum Acidobacteriota; class Blastocatellia; order Pyrinomonadales; family Pyrinomonadaceae; genus QHXN01. Next base: position 11,671 of record JBJMGR010000391.1, on the reverse strand, counting down.
CCTTCGCTGCGCAGCAGGCCGCATATGAGGCCGCCAACAAGGCTAAGGATGTCGGGATGCAGCAGGCCGAGGTTCACGTCAAGGGGCCGGGCGGCGGGCGCGAGTCAGCCATTCGCGCCATCAACAGCGCGGGCATACGCGTCACGACCATACGCGACACTACGCCCATCCCGCACAACGGCTGCCGCCCGCCGAAGCGGCGCAGAGTTTAGCTAGTAGCTATCAGCATTCAGCTATCAGCGCTCAGTTTAGAACAGGTTTTAAAGCTGAGCGCTGATAGCTGAATGCTGACGGCTTTGTAAAACCTAAAGGACGAAGGGCCGCGCGCCGCATCGCGTGTGGTCTGTAAACTTTTCCGTCTGACATTTAGACCGGAGGCAAAACGAAGTGGCTAGGTATCGAAGCGCGGTGTGCCGTCTGTGCCGCCGCGAGGGCGCAAAATTATTCCTGAAGGGCGACCGCTGCTACAAGCAGTCTTGCCCGATTGAGAAGCGCGGCACGCAGCCGCCCGGACAGCACGGCAACACCATGCGCCGCGGCAAGGCGCTTCAGGGCTACGGCCTTCAGCTCCGCGAGAAGCAGAAGGTCAAGAGAATCTACTTCGTACTCGAAGGGCAGTTCCGCAACTACTTCGAGCGCGCGGCCCGCATGAAGGGCATCACGGGCGAGAACCTTTTGAGCCTGCTCGAACGCCGCCTCGACAACGCCGTCTACCGCGCGGGCTTCGCCACGTCGCGACGCCAGGCGCGACAACTCGTCAACCACGGCCACATCGAGGTCAACGGGCGCAAGGTGGACATACCCAGTTTTCAGGTCAAGTCAGGCGACAACGTCAGCGTAAAGCAGGCGAGCCGCGCGAACGCGCACGTCGAGGGCGCATGGCAGACAGCGGGTGGCCGCGGCCGTCCGAACTGGATAGTTCCGGCGGACGGCGCGGAGATGAGTGCGCGCGTGGTGACGCTGCCCGTACGCGATGACATCGACCGCTCGATCAACGAGCAGCTAATCGTCGAGCTTTACAGCAAGTAAGCGCGAGCCGTGTGGCGACGCGCGTGTGGGCGGCTTTAACCGGAAGGCCCGCTCGCGCGCGTGTCGCTTACGCATTGGTTGCCCTTTTTCATACGAAGGTATTTCGACTATGGCAATGGATCAACACAACCTCTGGACAGGTTTTCAGATGCCGCGCCGCCTCGCCGTCGAGGGCGACACGCTCACGGAGCGATACGGGCGCTTCTCCGCGCAGCCGTTCGAGCGCGGCTTCGGCACGACCATCGGCAACTCTCTGCGCCGCGCGCTGCTCTCTTCGATTGAGGGCGCGGCAATCACCGCCGTCAAGATCGAGGGCGTCGAGCACGAGTTCTCATCCATACGCGGCGTCGTCGAGGACGCGACCGACGTTATACTCAACCTCAAGCAGGTGCCCTTCAAACTCCACGGCACCGAGGCCAAGACCCTGACCATCCACCGCGACGGCGCGGGCGAGGTCACATCGGCCGACATAGATGCCGACGCCGACGTGGAAGTCCTCGACCCCTCGGTCTACATCGCGACCGTGAGCGAGGGGGGCTCGCTCACCATCGAGATGCGTCTCAAGCGCGGGCGCGGCTACGTCCCCGCCGAGCGCAACTTCGACGAGGACTTGAGCCTTGGCTACATACCCGTAGACTCCGTCCACACGCCCGTCAAGAAGGTGAACTACACGGTCGAGGCCGCGCGTCTGGGTCAGAACACGGAGTTCGACAAGCTGACGATCGAGGTCTGGACGGACGGCTCGGTGAAGCCGGACGACGCCATCGGCCTCGCCGCGAAGCTGATCAAGGATCACATGCAGATCTTCATCAACTTCGAGGAGGACACGGACGAGTTCGCATACCAGAACATCGAGCGCCCGCCCTTGCCGCGCAACGACGTGCTCGACCGCTCGGTTGACGAGCTTGAGTTGTCCGTTCGCTCATACAACTGCCTGAAGAACGCGAACATCCGCTCCATCCGCGACCTCGTACAGCGTAGCGAGCGGGAGATGCTCGCGACGAAGAACTTCGGCAAGAAGTCTCTGAACGAGATAAAGGAGATCCTGCACGGCATGGGGCTCGACTTCGGCATGGCCTTCGACGAGCAGGGCAACCCGATACCGGGCACGGGCGGCTCCGACATAGACCTCAGCGAGTACGCCGACGACGACGACGAGGACGAGGAGTAGAGACCGTAAACGGTGAACCGTAAACCTTGACAAGTTAAGAACAGGCTTCTTCTCGTCGCGGTTCACGGTTCACGACAAGGATTTGTCATGCGACACTTGAATGCACACAGGAAACTCGGGAGGACGAGCGAGCACCGCATGTCCATGCTCCGCAACCTCGCGACTTCGCTGATTAACGCGCGCGACGAGCGGATCATCACGACCGTCCCGAAGGCGAAGGAACTGCGGCCGTTCGTCGAGCGCGTTATCACGCTCGCCAAGCGCGCGGGCGCACTCGACGGCGACGAGGCAATCGCGCAAGCTCTGCACCTGCGCCGTCAGGCCGCGACGTTCTTCCACGCGGGCAATCGCAATCAGGCCGTAAGCGCGGGCAAGCGCGGTCAGGCTCGCGCGCCTCGCACGGCCGGCGTCGCCGCCCTCAAGCGTCTCTTCGACGAACTCGGCAAGCGCTACGCGGAGCGTCCGGGCGGCTACACGCGAATCATACGGCTCGGCCACCGCGACGGCGACAACGCCGAGCTTGCGATAATCGAGCTTGTCGGCAACCCGCGCGAATTGGCGGCCACCGCGCCGAAGAAGTCTGCTGGCAAGGCCGGGAAGAAGTCCGCGAAGGCGGGCACGAAGGCCGAGACATCTTCCGCCGACTCGACGAAGAAGGAAGGGCGCGGCGGTAGTCGCTCGAAGAAGACCGAGAAGACCGCGGGCGAGCAGGAGACCGACTAGTCGAGGCGGGGCGAAGGGCCTAGAGCGCGCCGCGCGCGTCTGCCGTCTCCGCAGTTTGAAGGCCGCGCCCGACGAGAAGGCTCCGAAAGAGTTTCCCTTAAGCGAAAGCCCCACCGCGCGCCTCGCTCGGCAAGCGGCGAAGGGGCTTTTCTCTTGCGTCGAAACGGCGCGGCGAGTGCCAACGACGGAGGCATAAGATGAGCGATGAGAAGCAGTCGCAGGGCGACTCCTCGGGGGCGGGCACCGCGGCCGCCCCCGAGGTCGAGGCGGGAAGTTCGGAGCGCGGCGCTTCGTCGCGCCACGGGCGAGGCCGCCGTCGCGGTGGACGCCCCGAGCAGAGGCAGCAGCAGCAGTCTTCGCGCCGCTCCGAGCCCATGCTCAACCTCGAAGAGGTTCGCGAGCTGACGGAGCTATTCTCCGAGCACGGCCTGACCGACTTCGAGTTCGAGAACGCGGACATACGCATACGCCTCAGCCGCAACCCCGCGCCCGGTGCGGGCGCTCCCGCGTTCGTCGCACCACCCGCGACACACGCCGCGTCGCTGATGCAGCACGCCCCGTCCGCGCAGCCCGCGTCTTCGGCCGCCGCGACGCAGCAGCAGTCGGAGCAGCAGCAGCAGCCCGCGTCGGTCGTGCCCGAAGAGGAGCTGCACATCGTCACTTCGCCTATCGTCGGCACCTTCTACCGTTCGCCCTCGCCCGACGCGGACTCGTTCGTGAAGGCCGGCTCGCACGTCGAGGTGGGGACGGTCGTCTGCATCATCGAGGCGATGAAGCTGATGAACGAGATAGAGTCGGACGCCGCCGGCACGGTCGTGAAAATCTACGTCGAGAACGGCCAGCCGGTCGAGTACGGCCAGCCACTGTTCGGGATAAAGAAGTAGTCCAAAGTTCCAGGTTGCAAGTTCAAAGTTAAGAGAGCGCCTTCTAACTTTGAACTTGCAACCTGGAACTTGAAACTTTGAGCTTACATGCGCCGATTCCGCAAAATTCTTATCGCGAACCGCGGCGAGATAGCCTGTCGCATCATCTGGACGTGCAAGGAGATGGGCATCCAGACCGTGGCGGTGCATTCGACGGCCGACCGCGACTCTCTGCACGTGCGCTTCGCCGACGAGGCCGTCTGCATCGGCGGCCCGACCTCCGCGCAGAGCTATCTCAACATCACCTCCGTCATCGCAGCCGCGGAGATAACGAACGTTGACGCCATCCACCCCGGCTACGGCTTCCTCGCGGAGTCCGCGCAGTTCGCCGAAATCTGCGAGGCGTGCAACGTCAAGTTCATAGGCCCGCGCCCGGAGGTCATACGCATGATGGGCGATAAGGTCGAGGCGCGCCGCGCGATGAAGGAGGCGGGTCTCCCCATCCTTCCCGGCAGCCCCGACCCCTTGAAGAGCGAGGATGAGGCGCTCGCGGTCGCGCGCGAGATAGGCTACCCCGTCATCATCAAGGCGGCGGCGGGCGGAGGCGGCCGCGGCATGCGCATCGTCCGCACCGAAGAGGAACTCGGCCCCTCGATGCAGACCGCCTCGACGGAGGCCGCCGCCGCGTTCAAGAACGGCGACGTTTATATAGAGAAGTACATAGAGAACCCGCGCCACATAGAGATTCAGGTGCTCGCCGACGAGCACGGCCACTGCATACACCTCGGCGAGCGCGACTGCTCCATACAGCGCCGCCATCAGAAGCTCATCGAAGAAGCGCCGTCGCCCGTGCTCACGCCAGAGCTTCGCGAGCAGATGGGCACGGCCGCCGTCGATGCCTGCAAGCGCGTGGGCTATTCGAGCGCGGGGACGATTGAGTTCCTGCTCGACGAGGACGGCCAGTTCTACTTCATGGAGATGAACACGCGCATACAGGTCGAGCACCCCGTGACCGAGATGATCACGCTGGCCGACATCGTGCGCAACCAGATTTTAGTCGCCGAGGGGAATCCGCTCTGGTACAAGCAGTCTGACGTGGTCTTCGTCGGCCACTCCATCGAGTGCCGCATCAACGCCGAAGACCCGCGCACGTTCGCGCCGTCGCCCGGATTGATTACGGGTTACAACGCGCCGGGCGGGCCGGGCGTGCGACTCGACACGGCCGCGTACCCCGGCTACTACGTCCCGCCCTACTACGACTCGCTCATCGCGAAGCTCATCGTCCACGCGCGCACGCGCGAGGTGGCGATAGCGCGCATGCGCCGCGCGCTCGAAGTGATGGTCATCGAGGGGGTGAAGACGACGATTCCGCTCCACCGCGCGATCATGGAAGACCCGTACTTTCGCGCGGGCGAATACTCGACGCGCTTCATGGAGCAGTTCTTCGAGAGGCACAAGAATCAGGGCGGACTGGCCGCCGCGAGCAGGGCCTGAAAACAGGGCGTCGCGGCGGTTTGACGGGCCGGACTATCGACTTTATAATGAAGGACTTTTCTGGGGCGGGTGAGCCCGCCTGTGTGGGAGGAGTAGAGAAAATGGCTTACGCAATCATACGCTCCGGCGGCAAACAGTTCCGCGTCGAAGAGGGCGGCTCCGTCCGCTTGCCCACGCTCGAAGCGAAGGCGGGCGACACCGTCGAACTCGAAGCGCTCGTCATCGGCGGCGGCGACGCGGGCGTCATGGTCGGCGCACCCGCGGTCGAGGGCGCGACGGTGACGGGCACGGTCGTAGACCACGGCCGCGGCACGAAGATCATCGTGTTTAAGAAGAAGCGCCGCAAGCAGTACAAGCGCAGGCAGGGCCACAGGCAGGACTACACGACGGTCAAGATTGAATCTATCGGATAAGCGAAGATGTCAGATGCCGGATGTTAGTTGAGAACCGGCATCTAGTATCCAACATCTGCTTTTGAGGTTAATACAATGGCACATAAGAAGGGCGTAGGCTCATCGCGAAACGGGCGCGACTCGAACGCGCAGCGGCTTGGGTTGAAGAAGTTCGGCGGCGAGCGCGTGCTCGGCGGAAACATCCTCGCGCGCCAGCGCGGGACGAAGTGGAAGCCCGGCAAGAACGTCGGGCGCGGCAAGGACGACACATTGTTTGCGCTCATCGACGGCGTCGTGAAGTTCGAGGATAAGGGGCGTGGCGGCAAGTTCATAAGCGTCTACCCGGCGGAGGCTGCGGCCGCCTCGGCGCCAGCGCAGGAGGCACCGGCGGCAGCCGCTTAAAGTCCCCGCGAAGGACACGCAAGTTGCTTCCGATGCGACGCCCGCGCCGAGTGGAACACTCAAGCGAACGGGCGTCGCGTTGTTTTGTAGTAGCTTTTAGCTGTTGGCTGTTAGCCTTGTCTAATAGCGAACGGCTTGGAGCTAAAAGCCAACAGCCAACAGCTAACAGCTAAATGTTCATCGACCGTACAAAGATTCGCGTTAAGGGTGGGCACGGCGGAAACGGCGTAACGGCCTTTCGTCGCGAGAAGTTCGTGCCGCGCGGCGGGCCTTCGGGCGGCGACGGCGGGCGCGGCGGCGACGTTTGGCTCGTCGCAGACTCTTCGTACAACACGCTGCTCCACCTTCGCTACAACCCCGAGCACACGGCCGAGCGCGGACGCCACGGCGAGGGCTCGAACTGTTCGGGAAAGGAAGGCTCGGACGTTGAAGTTAAGGTGCCCGTCGGCACGCAGGTCTTGGACGGCGAGACGGGCGAGTTCTTAGTTGACCTCGCGCACGACGGGCAGCGCTGGCTCGCCGCGAAGGGCGGGCGCGGCGGCTTCGGCAACGCGCACTTCACCTCTTCGACGAACCGTGCGCCGCGCTATCACCAAGAGGGCGGCGCGGGGGAGGAGTACGAGTTTCAGCTTGAGTTGAAGCTCCTCGCCGACGTGGGGCTCGTCGGATTCCCGAACGCGGGGAAGTCGACTTTGATCTCCACCATCTCGGCCGCGAAGCCGAAGATAGCGGACTACCCGTTCACGACACTTGAGCCGCACCTCGGCGTCGTCGACCTCGGCGACTTCCGCACGTTCGTCGTCGCGGACATTCCGGGCTTGATAGAGGGCGCGCACGGCGGCGCTGGACTGGGCGACCGCTTCCTGCGCCACGTCGAGCGTACGAGGCTGCTGCTTCACATGGTTGACGTGTCGTCGCTTTCGGGGCGCGACCCTGTCTCGGACTACGAGATAATCAACCGGGAGCTTGCGGCATACGACCCGCAGCTTGCGGAGCGTCCGCAGTTCGTCGTCGCGACGAAGCTCGACGCTTTAGACGAGCCCGAGAGGCTTGAGCGACTACGTGAGCGCGCACTCGCGGACGGGCGCGAGTTCTTTGAAATCTCTTCGGCCACGAACCGGGGGCTTCGAGAGCTTGTGCGAGCGTGCGAGCGCAAGCTGGAAGAGGTAGGCACGTCGCCCGTCATAGAGACGCGTGAGACTCTCATCAGCGACTACGAGGGATGACGCGGAGGCACAGGCGCGTTGCGCTCTACGGGGGGACGTTCGACCCCGTTCACGAGGGGCATCTGGGCGTCGCTCGCGGGCTGCTTCTGCTCTTCGCGCTCGACGAAGTTCTTTTCATACCGGCCTACGTCGCGCCGCACAAGCGCGACCGGAGGGTGAGCCCCGCGCACGACCGCTACGCGATGCTCGCGCTTGCGACGCAGGGCGAGGGGCGCATGCGAATCTCGGCCGTAGAGTTGGCCGCGCCCGAGCGGCCCTACACGGTCGAGACGCTATCATCCTTTCGCGAGCGCGCGGGGCAGGCGACGCGGCTCTTCTTCGTGATGGGCGCGGACTCCTGGGAGGAGATAACGGCTTGGCGCGAGTGGGAGAGGGTCTTAACGTTGACGGACACAATCGTCGTGACGCGGCCCGGCTATGAACTCCCGACCGGGCACGTCACGGATGAGATTCGTCGGCGGATAGTTGACGTGCGTGGCCGCACGCGCGAAGAGGTCGAGAGTGGGATTGAAAACACGGACGAGGCGCGCGTCTTCCTGACGGACGCGTCGAACGTTGACGCTTCGGCGACCGCGGTGCGTACCGCGGTGGAACAGGGCGAGTTGAGTAGATTGGACGCGCTCGTCGCGCCCGAGGTCGCGGAGTACATAAAGAAGTACGGACTTTACCGGGGGGCAGATGGAACAGAATTCTCCGATGCCGGAATCAAGGAAAAGAGCTGAGGCGGAGGGCGCGGGCGACGCGACCGGGCGCGAAGAGAACGTGGCGGAGGCGAAGCCCGCCATGAGGGCGGAAGACCTCGACGAGCGCATACGCGCCGCCGTGCACGCGGCGGACGAGCGAAAGGCGCTCGACACGGTCGTGCTCGATCTGCGCGAGGTCGCGAGCTTCACGGACTTCTTCGTTATCGCTTCGGGGACGAACGTGCGGCAGGTGCAGGCAATCGCCGACGCGGTCGCGGATCACCTTCGGAAGAACTTGCGCGTGAAGCCCGCGCGCATCGAAGGTTACAAATCGGCCGAGTGGGTTCTGCTCGACTACGGCGACTTCATCTTCCACGTCTTCGATGATAAGTCGCGCCGCTTCTACGACCTCGAACGCCTCTGGCGCGACGCCGCGCGCGTCGAGCTTCCCAGAGAGGCGGAAGGCGGCGAAGGCTCTTTGAGAACCGAGAGATGATCGAGCTGGTCGCGCGTTCCGAGTCCATGCGCGAAGCGCTCAGGCTCGCGGGGCGCGTGGCCTCTACGGACGCGAACGTGCTCGTCACGGGCGAGTCGGGCGCGGGCAAGGACGCGGTCGCGCTCTTCGTACACGCGATGAGCAGGCGCGCGTTGGGGCCGTTCGTGAAGATAGATTGCGCGTCGCTGCCTTCGGAGTTGTTGGAGGCGGAGCTGTTCGGCTACGAGCGCGGTGCGTTCACGGGCGCGACGCAGGCGAAGCCGGGCCGACTCGAAGCCGCGCACAAGGGCACGCTCGTACTCGACGAGATAGCGCACCTGACTTGGGACGCACAGGCGAAGCTTCTGCGCGTCATCGAGCGGAGAGAGTTCGAGCGCTTGGGCGGGCGTCGGACGGTGCGTGTGGACGCGCGGCTCGTGGCCTTGACGAACGTTGACTTGGACGACGCGGTGAGGCGGCGGGCGTTCCGCGAAGACCTTTTCTACAGGCTCAACGTCGTGCGCGTGCACGTGCCGCCACTGCGCGAACGACAAGAGGACGTTGCGCCGCTCGCGCAGAAGTTCCTCGCAGACTACGCCTCGAAGCACGGGCGGCCCGCGCGCCGCTTCGAGAGTGAGGCGCTCGCGGCGCTCGCGGCGTACGACTTCCCCGGCAACGTACGCGAGCTTGCGAACGTCGTCGAGCGCGCGGTGGTCGTCGCCGAAGGGCAGTCAATCGGCGCGCGCGAGCTTCCAGAAGCAGTCAGGGTCGCGGCCGCCGCACACACGCGCCGCGCGCGTCGCCCGACTCTCGCGGAGCTTGAGGCCGAGTACATACGCGAGACGCTCGAAGCGGTCGGCGGCAACAAGTCCGAAGCGGCGCGCGTTCTCGGCATCAGCCGGAAGAACCTGTACGAGAGGCTTGCTAGGGACGGAAAGGATGAAGTAGGAAGGATGAAGGATGAAGGGAAGGCGGACGGCTGACAGCGTCGCTTTCATCCTTCCGCCTTCATCCTTGCTCTTATGCGTTTGCGGCTCATCTGGGTTGGAAAGACTCGGAACGAGCACCTGAGGGCGCTCGCCGGGGACTATTTGAAGAGGCTCTCGCGTTTCGCGCGGTGCGAGGTCGTGGAGCTTAGGGAGTCCGGGGCGGCGGACGAGCGTGCGTGCCTCGAAGAGGAGGGCAAACGCATAGTGGGTGCTCTGGCATCTGATGCACTGGCGGTTCTGCTCGACGTGTCGGGGACGACCCTTTGGAGTTCGGAGGCGCTGGCCGCGCAGGTCGAAGCGTGGCAGACGCGCTCGGTCAGGGAGGCGGCATTCGTAGTCGGCGGGCACCTCGGGGTCTCGGAGGATGTGAGGGCGCGCGCGGACGTTCGCTGGTCGCTCTCGCCGCTCACGTTGACGCACGAGATGGCACGCGTCGTGCTGGCCGAGCAGCTTTACAGGGCCTACACAATCGTGCGCGGCGTGCCGTACCAGAAGTGACGGGACGAAGTTTTGAAACTCCCCACGGGCGATTGCGTATTGAGAGGGTTTTTGTGCAAGCAGGGTTAATTAAAGGAGCGGAACGAAAGAATGGATAAGAGGAAGGTTAAGGGGTACCGCGACCGCCTGCTCGGGCGTCGCGAGTCGCTGTTCAGTCTGGTGACCGAGGCCGAGATGTCGAGCCGCGAGCGCGACCTCGAAGCCACGCAAGACCCGGCCGACATGGCGGCCAACGCATATACGAAAGAGCTTTTGATCTCGATGTCGGCCAACGACCGCAAGCTCCTGACGCTGATAGACGAGGCGCTGGAGCGCGTCGAGAAGGGCGAGTACGGCGAGTGCATCAACTGCGGCGAGCCGGTCACGGACAAGCGGCTCGACGCCGTGCCGTGGGCGAGGTACTGCCTCAAGTGCCAGGACTTGCAGGAGCGCGGGCTGCTCAACGAAGACGAGGAGTAAGGCCCGCCCGAGCGAGACTCTCTACCGGCCCCGCCGTCAGAATTTTTACTGACGGCGGGGCCGCCTCTTTGTGATAAAGTCTCCGGCCGTCCCGCCACAAAATTTACCGGCCGGTAATCGGATACGTTTCAATTGAAGCTCGCGCGAACGTTCGACCTTCTGTGCGACGCGGCGCTGTCGCTCGTCTACCCGCAGGCGTGCGCGGTGTGCGGCGCGGAGTGCGTCGAGTCGCGCGCGGACGCGCCCGCGTGCGCGAAGTGCTGGCGTGCGACGCGCCTGTTCACGGGCGAAGAGACTCTGTGCTGGAAGTGCGGCGTGCCCGCGCGGGCGAGCGTGCCCGAGGAGAAGAGAAGCCGCGTGCGTTGCCGCCGCTGCGACGCTGAGGCGTTCGCGGCAGCGCGCGCGTGCGGGCTGTACGAGGGCGCTCTGCGCGCATCAGTGCTCAAGCTCAAGCGCGAGCCTTTCGTGCCCGCGCGGCTCGCGCGCCTGCTCGCGTGTGCGGCCTCGCGCGCGCCGCTCTCGTCGGCGACGCTCGCCGTCCCCGTGCCACTTCACTCCGAGCGCGAACGCGCGCGCGGCTTCAATCAGGCCGTGCTGCTTGCGCGTGCGGTAGCGAAGCGGACGGGGCTTCGGCTCGACGAGTTGAGCCTCGCGCGCGTCGAGCACAGCGAGCGCCACCGCGCGGGTATGGATGCACGCGCGCGTCGCGAGACAGTCGAGAACGCATTCGCGATTACGCGTCCGCGCCTCGTCGAAGGCGAGCGCGTGCTGCTCGTAGACGACGTGTTCACGACCGGCGCGACCGTCTCGGCGTGCGCCGCGTCGCTGCTCGCGTCGGGCGCGTCGGACGTGTTCGTGCTGACGGCGGCGCGGGCTTGAGATAAGAGTCCCGCGCGTCCAACGTTTGGACGCGCGGGACTCTTGTCTGTTCGGCCTTCAGCCTTACACGGCCTCGCGGACGCGTAAGGCTGAAGTCTGGTGAGACTCAGGTCGCGAGCGCCGTCGCGGCCGTCGCAGGCTCTTCCACGTCCACCCTCATGTCCGTCAGGACTTCGGGGCAGACCGCGCATGCGGCCGCGCCCCTCTGGTTGAACCAACGGCACTGAGAACGGAGCGAGCACTCCGGAAGCTCGGACGAAGCCTCACGCGGCGCGGCCTCCATCACCCTGTCTATGACGCCGCAACGCTCGCCAGTCCATTGCGCGCAGCCGCCCTTTGCGCACGCGCTGCCGAAGCGAAAGCGGCTCTCGGGCGAGCGCCCGCGCCG